>JAYTGN010000314.1:0-9903 GCA_043733485.1 Gemmataceae bacterium
CTTTGGAAACCGGGTTTCTCAGTGCGTCCCGAGAAACCCGGTTTCCAAAGCAGAAACCGGGTTTCGGTTCCCCCGGCTTCGACCTCATCGTCGGCAACCCGCCGTTCGCCGGCAAAAACACCATCGCCGACGGCAACCGCACCGGCTTCCTCGACTGGCTCAAGATGATCCACCCCGAATCCCACGGCAACGCGGACCTCGTGGCCCACTTCTTCCGCCGCGCCTTCAACCTGCTCCGCCCCGGAGGCACCTTCGGACTCATCGCCACCAACACCATCGCCCAGGGCGACACCCGCTCCAGCGGCCTCCGCTGGATCTGCAAGAACGGCGGAACCATCTACGCCGCGCGCCGGCGCTACAAATGGCCCGGCATGGCCGCCGTCGTCGTCAGCGTGGTGCATGTGCTCCGAGCCCGACGCGCAAGCAAGGGTGAAGCGGAAGTCTCGCCCAAAGAGACCCTTGCTTGCGCGTCGGGCTCGGTTGCCCCGCCCTTCGAACTCGACGGCAAACCCGTGCCGCTCATCACGGCGTACCTCTTCCACGCGGGCGGCCACGACGACCCGGCCCCGCTCGCCGCCAACGCCGGCAAGAGCTTCACCGGCGCTAAAATCTACGGTAGTGGATTCACCTTCGACGACACCGACACGAACGGCGTGGCGAACCCGATCAGCCTGATGCACGAATTGATTGCGAAGGACCAGCGCAACGCTGAACGCATCTTCCCGTACATCGGCGGCGAGGAAGTAAACAACAATCCAGAGCAGAAGCATCATCGCTACATCATCAACTTCGGAGACATGACCGAAGAGCAATCAAGTCAGTGGCCCGATTTATTGAAACTCGTCGAGGAGAAGGTCAAGCCTCAGCGATTGAAGCAGAGCGACAAGATTGGACAGGAAATATGGTGGCTGTACCTCCGCACACGTCCCGAAATGCGAAATGCAATCGCGAGCCTGAAGCGAGTACTGGTCGCACCGATCGTCAGCGGCAATTTAACATTCGCATTCTTGCCATTAAACATGGTCATGGGGCACAAGCTGTGCGTGTTTCCAACTGACACTTACTCCGCGTTCTGTTCACTCCAATCACGTCCTCACGAACTCTGGACACGCACCTTCACCTCTACGATGAAAGACGATCTAAACTACTCGCCCTCGGATTGCTTCGAAACCTTCCCTTTTCCACCGTCGTTCGAGTCCAACGCCGCGCTCGAGGCCGCAGGCCAGACCTACTACGAGTTCCGGGCGGACCTGATGGTCCGCAACAACGAGGGGCTCACCAAGACGTACAACCGCTTCCACGATCCGCACGAATCGTCTGCGGAGATCACGACGCTGCGCGAACTGCACGCGGCCATGGACCGCGCCGTCCTCGACGCCTACGGCGGCGACCTCGCGGCGCTGACCGTCCCGCCGTGCGAGTTCCTCCTCGATTACGACGACTCGGAAGACGAGGACGCGGTGGAGTCCGCGCCGGGCGCACGCCAGAAGAAGAAGCCGTGGCGCTACCGCTGGCCGGACGCCTTCCGCGACGAGGTGCTGGCGCTGTTACTGGATTTGAACAAGCTGCGCGCCGAGGAGGAGAAACTGTCCGCCCCCGCGGAGAAGGTGAAGAAGCCGGGGAAGAAGCCTCCGAAGACTAAGGTATCCGGAAATACTCCCGGACTTCCCGGAATCAGCGGTTGAAGTTGCCGTTCTATTCTTGCATTGTTCACTGAAAGTAGTATGTTCACTACGTAGTGAATGGGGCATATTCAGTGAACGAGAATCGCGAAGTGGAGCGAGAAGCGGCTTCGGCGTTCCGAACCCTGTTCGAAGGGTTCCCGGGATTCCGTGTGGTCGTGCAGCCTTTCAAAGCGGCACAGGACCGCGATCTTGATGTGCTGATCGATGTACTGAGCCCGTCGACGAAGTACCATTTCGCCATCGAGGCCAAGTCCCGGGTGACGCCGCAAATTGCCCTGGCGGTCTGTGACCAAATGGGGAAGGTGCCGAGGACGCAAGTCCGGGCGTTTTACTCGCCGGTGATCTCGCCGCGCGTCGCCGAAATTCTGCGCGGTAGCGGGATTGGCTACCTCGATCGGGCCGGCAATTGTTGGCTCAAGAGCGACCGGCTTCCGCTGCTGATTGAACGAACCGGATTCAAGACCGAGCGTGAGCCGACACCGGCGGCCGCGGACCCGTTTTCGCCGAAATCGAGCCGAATCATTCGGTTGATGCTGACAGACCCGATGAAAGGTTGGCAGGTTCGCGAACTGGCGGCACATCCCGATGTCCGGGTGAGTGCGGGCCTGGTCGTGAAAGTGAAGCGAGCACTGATTGAACAGGGTTACGCCATCGAGTACGATCGGCGGTTGTTTGTCCGGGATGCGGTTGCATTGCTGAACGCCTGGACGGCGAAGTATCCGGGACCGGCCGAGCAAATTGACGTGTATCTCCGCGGCGATGCGGCCAATGCAGAATGGACCGTCCATGAGTGGTGCGTTCGGAACAAGATTCAGCATGCTTTGTGCAGTTTCTCCGCGGCCTGGAAGCTGGCGCCGGAGGTACGCTATAGCGTCGGATCACTCTATCTGGCGAACGAGGGCTTCGAGAACGACATGCTGGAACGGTTGATGACAGAATGCGGCATTAAGCGCGTAGCGACGGGATATAACCTCTCGATTTGCCGCTCATTCGACCCTTCGGTCTTCGCGGAGATTCCGAAGGGAAACGAACCCAAGACTTCGGCGCTGCAGACCTATCTCGACTTGAAGAAGTCTTCGGGCAGGGGAGAGGAAGCCGCCCAAGCGGTGTTCGAAAATTACTTGAGCCAGAAGTTTGCTCTCGTTGCGAAACGGGAGGAGGAACGCCGCCGTGGCGAAACTTGACCAAACGAGCGCGTGCCGCGCCGTGCTGATCGAAGTCGTGAATGTGCTTGGAGCATTCCGCGATGAATTCGTCCTCATCGGTGGTTGGGTACCGGAAATCCTGTATCCGGGCCGAAAACATATAGGCTCACTGGATGTAGACCTGGCCGTTTCGCCGAATGCCGTGGCGAGCAACGCCTACGAGACGATCCGCAAGCGCCTGACGGACGCCGGATACAGCCAGCAATCGGATCCGACGAGGTTCTTGAGAGTTGTGCCGGGCGCCCAGGAACCTGTAAAAGTGGATCTCATCAGCGGCAAGGAAGCAGGCCAGGGGGCGAACTCGATCCTGGTCAACGAACTTCGATTGAGTTGTCTGAAGGGGATCGATCTCGCATTCGCCGCATGTGAAGAGGTTGAGATACCCGGCTTGATGCCCGACGGAGCGCAGAATACGGTTCGAGTTCGCGTGGTGAGGCCGGAAGCCTTCATTCTGATCAAGGCGATTGCGCTCGACGAGCGTACGAAGAAGAAAGACGCATACGATATCGCGTTCGTCTTGAGGAACTATAAGCCGAGTCTCTCGGACCTTGCCAATCGTCTCCGAGTTCTTCTCTCGACGGACCTCGCTCGGGAAGGCTACAAAATCTTGCAAGCGAAATTCGCAACGATAAACACAGTTGGGCCGGTTTGGGCCGCAGAAGTGAGCCGGGACGATGCAGGAGAAGATTACGAGCAAGCTCGCCGAGCGGCATTCGAAGACAGTCAAGAACTATTTCGTCTCGTAGCGAGGTAACGACATGACCTCCGCCGACGTTCGCACCAAACTCGTTCGAGCGCTCGGGCTCGATCTCATCGGGCCGGACCGCGCCGACGCGGACTTGCACGCCGAAGTGCTCTCGACCGCGCCGTCGCGCTGGTACCTCACGGGGTTCCTCGTTCCCACGGATGCCGACCCAACGGAGCGATCCGACGACAGCGGCGACGACGACGAGGTGGATCAGCAGACGAAGCGTGGCGGAATGGACGACAACACTGCGCCGGATCGTGCCGCCCGAAAGACGTTCTTCCAATCCTCGATGGGAATGAGCCTGCTGGTTCCGAAGGAAGCCAAGGAACTCCAGGTGACGGTTCGCTGGGGCGACTACTTACCGGATGGGGTCACGGATGTAAAGCAGTTGGCGGCCGTGCTAGAAAAATCCGCCGCGACCGCCGAACCTGGGACCGCGGGCAACTTGCAGTTCGGGAAATGGCAAAGACGCGATCGCGAAGAGCAGGTCCCCCTGAAACTCACCAACTCCCAAGGGCCCAAGGAGACACCGGTCCCAAACAGCGATGGTCTGATGGTGGCGCTGGCGATCCGGCCGGTCCGCGACATCCCGCAGTACGATGGAATGGTACCGAAGGGCACGCGGTCGGTTTCCGTCTTTCTCGTGAATCGGCGGCGACCGCTGGGATCGGAAGTCCGCGATGCGGCGTGGGTGTTCCAGTCGGCTTTGGAGGTAAGTTGTGAAGTTCCGCTCGTGGCGCGACCCAACCTGCGGGGTCTGGGGTCTGGAGTCGGAAGACTGGGACGAACGGGTTGCGGACCTTCAGTATCGCCGGGATTTTGAATGCGCGGTCGGGCACGGGATCGCGACGCATGCGGATTTGGACGAGCGAGGCGACTGCCGAGCGGTCGAGACGCGGTGGATCCGTGGCGCCGGCCTCAGCGTGCTGATGCGGTACACGTTGCGCCTGCTCACGCTCGACCAACTCGGCCGTGCCGCCACCCTGATCTGTGCATTGGAATTGGAGCGGCAACGGAACGTGGATCGCCTCGGCGACTGGCCGTTCGAGATCGGCCTCTGGGTGGGTCAGGCCGCAACACCGAACGTGATGGGCCGACTGAACGACAACAACCGCCACTCCGCCCGCGCCCGCACGATCGCCTACCAGAACAATGAAAAGAAGGGGGCTCCGATCCCGCTCGAGGAGTGCCCGTGGTGCGGAGAGAAGTTCAAGCCAACCTCGTTCACGCTGGTGCCGAACAACAATCAGCCCGTTGATTTGCGAATCACGTGCGCGAATCGCGACTGCGACTTCAAACGAAACAATCCGCTGCCCATTGTGGCCGTGGACGACCCGATCTACCGCCGACTGCCGTGCTTTCTGATCGCGACAGTGGACCGCTTCGAACGTCCGTCCCAATGGGCAACTTCGGCGAAGCCAGGTCATCAGTACCTTCGGCCCCGGCTCCATGATCGACCTGCCGAATCATTCGATCCTCGTCGGTGGCTTGGAAACGTGGCTCGGCGCAACGGAAGAGGTTCTCGAACCGCGATTGGTCGAGAAGCTAAAATCGTACTTGCAGATTCCGCAGCTTCGGCTGATTGCACCACCCCCGGACTCGGAAGACCCGGACGCCCCGCGGACGGGAATGACGGGCTGGCAATTCCCCGAATGGTTCATCGCCCAGGACGTCGAATCGGGCCCGAAGGGCCTGTGGAATCGCTCCCGCCACCTCGTCCACCGAAAGCTCCTGTCGAAAGGCAGCTTCTTCGACGACCACAAGAAAAAGCACTCGGTCGTACCGATTCGGTTCGTTCGGGCGTGTCGGAAGGGGCACATCGGGGACATCGACTGGCGCGGATTCGTCCACCGCGGCGCGACCGAGTGCTTTCGACAGTTGTGGATCGACGAACGCGGCACGAGCGGCGACCTCGCCGAGATCGTCGTGCGTTGCGAGTGCGAGAAAGAGCGCCGCCTCAGTGAAGCCACGTTGAATTCGCAAAAGCCCCTCGGAACTTGCAACGGTGCCAGTCCCTGGCTGGGGCCGCAAGTGCGTCACGACTGCGCCGAACCCAATCGCCTGCTCGTTCGCTCGGCCAGCAACTCCTACTTCGCACAGAACATGAGCGTCATTTCGCTCCCCGAAAAGAACGAAACGATCGGGAAGGCCGTCGCTTCGATCTTCTCCGACAGCCTCAAGGAACTCGAATCGATCGAGGAATTGAAGTTCGTGCGGAAGAAGTTGGCCTCGGTGAAGGCGGCCCTCGACGGCTTCGACGATGAAGAAATTTGGGCGGAAGTCCAACTGCAAAAAGGAAGCGCGCTCCAAGGACCCACCAAGAGCATCAAACAGGCCGAGTTTGAAATCCTGAGCGGAACCGAAGAGTCGACCGGCACCGACATCCTCGAAGGAAACTTCTTCGCGCGGATGCTCCAGAAGTCCGTTTGGGACGATCTCTGGATGACCGCGATCGAGAAGATCGTATTGGTCCACCGACTTCGCGAGGTGGTTGCCCAAGTGGGCTTCACCCGGTTCGAAGCGAGCAATCCCGCGGTCGATGGCGAATTCGATGTGCGCGTGGAGATGGCACCGTTGGCCCGCGAGGTCTCATGGCTCCCGGCCGTGGAAAATCGAGGAGAAGGGATTTTCATTCAGTTCCGGAACGATGTCGTGAAGGAGTGGCTGGAGAGGCCAGAGGTGAAGCAACGCGGGACTCAGCTTCTTGCCGGCATCGACGTCTGGAAGAAGTGGCACCCCCAGAGCGGACGTGCATTTCCCGGCTTGCCGTACTACCTGCTTCATTCGATCTCCCACATGCTGCTGACGGCGGTTTCGCTGGAATGCGGCTATCCGGCCAGTTCCATCCGCGAACGGGTTTACTCGCTCGAGTCCGGATACGGCATCCTCCTTTACACGGGCTCTCCCGATGCGGAAGGAACGCTCGGAGGGCTCATCGAGTCCGGTCGCCAGATTCATCGGCACCTTCAGACCGCGTTGGAAATCGGTCGGCTCTGCTCGAACGATCCCGTGTGCGCCCAGCACGAGCCTCCCGGCCAGCATGAGGCCCGTTTCCTCCATGGAGCCGCGTGTCACGGCTGCCTGCTCGTTGCGGAGACGTCGTGCGAGCAGCAAAATGACTTCTTGGACCGGGCGCTCGTCGTACCAACGGTGGACGATCTCGGGGCCGAATTCTTCAAGACCTAACATGTTCGATGCTCTCCTGTCGTTGACCGACGCCGACCTTCGAACTCTCGCAATTGGATTGCGCGATAAGCGGATCGCACCGCCGTTCAACGTGCTCGCAGTTGGACGATGCATCGGTGTTTCATCGAGCGGAGTCGTCGCCCAGAAGCTGACGAATTCAGCGAACGCGGCAATTCTCCCGGACAGATTGCCGTCGTTCTTGAGGCGCTGGCTGCCGGTCGTTCCAATCGCTTTTCGCCAATCGATTCCGTGGAATTGGTTTGGACTGGTCCCCAGGCCTCCGGTGCCGATCTCCGGGACACCGCCGTGGTGGTACGAGAACTTTGGGTACGCCCGCGCACTCCCCGCGAACCCGGTTCTTTGTTAAAGTAACTCTGGTGACGCGAATTCTTTCCCGCGCGGGGCAGGTGTACGATGCGGATCGGGGTCGTTAGCGACACCCACGACCGGGCGGAGGTCATCGCGGAAGCGATTCGCCTCTTGCTCGAGCAGCAAGTCGAATTGATCCTGCACTGCGGCGACATCGAGACACCCGAAACCGCCCGCCTCTTCAAAGCGATCCCCACCCACTTCGTGTTCGGCAACTGGGATAAAGACCGGGTCAAGCTCGCCGCCGCGATCAAGGACGTCGGCGGCACCCACCACGATTCTTTCGGCGCGATCGAACTCGCCGGCAAGCGGCTCGCCTGGGTTCACAGCCACGAACGCCACCAACTGCGACAACTCGAGCACAGCGACTTCTTCGACTACCTCTTCTACGGGCACACCCACGTCCGCGAGCAGCATCGCACTGGCAAAACGCTCGTCGCCAACCCGGGGGCCTTGTTCCGGGCCAACCCCAAGACGTGCATCGTCCTCGACGTGGCGACCGGCGAAATCAAGCCGATCCTCGTTCCGGTTCAACTGAAGCCCGCCACTTCCGAGAGCGGCTCCATTGCGGAAGACGAGCAGGTTCGCACGATACCCCCGGATGAAGACGCTCACCCGAAGTCCGATCCCACGGATTGAGACCCTCCATGTCCCGCAAAAATCTCGTCACCATTGCAGCTTTCGACCAGCCGGCGAAAGCCCGCCTCGCGCAAAATGCACTCACGGCCGCGGAGATTCCCGCGGTCGTGAGCGATGAGTCGCTCGTGGCGATGGACTGGCTGCTTTCCAACGCGGTCGGCGGCGTGAAAGTGCAGGTCTGGGACGAAGACGTGGATCGCGCGGTCGAAGTATTGGAAGCAGAGTTCGGCACCGACGGCGCGGGTCTCGGCCCCGTCGAGATGAACGAACGAGAACTCGCGGCTGAGGCAGAAGCCGCCGAGCCAGACGATGAGCCCGAATCGCCCAGGACCCTCAGCACGGAGCCGGACGAGCCGACGCTTCCCGTGATTCCAGACAGCCGGGAAGACTTCGCCCGCAGAATGGTCTTCGCGGCCATTCTCGGCCTGATGCTTCCGCCGATCACGTTCTATGCGATCTATCTGCTTCTGAACGCCGTGTTCGGCGAAGGCGAGTTAACGTCTCGCGGTCGGTTCAATCTCTGGCTCGGCGGTGCGATGACACTCGCCGCCCTGTGCTGGATGGTGCTTTTCTTCAGGATCGTTCTGTAATGTCGTTCGAATCGACACCCGCGCCGCACCCGGACGACACGATCGTCGCGCTCTCGTCGGCAACGGGCTCGGCACCGCGCGCCATCGTGAGGATCAGCGGCCCGCGAACGCGGCAGGTCGTCGATTCCCTGTTTAGCCCAGACGCGGAGACTTCTTCAGTCACCTCCGGTCGTCATCTCGTTCCCGGCCACCTTCGCCTCTCGGGTGTGCATTCACCGTTGCCGGCCGATCTCTACTTCTTCCAATCGCCGCACTCGTACACGGGGCAGGATCTGGCGGAACTCCACACCATCGGTTCGCCGCCGTTGGTCGAGCGCTTGGTCGCGGATTTGCTGAACGCCGGCGCACGCCCGGCCCGACCCGGCGAGTTCACCCTGCGGGCCTTCCTCGCCGGAAAAATGGACCTGCCCCAGGCCGAGGCCGTCCACGCCATCATCGATGCGGGCACCGACGCGGATTTGAAGGACGCACTCGCCCAACTCGCCGGCGGGGTCACGCAACCGCTTCACGCACTCCGCGATGATTTGTTGAACTTGCTCGCCGACACGGAGGCCGCTCTCGACTTCGCGGACGAGCCAATCGAGTTCGTGGGAAAGACCGAATCGTTGAATCGACTGGCGGCGGCACTCGCACGCCTGGCGAACCTTCGCCGACAACTGGAAAGCCGCACGGTGAGCGGGCGGGCCATCCGCGTGGCGCTGGTCGGCGAACCGAACGCCGGGAAGAGCAGCCTCTTCAACTCATTGGCAGGTGGGGCCGGTGCGCTCGTGAGCGCGGAGGCCGGCACCACTCGCGACTACCTCACCGAGCGCCTCGACCTCGGCGGCGTCAGCGTGGAACTAATCGATACGGCCGGTTGGGCTCATTCCGCGGACACGATCGAGGAGCAGGCCCAACGCCTCGGCCGCGAGCAATCCGCGAAGGCAGACATCGTTCTGTGGTGCGTCGAAGTCGGTGAGGCGTTTCAACCATCCGATGAAGCGAGACTGCAAGCCACGGGAGCCTCCGTGCTGAGGGTTCGCACCAAGGTGGATGCCGGCGATTCTGCGGAAGCGGGTACGATCCCGAGTTCCGCGATTGCTCCGGGCGGCACCGATGCTCTTCGCACGGCACTGGCCGAAGCGGTCGCGTCGCTGGTGCGTTCGCCGCTGGCTCCGAGCCAGAGCCGCTGCCGTCACCACGTGGATGCCTGCATCCGCGACCTTCAGCAGGCTCACCGTCAGGTGCTGTTCGACGACCCTCCCGAACT
Organism: Gemmataceae bacterium; assembly: GCA_043733485.1. Lineage (GTDB taxonomy): Bacteria > Planctomycetota > Planctomycetia > Gemmatales > Gemmataceae > Urbifossiella. The sequence continues at coordinate 9,672 of JAYTGN010000314.1, forward strand.
GATCGCCCTGGCCCTCCGCGGCGCTCTCGATCAACTCGGCGAGATGGTCGGAGCCGTCTACACGAACGACTTGTTGGACCGCATCTTCTCGCGCTTCTGCATCGGGAAGTAATGCAAGTGCCTCACCACGTGCGACGGGTGTAACCAATCTCTCTGGTGTTGATGGCGGGGTTTAGGTAAGAGGGGGCGACTCCTCGACCCAAACAGGACGTTCCATGAAGCCCACCATCAC
>JAYTGN010000315.1:0-48489 GCA_043733485.1 Gemmataceae bacterium
GCTTGCTCGGGTTCGTCGCGATCCATGAGCGCGTTGTAGAGTGCCCGCGTGGCGGCCGGGATCGGGAGGGTCGCGCGGCCGGCGCGCTGCTGGAACAGCCGAACCGCTTCGGGCACCTGATCCGTGGCTCGCGAGGCGCGAAAGTACGCATCCGCGAACTGGTCTTCCCGCTCTTCCAGGGTGCAGGCGAAGCGGTAGACTTCGGCAGCGTCTTCAAAGCGACGTTCTTCCCACCACTGCGTTCCGAGCAAGAAGAACCCTGCGGCCGCGGTCGGTCGAATCCTCACCGAACGCCGCAGCAGCCAATCCGCCTCGGCCTGACGATCGACGAGCGGCAGCAGCATCTGAGCGAGCGACTGCATCAAGAGCGGCTCGGATTCGAGGGAAGAACCCTCGGCTTCGAGCAGCGCGAGTCGCTCCTCGTTTCGGTTCAGGTCGCGCAGAACGGCCAACTTCGCCATCACGAAAGTGGTGTTGTGCGGGTAGTCGACGAGAAAGGTTTCGAGTGCGGCGAGCGACTTCACCGGGTGCGCATCGTAGCGGGCTAGTGCCAGCGTGCCGGCTTTGGCCAACCGATTGTTCGGAAACTTCGTTTGGAGTAACGCGAGCGCCGCCTCGGCCGAGGCGCGATCGTGAGCGAGCAAGGGCCGCTGCACGTCGAAGAGCAAATCGTAAGCCTCGGCATCCAGCAAATGGAGGCCTTGAAATCGCGACGCCTCGGAAGCGGGAACCAATGCCAAGCACCTCGGACCCGTGGCCTCGAAGCGCTTGAGAAAGGCTTCGAGGGGTGCCTCGGTGGGCCTCCGCTCGGGATGTTCCGCGAAGAAGATGGTGTTCCGAATTCGATCCGCGCCGATGGCCAATCTCGGCTGCGAGAACCCCGCTTCCACCAGCGTGACCACGAATGCCACGCCGCGGTCGATGAGTGAGAATGCGGCTTCGGGCGCGAGCGTGAACTCGAGCGTCGTCCATCCGGACCGTTCGGCCCAATTGCGTTCGGCAGCATCGGGCAACCCGTCTATCGGCGCGTGCGTATCCGCCGAGGGCTTGGGCAGCGGGTGCTTCCAGTACCGCGAGAGCATCTCGGAAATGGTCGGGGGCGGGGTGCGGTCTTCCGAAGGCAAGAAGCACGTCAGGGGAGCAAGAATGGTTCGCCCATCGCTTCCCATCGAGGGCTGTTCGAGGCGGTTGGCGAACTGCGTGTAGAACTCGTCGTTCGCTTCCCGTGCGAATCGGGCCGCACTGGCGATGTCGCCGAGTCGGTAGGCCGTGTCGGAGCGGCGAGCCGCGAGCCACTTCACGGCGTCCTCTTCCATCAGCGGGCACAGTTCCTCATAACGAGCGAGGCTCTGGGCAGCCTCCACGTGTAAGCCGAGATCGTTCTGCACGGTGGAAAGTTGGGCCATCACGAGGCCGCTTTCCAGCTTCGTGGAAGCCTCGGTGAGAAAGTCGAGCGCCTCGCGTTCGCGGCCGAGGCGAAGCAGGACGTGGGCGACGGCTTGAACTCCGGGGCGGAACCAAGCGTGCAGTTCGAGCGAACGCCTGGCCGAGGCGAGAGCATCGTCGAGGCGGTCGGCCAATTCGTAGGCGCTGGCGCGTTCGACCGCGGGCCACGCGCGATTGGGCGCGACGGTTTCGGAACGGTTCAACCAGCGTTCGGCGCGGTCGAAGTCGCGGAGGCGAGCGGCCACGAAACCTTGCAGCGAGAGCCAATCGGCGTGCAACTCGGGCGGCGCGTCGGACCAATCCGGATGCTGCCGCAGGAACCGCCAGCAAGCGAGTAGCCCGAACCGTTCGAGGCGGTAGCGGGCGTGGTAGTAGATGGCTTCGGGGTGCGCGGGTGTGGCTCGGAAGGCTGCGGCGTGGAGTTGCCGGCCGAGTCGCGGCGCGCCGAGTTGGATGGCCAACCGTCCGCAGATGAGCCGGGCCGGCGTGCTCGACCATCCGCGGAGCGGGCCGAACGTCAGCGCGAACTCGTACGCCAGGCGATACTGCCCCTGAGCGTAGAGATCGCGGAGCCGTGCGACATCCGCAGAAGTGGGATCCATGAATGAGTTCATCACGCGGCCGGTGCGTCCGCCGGAGCGGCGTCCGCGATCGGGCTGAGGTTACTGATCATATTGCCGAGTTGCGTCAACTTCGTGCCGTAGCGGTCGAGGAATTCCGAGAGTACGAATTCGTCGCCCAGGTCGTCTTCCACTTCTCTCAGGCGGCCGAGAACGTCTTGGATCAAAAGGAGGTAGGCCCGCTCGAGAGCCGGCATGGCCTGCTTGCACTCGCCACCGACTTCGGGGAACTCGGTCGCCCAGCGGTTCAGGAAGGCTCGCCAACGCGAGAGGTTATCGCTTGCGGCTTGTTGGGCTCGGAGGATCGCGACCTGTTCGCGCTGCACGTCCAACATTTGCCGCAGCAGGTCGGCCAACTCCTCGCTGGTGGGAGGCAACCCGCCGGAAATCATCGTCGGCGTTACGTAGAGCGGCGCATTCATGGAGTCGGCTCGGCGGTGATAGCGTTCGCGAAATTATACAGCGGAAACCCGAATGCGGAACTACCGCTCCGATTGCATCATCGTCGGCGTGCGGGGCCAACCGACAGAACCTCCACCAACATGGCTTGCTCGTCCACCGTGTAGTAGATGCCGAGCACGTCCCAATACCAGAGGCGGGCATTCCCGGATCGCGATTCACCCATAGCCAGAGGATCGCGTCTCAATGCGTAGTCGAAGAACGAAGCGGCTTGCTCCACCGAACGAGGATCGACCGCGTTCGCGGCGATAACATTGAGACTTTGAATGGCGGTCAGCTTCCAGAAGACTCGGTACGTCATGCCCAGCCCAACCTTTGCCGAACCTCTTCGAACGAGCAGCCCGGTTCCGCTGCGATCCGTTCGAGATCGGCTTTCGTTATGGTTGGATCCCAAGGAATGAGCGGTGCTTCCGCCTCGAATTGGCCCGGGATGTTGGGTTGAATCGTTCCCAATACTTCCCCTGCGTCTCCCCGAAGTTCGATTGGTAACTTCCCGGAAGCGAAAGAATGGATTAATTGCTCGGCTTGCGCCAAGTCGCCGATTCGCTTTCCACCGACGTAGAGACCCAGCATGTTCGCGCCCCCCTGGATGAACACATAATACCGCGCCGAAGTGCAAATAGAAACGAGCAAGCCGTCCGGCTGGGGGGCCGGACGGCTTGCGGGGGAAGGAGTAATCGAGAGATCGGTCGGAGCCGTGCAGGACGCCCAGGGTTTGGGGGAGGGCGTCGGGGGAAGCCGGCTCCATTCATGTCGCTGGTTCTGGGGGAGAACCGCGTCGACGCCGAGAATAAAGCAGCACTCGTGCCAATCGCTCTTCCTTTCCCGGAGTGTCGTCTCAAGCACGAGCTGATGCGGGACTTAAAAAAAGCCGTTGACGTGGCGGAGGGTTTGAGCCGCCGGAAATTTGTAAGAAAGAACGGGTGGCTTGCAACTCTTACAGGGTAAGGATTACCGAATGTCCAATCAGGCCCCTTCCGCGGCATCCGGCACCTGATTGGGGTCCGGAGGCTGATTGTAAACCAGCGCGGGGAAGTGCTCGGCCAAGTAGTGAACCACGCGCTGGGCCGACAAAATTCCGACTGGTCGGTTCATCTCGTCCACGACGGGCAGGTGTCGGTAGCCGCCCTGTTCCATGCGTTCGATCGCCGTCTGGATGGAATCTTGGGGGCTCACCTTCACGGGATTCGCCGTCAGGCACTCGGCCATGGGAACGCTGAGTGGCAAGTTCGTGGCGAGGACGCGCGTGAGCAGGTCTCGCTCGGTGAAGATGCCGACGAGTTTTCCCACTCGTGTGACGAGCAAGCAGCCCGTCTTCTCGCGCCGCATCGCCTCGATGGCCGCCGAGATCGGGTCGTGATCCTCGATAGAAAGCGGAGGAGCCGGTTGCAAGCGCGATACGCACTCGACGCGCAGATTTCGCGACAACTCCAACGAGAAGAGTGTCAGTGGCGGCAGGTGGTGATGGGAACCGGATTTCGGGCGGCGATCCGGGTGCGGGATCAAACTCATGCGAAGCGCTCGACCGGGGTGAAGAGATTTTGCAATCCCGCCAGGAGAAGGCAAGGGGAACTCCGAGTGAGGCTTTCGAGGGATTTGGCAATTGTGCCCGATCCGCCCTCTCGTTTTGCCCCGATTTCTCAATTTGCGTCGCAGACGCCGGATGCAGCAGCTAGAATTTCACAATCGTTCCCGAGGTTGTTTCGCGTGCCTTCACCGCAACGGATGCTGACTTACTTGCGCCAGGCCACGGCTTTGGTGCGGGGTACACTGGGCCGTAAAGGGCACACGCTGGCACTTGCGGATTGCGAAGATGTCCTCGTCACGGGCGATCTTCACGGTCACGTCGGACACTTCCAGGCGCTGCTTCAGGCCGCCGACCTCGCTAACCATCCGAAGCGCCACTTCATCATGCAGGAGGCGATTCACGGCCAGTACCGCTACCCCGCGGGAGGCGATAAGTCGCACCAGCTCGTCGACCTCTTCGCCGCCCTCAAGTGCCAGCACCCCAATCGCGTCCACTACATTCCTGGCAACCACGAACTCGCCGAGTGGACCGGCCGACCCGTCATGAAGGCCGACGAGAGCCTGAACGTGCTCTTCGAGGAAGGGGTCCGAGTTGCTTACGGGCCCGAAGCCGGACCGGAGGTGTACCAAACTTACCTGGAGTTGTTCAAGGCCCTTCCGCTCGCGATCCGAACCGCGAACGGCGTGTTAGTCTGCCACAGTTTGCCGTCGTCGCGCGTGATGCCGCTCTTCGACCCGGCTCGGCTGGAGCGAGATCGGTTCGAACAGAGCGACTTCGAGCCGGGCGGCACCGTCCACAGCTTGCTCTGGGGTCGCGACACGACGTCGACCAACGCCACCGAATTCCTGCGGAAGATGGGTGCCCGTTTCCTCATCAGCGGCCACATCGCGACGGAAGCCGGCTACTTGCTTCCCAACGAACGGCAGATCATCGTGGACTGTGCCGAGTCGCCGGCGGGATTCATCCTGTTCCCCGCGAATCGCGACCTGAGCCACGCCGATCTCGTGGCATGCATTCGCGTGTTTTGAATGCTCGGCCGCAAGCGGCAGCAGGTTTCGGTCGATCGAAAGCCCCCGGCTCCAGAAATTCGCACGTGGCCATTCCTTCCAAAGTAATCCTGACCGGTCCGACGGCCTGCGGCAAATCCGCGTTGGCCCTCGAACTCGCCGAGCGCATCGACGGCGAGATCGTCGCCATGGATTCCATGACGCTCTATCGCGGCATGGACATCGGGACGGCCAAGCCGAGTGCCGCAGATCGCGCCCGCGTTCCGCACCACCTCATCGACGTGCTCGATCCGTGGGAATCGGCAACTGTGGCGTGGTGGCTTCAGCAGGCGGACGCGGCCTGTGCCGAGATTGCGAGCCGGGGGAAGCGGGCCATCTTCGTTGGGGGCACGCCGTTCTACCTGAAGGCACTTCTGCACGGGCTCTTCCCCGGTCCACCGGCCAATCCCGAACTTCGCGCGCGATTGGAAGCCGAAGCGGAACGCGATGGGCGGGAGCATTTGCACGCGAGCTTGGCTTCCGTCGATCCGAAGACGGCGGCACGGCTTCACCCGAACGATGTGCGGCGGGTGGTTCGCGCGCTCGAAGTCTTCCAACTGACTGGGAAGCCGATCTCGGCGTGGCAGCAGACGTGGGACACGCCGGCGTTCGCGGAGTCGCCCGAAGCCGCGCCGCCGCCCGCCGCCATCCCCGCCGTCGTCGTGCAGCTCCCACGGGAGAAACTTTACCGCCGCGTCGAGGCACGCGTGGGAACGATGCTCGAACGCGGTTGGTTGGAAGAAGTGGATCGCCTCCGAAAGTTGCCCCAGCCGTTGAGCCGAGAGGCCGGCCAGGCCCTGGGTTACCCGGAACTTCTGAACTATCTTGAAGGTCGTGGGGCAACCTGGGACGAGACCGTTACGCTGATTCGCACCCACACGCGCCAGTTCGCCAAACGGCAACTCACTTGGTTCCGGCACCTCCCCCGTTGCGTGCCGATTCCGGCGGAGGCTCCCGATCTTCTGGAGCGAGTCCTCGCCGCGTGGGAATGCGGCGACTCGTGAATTCTGAAATTGATGCCTCGGCTTGAATTGACACTTCCGTGCGAAATGGAGAGAATCCACGGAGGTGGTGCGGCATCGGGTCGGTTGGTTTTCTTCACCAACGGGCGGTTTGTGCTATACCACAATAATTGGCCGGCCCAGGCTGCGGCTCTGCTCTTAAAGGATGCGCATGCGTAACGTCACCTTTCTCGTTCTGGAAGGCGTCGATAAAGGCCGCGTTTATCGCGACCTGTCGATCCCGGTGACGATCGGTCGCGAGGAAGGGAACGGCTTGCGCCTCAACGACGAACGCGTCAGCCGCTACCACGCCAAAGTGCAGATGGAAGATGGCGACGTGATCCTGACGGACCTGGACAGCACCAACGGCACGCGCGTGAACGGCTCTGGCATTCAGATTCGGAGGCTGCGCCCCGGCGATCAGGTGTCGATCGGCCGGAGCATGTTGCTCTTCGGGACGATGGAAGAGATCGCCGCTCGCCGCGCCGCGGCCGTTCCGGCCCATGGAGAAGCACAGGCCCAAACGATTCGCGCCGAAGAACTCGCTGCGGCCAGCGGTTGGATTGGTGCCGCCGCCAGCAAGCGCAGCATCGACTTGGAGCAAACCGTCAAGACGTGGACGGCGTTCGACGACGACATTCCGCCGCTGCCTCAGAAGTTGACGCCGGCTCAGGCGGCACGTCTGGCGGAAATCTTCGACTACCTCCACCGAGGGCTCACGAACGCCGTCGAGAACATCGAGGCGAACGAGGACGGCACGGAAGTGCGGCTCGGGTTCGGGGAATGGCAGATGATTCAGGCCGTGCAAATGCTGCTGGCCCGCTACGGTCGGACGATTGCCGACCCCGACAACGGCTGAACAATCTAGATCCGCGAGACGCGGGTGTTCTCATCGAGCGCGATGCTGCTGCGTTCGCCGTTCGCCTTGGTGAAGCGAATCACCGGCACCACCAAGTCGTCTTCCTTCACGCGTTCGGTCGTCACACCCGTCTCGAGATAGGCGATGCTGCCGAAGTCACCCTCGGCCACCGCTTCCCATTTTTTCGCACCCACTCGCAACGTTTGCACGACGCGGATCGCATCGCCGGGACGCAGCGAGCGCAACAAGTCCACGAGTGGCGGGGCGAGCCGGCGGGTCGGGAGAACGATCTTCTGGGGTTGAACGGAGTTCACGTTCCCTCCTCCGCGGTGGCCGGTTTCGCATCGCCGCGAACGAGCGCGATACGCCCGGTGCGTGCGAGTTCCAGGATGCCGTAGGGCCGCATCAATTCGATGAACGCTTCGACCTTCCCCTCGGTGCCGCTGATCTCCATCATCACGTTCACGTGTTGAATGTCCACGACGCGACCGCGGAACGATTCCGTGAGTTGGAAGATCTCGTGCCGCTTTTCCGGCGGGCACGAAACCTTGATGAGCATCAGGTCGCGCTCGACGAAGTTCTCGCTCGAGATGTCGTCCACGCGGACGACGGTCACGACTTTGTCCAGTTGCTTGCGAACCTGATCGAGCACGTTGTCGTCGCCGTGAATGACGAAGGTCATCCGCGACATGTCGTGGTGCTCGGTTTCTCCGACCGCGAGGCTTTCGATGTTGAAGCCGCGGGAGGCGAGCATTCCCGAGACGTGCGCGAGCACGCCGGGTTGATTCTGAACGAGGGCGCAGAGCACGTGCCTCATCGGCCGACCTTTCCAATCGCGGGTAGAAATCGCTGGTAGGGGAATCTTAGGTCTGACGGCCCGTAGCTTCAACGCTTCGGTGGGAAACGAAATGGACTCTTCACCTCGTCCCCGGCCATGGAGAGTGCTGAAGGTGCGTCGCTCGAGTTCGGGAAGCGCGCAAGGGGTTGGGGTCTTCAAGATGGGATCCGCGGGATCGGCCGAGGTTCCGCTCGCAAAGCCTCGCTTCATCCCTGGCTACCATCGGACGCCGCATCCGCGGCGAGCAGACCAACTCATAGAGTTGTAGTTGAGTTCCGCATACGCCGGACCGCTGCGATAGACGTCTGACCTGAGTCAATTTATGTCGCTTCCTTCCGGTCTCGTCGGGTTGTTCACCGATGCTCGCGAGTTCCTCGCCGCGATCCGATTCGCGCGGCCGGAATTGCTCTGGTTTTTCTTCCTGTTCCCTCTGCTCGCGCTCACCAATCGCTACGCCCAGATTCGCCGCCGGACGGCCACCGAACTTATCGGTCGGCCCTCGACCATCGCCAGCCTGCACACCGCCCCGCGACCCCGTCGCCGTTGGTTGGGGTTGGCGTATCCGTTCGCGTGGTCCGCACTCATTCTCGGAGTCGCCGGGCCGCGATGGGGCAAAAGCGATGAACCGAGCATCGCCGTCGGCCGCGATCTTGTCGTGGTCGTCGATCTGAGTCAGAGCATGAAGACGGACGACATGGCGTCGCCGACCGCGAAGGCCCGCTGGCAGGCGGCGCGGGCCGGGTTGCTCGATTTGGTGAACGGGATGTCGCGGCGCGGAGGCCATCGCATCGCGGTCGTCGTGTTCGCGGCGCGGGCGAAGTTGCTCGTGCCGTTGACCACCGATTACGACCACGTGCGCGCCATCATCGAGGAGATCGACGGCTCGCAACCGCCGGCAGAAGTTCGCCCCGGCACCGATCCCACGATCCTCTCCGGCACGCGAATCGGCACCGGCCTGATCGCCGCCGTACTCGCGCACGATCCGCGCTTCCCCGGCTCGCAAGACATCATCCTGCTCTCGGATGGCGACGACCCCGGCGACGACCGCGAGTGGGCCCGCGGCTCGAATGCGGCTCGTAAGGCCAGCATTCCCGTTCACACGGTCGGCGTCGGGAATCCCCTTGTGGCCACGCCCATTCCCGACCATCCCGATTTCATTTCGTCCAAGCTCGAAGAGGATCCGTTGAAGCAAATCGCGGCCGAGACGCGCGGCGAATATCTGCCGAGCCACCGCGACGTTGCGCGCCTGGCCGACTTCTTCCGTTCGCGGATCGAGCCGAACCCGAGCCGCGAGGTGAGCGACGACACGATCCCGCAGCCGAAGGAGCGCTACCCGTGGTTCCTGGCCCCGGCACTACTGCTCTTCGCGCTGGGCTGGCTGCGTGGCCGCTAACGTTTAGCCGCGACGCGAAGTTGTCGCGCTCCGCTCCGCAGACTGCGCGTCGCGGCTAAACGGGAATCGGAGTACAATGGACTCCATGCGACTTCTCATTCCCTTCGCACTGATCGCACTCGTCGCCGCGGCACCGAGCGGTGAGCCCGAGGATCTGATTCGCCGTGCGAACGCAGCGTTCCTCGCGCTTGATGCCGAGACGGCGGATTCGCTCTACGCCGCCGCCGAGGAACGCACCGGCGACCCCGGTCTCGTCTCGTTCAACAAGGCGACCATCCTGTTTCAGAAGGGCGAGTTCTACGCAGCCGAAGTTCACTATGCGCGCACGCTGGACGATTCGGCCTGCCCGACCGCTCGTGCCGCACGCGCGTGGTTCAATCGCGGCACCTGCCTGCTTCGCCGCGGCGGAAGCCCCGGCGTCTTCCGCTCCGCCATTGCCTGCTTCGACCGCTGCCTCGATTCCAACATTTTGGACGAACCGCTGAAGGCGGACGCACGGCATAACCTGGAACTGGCAAAATTGTTCTGGGCCGAGGCGAACAAGAAGGCCGCGAAGCCCGAGACGCCGAACGCGCCGACGTTCGAGGAGCAGAAGCCGGAGCCGCCGGTTCCGCAAACGGGCCTCGATCCGGGTCAAACCGGCAACGAAACTCCCGGCCCGACAGAAACCAAATCGACGCCGATGGCGACGCCAGCCACCGAGGCCAAGGGCAGCAATGAGGGAGGCACGAAGATCGCTGGCGACGTGCCCAATCCGCAACCGCTGCTGAACGATAGCACGCCACAAAAGCTCAGCCCCGAAGACACGCGCGAGTATCTGAGACGAGCCGAAGAACGGCTCCGCGACGAACGCCGTAAGATGTTGCGGACCATCTCGGGAACCCAACGGCCCGGCGTCCGCGACTGGTGACAAAGATGCGTCACTTCCCGAATCTGCTCGCGATCGGGGATCGGGTGGCACCGTGCTTCCAGCCGGTGTTCCTCGCGGTCGCGTCCTTGCTTATTGCCGCGTCGGCGTTCGCACAACCGGCCTTGTTCGAACCCCAGCACGGCTTCTACAAAGCGCGCGGGAGCAAGGTCGCCGCGACCTGGAGCGTCGATCGCACCGAACTTCCCGAAGACGGCGCACTCACTGCCACGCTCACCATCACCGGCGCGACCAACCCGCAAGAGATCGTTCGCCCCGACCTCGCCAAGGTGCGCGATGACGAGGGCCGATTGCCGTACGCGGAACGCTTCCAAATCGAGGAGGTACAGGGTCCGAATTTCGCGTATCGCCTGCGGCCGCGCAACGCGAACGTGAACCGCCTGCCCACGCTCGATTTCTGGTACGACACCGGCGTGAAGGTCGGGGATCCGTTCAAGAAGACAACCGCGAAGGGCGTCGATCTCGTCGTGAAAAAAGTGGTGAAAGCCCGGCCGCCCGCAGTGCCGCTGTTGGAGCCGGATCGCCTCTTCGAACTGGAAACCGGCTCGCTGGGTCGGGAGCCGTTCGCATTCGGCTGGGTGTCGTGGTGTGTGCTGTTCGCGATGGGCATCCTGATTCCCGCTATCTGGTACGGCCTCTGGCGGCGCGTGTATCCGAACGGGGCGAGGCTCGCGAAGTTGCGGCGAAGCCGGGCCGTTCGCCGCGCCGCGGATGCAATTCGCAAGGCGAAGCGTTCCGCCGATCCCGCTGGGGCGATTGCCGTGGCCGTGCTGGGTTACCTCCGGACGCGATTCGCGCTGCCGCCCGGAGCCGATACTCCGAGTGAAGTCGAGGACGCGCTGCACGATCCGGCGGTATCGGCGTTCCTCCGCCGCTGCGATGAAGCCCGCTTCGCGCCGAGCAGTGACAACCCGCTGTCATTCGCTTCCGATGCCGAGGCTCTCATCGCGAGCCTGGAGGCGAAGGAATGAATCCGCTCTTCTTCGGGCTCATCCTCGCGTCGGCCCTGCCTGCCGATCTCGCGAATGCCGAGCGATTGTTCGAGCAAGGCGTGAACTCCCGCACCGATGCCGCCGCGGCCCGCCCGCTTTTCGCACAGTCCGCCCTCGCCTTCGACGAACTCTGGCGGAACGGCCACCGCAACCCGTCGTTGGCCCGCAATCGCGCCCGCGCCCACCGTCTCGCCGGCAATTTGCCTGCGGCGATTGCCGCACTTCACGAGGGTCTCGCCGTCGCTCGCTACAACCGCTCGCTTCAAGTCGAACTCGAAGACGCTCGTTCCGCAATCCGGTACCCGCACGACGACCTCGCCGAGCAGTGCCGCCCCCGGCCCCTCGGAGGTATCGGCACCCGCATGTCCGCACTCGAAGCCTACCTCGCCGTCGGCGGCCTCTGGCTGCTCGCTTGCCTCGGCGCGGCCCGCTTCGCCATGACCCGCGTCCCCGCGTGGCTATTCGCTTCCGGCATCGCGCTGCTCGCCCTCGCCACTCTCGGCGGCTTCTGGTGGCACGACCACGACCGCCAAAGTGAGGCGAACGCCCGGCCGCTGCTGATCGTGAAAGAAGACTCCGCCTTGAAGTTCGGCAACGGCGAAAGCTGGCCCGACCGCGTGATGTGGAAGTTGCCTCGCGGCGTCGAGGTCCGCGAACTCACTCGCCGCGGCGGCTGGATTCAGGTCGAACTCGCCGGCGGCACCGTCGGCTGGCTACCGGAAACGAACGTGATTCCCGTATCATGACGGTGTCTCGACCCATTCACGAGGTTCAACATGCCGAAGTTAACAATCGATGGCGTGGGCGATGTCGAGGTGCCGGCCGGGAAGCGGTTGGTGATTGCCCTTACGGACGACGCGAAGGTGGATCAACTCCACGCCTGCGGCGGCAACGCCCGCTGCACGACGTGCCGCGTCGAGTTCGTGGCCGGCGAACCGGACCGGATGACCGAAGCCGAGAAGTCGGTGCTGGCGGCTCGGGGCCTCACTGGCGTGCGGCTCAGTTGCCAGATTTCCTGCGATGCGGACATGACCGTCAAGATCATCAGCCGGTTCGCGGGCAGCGGCCGGGTCGATGCCGGCAAGCGACCGCAAGACGCGATCACGCCGCCGCCGGTCTGGGTGGCGAAGTAGGACTACTGGCCTTTCCCAATAACGGACTGCTCGCCAAAATGCGTTCAAAGGAGAACTTCAATGTCCCCGATGTCCCCGACCGTCGCCTCTCTGGGGCTGGATAAATTCACGATCGAGGAACGCATTGCGCTCGTCGGCGAGCTGCGAGAGAGCATTGAGCCCGAGCGAACCTCCGCACCTCTGACGCCGGCGCAGGCCGAGGAGTTGGACCGCCGAATCGCCGAGGACGACGCGAATCCCGACGACGTCTTTACGTGGGAGGAAGTTGAGGCGGAAATCCGTGCCCGGTGCAATCTGTGAATTTCATACCGAATTTTCGCCGTGCCGCGATCGAAGAATTCGTCCACGCAATCAAGTGGTACGAAAATCGAGAGCGTGGTCTCGGAGTCAAGTTCAAGCAGAGGGTTCGTGCCGTAGTCGACACGATTCTGGCGCAGCCCAATCTCTATCCAATTGCTCGGAGCGATATTCGACATGCACTCGTTTACCCATTTCCCTACTGCGTATATTATCGCATGCGATCCAATCGCGTTGTGATCTTGTCGGTCTTTCACGAATCGCGCGATCCGAAGGAATGGCAATCCCGAGCATGAGGCTTCATGAAGATCCTCCACACCGCGGACTGGCACTTGGGCGATCGCCTCGGCCGCATCGACCGCACTGCCGACCTCCGCACGGCCGTCGAACGCATCGGCCGATACTGCGACGAACTCGCGGTCGATGTCCTGCTCGTCGCCGGCGATCTCTTCAGCGAACTCGCCCGACCCGACGGCCTCCGCGAAGCCATCTTCCACTGGCAGCGAGTCTTCCGCCCGTTCCTCGAACGCGGCGGCACCATCCTCACGCTCACCGGCAACCACGATAACGAGAACTTCTGCCAAACCCTCGTTCACGCCATGACCCTCGCCGCCCCCACGGTCGGCACCGACGGCGACACGATCCCGCCCGGCCGACTCTACCTCGCCACCGAACCCACCTTCGTTCGCCTTCACGATCGCGAAACCGGCGGCGACGTTCAGTTCGTCCTCATGCCCTGGCCCACGCCCGGCCGCTACCTCCACGGCCACACCAACCTCACCTACGGCAGCCCCGAAGAGAAGAACGAACTCCTCGTCGATGCCTGGAAACGGGCACTCGTCGGCATCCGAGCTTCGGCGAACTTCGACCAAAAAGCCCCCGCGATCCTCAGCGCCCACATCAACATTTACGGCTCGCACATCGGGTCGAGCCCCTTCCGCATCACGCCACAGGAAGACGTCGTGGTCGATGGCTCGGACCTCGCCGAGCAGTTCGATTACGTCGCGCTCGGGCACGTTCACAAGCCGCAGTCCGTGGGCGCGGCACACGTCCGCTACTGCGGCAGCATCGAGCGCCTCGACCTCGGCGAACAGGCCGACCACAAGGGCGTCGTGCTCGTCGAGATCGGGCCGGATGGACTCGTGGGCGAACCCGAGGTGCTGCCGCTCGCCGAGGCTTCACCCATTTACGAAGAGACGATTCTGAACCCGTTTGAAGACTTGATTCGCCTCCGCATCGAACGGAAGGATCGGGAAAAGGCTCTCGTGAATCTGCACGTGCGGTACACGGCGGGTGTGGATCAACTCGAAGATGTGCTGCGCGAACTGAACGAGATTTTCCCGCGTTGGTATGCCCGCGACTGGGAGGAAACCGGAGCCCTCGGCCCCACGCTCGTCGCGCCCACCGAGCCGCGCACGAAAGGCTTCCAGGAAACCGTCCGCGAGTACCTCGATCAGGAACTGATCCAGCACGACGACGCGGACCGCGAATCGATCCTCGCCATCGCCGACGAGTTGTTGAAAGACATGGACGTTTAAAGTTCCACGTTCCAAGTTCTAGGTTCCAAGTTGGAACGCGGGAACTTGGAACGTGGAACTTGCAACATGGAACGAGTATGATCCCGCAACGCGTCAAACTCTCCGGCTTCCTCTCGTACAAAGACGAACAGGAAGTTCACTTCACCGGGTCGCAACTCTGGATGCTCACCGGGGCCAACGGCAGCGGCAAATCCAGCATCTTCGACGCACTCACCTTCGCGCTCTTCGGCCACCATCGCGGCGGAAGCCAGAGCGCCGGCGAACTCATCAACCGCAACTCGGCCACACTCTCCGTCGAGTTCGACTTCCAACTCGACGGTTCCAACTACCGCATCAAACGCACCCTACGCCAGCTTCAAAAGTCCATCAAGAGTACCGTGCAAGTATTCCAGAACATCGACTCGAAGACCTGGCACGCCTTGCCGGACACCGATCAGAAGACGAAGTTCGATGCGTGGATCAAGGACAAGATCGGCCTCGATTACGAGACCTTCACTTCGTCCGTGCTCTTGCTTCAGGGCAAGGCCGAGAAGCTGCTCGATGCGACGCCCACGGGCCGGGCCGGGGTGCTGGCGCGAATCGTCGACCTCGAACGCTATCAGAAGTTGCACGCGGCGGCAGACGAGAAACGCAAGGAACATAAGCTCGGGCTCGAAGCTTTAACCAATCAACTCGCCGGGTTGAAGTGCGTCGCGGATGAGGAGTACGCGACGGCTCTCGCCCGAATCGAAGCGGTGGAAGGCTGCCGCACGCAATCGCAGGAGCAGATTGATCGGCTGCAGTCGCTCGAGTTGCAGGCACTTCGTTGGGCCGATGCCGAGAGCAAGATCGAGGCCGCGAACGGCAAGCTCCTCAACGCCGAGTCGCTTCTCGGCCGGCAGGTCGCCATCGAGAAGGACTACGCTCGCCTTCGCGAACTGCACGATGTCTTCCCCGCCGTCAACATCATCGTGACGGAGCGCACCCGCATCGCGGAATCGAACAACAAGACGGAGGCGATTGCAAAGGATCGCGAAGCCAAGGCCGACATCCGCCGCAAGACCGAGAACGCACTTTTACAGGCCCGAAGCAAGGTTTTGAGTCTCAAAAAGACGATTGCCGAGGATGAAGCCAAACAATCGAAGCTGAACGCGGACCTGCGCGAACTCGCCGGCGTACTCGAAAAAGTGAGGCAACTCGAGGAAGCAGAGGCCGAGGCGAAGCGGTTAAGCGACGAACTCCAACGCTTCCCCGCCGACCTCGACGCGATCATTCGCAAGTTCGAGGACGAACACACGCGACTCGGCGTCCTGGTTCAAGCGATGCCTTCGCTCGATCGCCTGCGGCAAGATCGCACCGAACTGATTCAAGCGACGCACCGCGAGGCCACCGCCACAGCGGAACAAGACCGATTGCTCGGCATGGGAACGACCGCGAAGGAAGATCACGAGAAGTTTCAAACCGATCTGACGGCGGCGACGGCGACCCGCGAAGCTGCGGCCATCGCCATGTCCGAGGCCCGCGCCCTGTCCCAACAAGCGAAGCAACTGGCCGAGGAGTTCAAGAGCCTTTCGGGTGAGAAGAACTGCCGGGCGTGCGGGCAGGAACTCACCGAGGATCACTTCCTCGCGGAGAAGAAGCGGCGCGACCTCGATGCGAAGATCGCCGAGCGCAAGCTTGAAACGCTGACCAAAACGGCGACCGATGCCCGCGAGAAAGAAGACGCACTCACCGCGCAGGAAGTCGCAGCGCGAACGAATCGCGACAAACTCCGCGACCAGTTCAAGGAGCGTTCCAACGAGGCGAAGCAAGCCGCCGCGGACGCCATGCGCCTCGCGGCGTCCTGCCGGCAAACGTTCTTCGCCCTGCCCGATGCCTTCAAACAAAAGGTGAGCCCGACCACGCCGGACGACTGGACGAAGATCGAGTATCCGGAACGCCACGAACTCACTGCCCTCCGCGCCGAGGCCTCGGGTATCGACGACGTACGCAGTAAACTGCGCGAGGCCACGGATCAGGCTGGCCGCGTTCGCACGGTGCGCGTGCAGTTCGACTCGGCCAACGAGCGCCTCGAAAAGTCGAAGCACGGCCTGCCGCCCGGCGAACCGCACGCCCTCCGCCAGAAATACGCCGCCCAGCAGACCGAAGATGCGACCGTCGTGAACTCGATCCGCGCGGCCAAGAAGGAGATCGAAAAGACCGAGACCGAGGAAGATCGGCAACAGCGTCTGCTCGGCGAAGTGGACCGCACCATGGTCGAGATCGACGGCAAACTCAAGCTCGAGGAATCGACGCGCAAGCAGAGTCAGGAGTCGATCGACCGGGCGAAGAAGACGCTGCCGCCGCCGTGGCAGGTACCGCTCGAAACGGCCGGATTCGCCGAGCGAATCCAATGGCAGAACGAATCCGAGAAGCTCATCGCAAAGGGCACCGAGGCGAAGTTCACGCAACTCCAAGCCGCCCGAGGCGGACTCGATTCGCTACGCGCCGAGATCGAGGTCTTGAAGGCCGAGGCGGAATTGTATCCCGAAGAAGCGCGACGTTCGCCCGACGCCGTGAAGGCGGAACTCACCGCGGCCCGCGACGGGCTCGATGCCCGCAACGCCGAACTGCTCGACGCCCAGCGCGAACAGAGCATCTTGGACGAGTACCGCAAGCAGCGCTGCGAACTGGGCGAACGCTTCAAGGCACTCGATGCCGAGCACAACCGCTACAGCCGGCTCGCGGAACTGCTCGGTCGCAACCGCCTCCAGCGCCATCTCGTTCGCAAGGCCGAACGCCAGATCATCGACTGTGCCAACGGCGTGCTCGACCGCCTCAGTGACGGCAACCTCTTCCTGAAACTCGTCGGCAGCGAAGAGGGTTCGAGTACCGAGAAGGCGCTTGACCTCGAATGCTTCAACCGCGCCACGGGAGGCGCTCCGATCAACGTGGTGTTCCTGAGCGGCAGCCAGCGATTCCGCGTCGCCGTGTCCCTCGCCCTCGGCATCGGCCAATATGCGAGCAAGCAATATCGCCCGATCGAGAGCGTCATCATCGACGAAGGTTTCGGCTGCCTCGACCGCGCCGGCCGCCAGGTCATGATCCAGGAATTGCACAACCTCCGCGGCCACCTCAAGTCGATCCTCCTCGTCTCGCACCAGGAGGAATTCGCGGACGCCTTCCCGGACGGCTACAAGTTCGAATTGGTGAACGGCGAGACGCGCGTGAGCAGGAAGTAGGTTGTTGGCGAACGACACGATTCCGTCATAAAACTACCTCATGTCCGAGTCCGAATCCCACCCCCCGACCCCGCTCGAACTGGGGCAGGCGGCGGCTGCTCAACTCGGCCAAACGGCCTGGGAACTAGACGCGGAGATTCTCGAACCGTTCGCGGAAGAGGACGCTCCGACTCCCGAGCCGCTGCCGCTTCCACCGAAATCGAAGCCGCCTGAACTTGCGATTCTCGCGGCTGAGCCGCCGCCTTCCACCGAACAAATTATCGAGGCGATGATGTTCGTGGGCGGGCACCCGCTCACGGCGGAGGTGGCGTGCAGTGCGATTCGCGGCTTGAAGCCGGACCGGTTTTTAGAAGCCATCGATTCGCTGAACCGCCGATACCGGAAGCAGGGTCGGCCCTACTCGGTGCAACTTCGCGATGAAGGGTTCGTGCTGACGATTCTGCCGGCGTTCCGCGGCCTGCGCGAGAAGCTGTTCGGCGGCCCGCGCGAAGCGCGGCTCGGCCAAGCCGCCATCGACGTCCTCTCGGTCATCGCCTACCGCCAACCCATCGGCAAAGCCGAGATCGACTCTCTTCGCGGCACGGACTCGGTCGGCACACTTCGTCAACTCGTGCGATTGGGGTTGATCGCGGTACAGCATCGGGCCGAGGCGGGGAGCCGCGAGGTGCGCTACGGCACCACGTCGCGCTTCTTGCAGACCTTCGGTTTGAACAGCCTGGAAGAGTTGCCGCGACTCGGTGAGACATCTTTGGTTTGAGGTGGCGCTGACCGATTAGCCGCGACGCGGAGTCCTCGGAGCGGAGCGCGGGCGCTAGGAAAGCGACGATAAAAACGAGTGCAACAACGACAGCGTCTTCTGGGCATCCGACGCGTGGATGAGGTGGCCGACACCTTTCAAATCAACCCGGCTGCAATCGGACAGAGCCGCAGCCAGGCGGTCCGATTCCGGCGAAGGCAGCATCCCACCCATCGCCGGATCGGCGACCGCCAACAAAGCCGGGCAGCGAACGTGCTTCGCCGATTCGAGTACGTCGAAGCCTTCGAGCCAACGCCGTTCGAGCGGTAACGTCAGCGTATCCGGGTCGAGGTCGTGCAGGCAGCGCGCCATGAATCGGAGCGAAGCCGGATCGCGGAGGTCGCCGAACCGCACCGTTTCATGTGGCTTCCCAGCTGGGATTCTCAACTCGGCCAGTTCGCGGGCTACTTCGCCGATCGAATGCGAACTTCCCGCCAGACGCTGCATCGCCGCCCAGGTCACGGCATAAAGCGTGGTGTCGATCTTCGCGAGAAACTCCGTGCCCGGCGGGTCGAGCAGCACCACGCCTCGCACGTGATCGGGCACCGCGGCGGCAACGCCCAGAGCCGTGAGCGCCCCGAGCGAATGCCCTACGATGGCGACCGGTTCCGTCGTTTCGCGAATGATGGCTGTCGCATCCGCCACGTACTCGGCGACGGAATAACACCCCGGCGCGTGCGATGAGTTGCCGTGCCCGCGGTGATCGACCGCGCGAATGGCGTACATCGCCCCGAGGCTCGCATAGAGCGGCGCGAAGTCCTGCCATCGGCGACCGAGCCCGTGGAAGAACCAGACCTGCGGTCCATGCTTCGGCCCGTGCGCGACGTTCAGCCTTACGCCGGCCGCCGGGATGCTGTGTTCGGTGAACATGAGAAAACTCACTTCATGCCAGGCGATGGGATCGGCGTGAAAGTCCCTTAGTCGTACAGACCTTCACGGCCCAAGTCGGAATCGGAGAAGGAAACGCCCCAGGGTCGAGCGGATTCGAGCAACTCGCGCTCCCAATCGTCCCGCGGTTCGAGAGACTTCTTCATGAGTGCCGCCTTGAGGATTGCTTTTGCTTCTTCAGGAGGTGTGCGTCCATTTCGCGTGGCGCGTTCCTCCATCGCATTGATCATTGCGACTTCCAGATCGGTAGTGATCAGTTCCATGGTAACCTCGGCGTCCGAGAAACCCGGTTTCCAAAGCAGAAACCGGGTTTCGAGTCATCACGCCAACTTCCAACCCTTGCGGTACTCGCGGCGAATGAAGGCGTCGGCCTCGGGGCAGTTCTTCGCCTTCATCGCAACCGGATCCCACTCGAGTTTCTTGCCGGCGCGGAAGGCCACGTTGCCGAGGTGGTTCGACTCCGTAAGCCATCCCGCATACTCGAAGTTGCACGTCGTCGCCGCACCCGTTTTGCAGGCGTGAATCCACTCGGCATAGTGCCCGAGCGACTTCGGGATGAACGGCTCGGGCCGCTTGAACTCCACGAACTCCTGCTCGGGCAGCAGCAGGTGCTTGTTGTAATCCGAGAGCAGCATGCGGCCCTTGTCGCCGACGAAGAGTACGCCATCGCCCCACTGCGGGATCTTCTTTTCGAGCCACGGGGACGGCTTGTTCGCCCCTTGATACCACGTCATGCGGACCGGTGGCATCGTGCCGCGGGCGGGGAACTCGTAGGTCGCCTGCATGGACGCGGGCGCGATCTCGGCGTGCGGCGGCGGGCCGCTCGCCTCCACCGTCAGCGGTGCTTTCAACTTCAGCGCCCAGAAGGGCAAGTCGTTCCAGTGGCTGCCGAGGTCGGACATGGTGCCGTTGCCGAATTCCCACCATCGATACCACTTCGGCCCCGGCACGTAGACCGGGTTGAACGGCCGATGCGGCACCGGCCCGAGCCACAGTTCCCAGTTCAAATCCGCCGGCGGCACCACCGATTCCGTCGGCCGCTCCGTCACGGTCACGATGTCGTTGTTCTTCTTCGCGTCCTCCGCCGATTGCAAACCCCAGGCCCGCGATACCCAGACGTGGACCTCGCTCACGCCGCCGATCGCACCCGTTTGAATCAGTTCCACCACGCGGCGATAGTTGTCCATCGCGTGAATCTGCGTCCCCATCTGCGTGGCGAGTTTCGTCTTCGCCGCCGCCTCGCGGATCACGCGGGCTTCCCAGATGTTGTGCGTCAGCGGCTTCTCGCAATAAACGTGCTTGCCGAGTTGAAGCGCGGCGAGCGTGGCGAAGGCGTGCGTGTGCTCGCACGTGCTCACCACCACCGCGTCGAATTCCTTCGAACGTTCGTCGAAGAGCTTGCGGAAGTCCGAATACCGGTGTGCCTTCGGATGCTTCACCGCCGCTTTGTTCACTGCGTCCTTGCTAACGTCGCACAGAGCGACAATGTTCTCGGACGAGACACCGTCGAGGTTCGCTCCGCCTCGGCCACCGGAGCCGATGATGGCGATGTTCAGCTTCTCGTTGGCGTTGCGAGCCGAGAGGAAGCCGGGGGCCGCGAGTGGGAGCGCGGCCGCGGCCTTCAGGAAACTTCGGCGAGTGGTTCGACGCGACATGAGCAACCCTCAGGAGAGATACATGATGGCTACCCGATGTTGGAAGTGGAGTCAACCATCACTTCGCGGAACTCACGCAGCGGAAGCCGACGTGAGACATGCCGGTGTCCGGGCTACAGCCGTGGCGGGCACTCGGCCGATAGCGCGAGCAGTAGCTGTCGTTGCACAGAAACGAACCGCCGCGCTGGCTGCGTTCCGGCGTGTACGGGCGAGCCGGATTCGAACTGCGATCCGGCCCCACCGGGTTCACGCGGACGCCTTTGTCCGAACTCTTGCGGTAAAAGTCGCTGTCGTACCAATCGCTGCACCACTCCCACACGTTGCCGGACATGTCGAAGAGCCCGTAGCCGTTGGGCGGGTACGATTTCACGGGTGCCGTGCCGGCGAAGCCGTCGAGCGCGGTGTTCTTATGTGGGAACTCGCCCTGCCAAATGTTAGCGAGTTTGTGGTTGTCGGAAGGTCGTTCATCGCCCCAGGTATAGGTCTTCTTGTCGAGCCCGCCGCGAGCCGCAAATTCCCATTCGGCCTCGGTCGGCAGTCGCTTCCCCGCCCAGTTCGCATAAGCGTTCGCGTCGTCCCACGACACCTGAACGACAGGGTGCGAATCCTTGCTGTCGAGATTGCTCTCCGGTCCATCCTGGTGATTCCAGCACGCGCCCGGCACCCACTTCCACCAGGCGTCGTGGCTCTTGAGGGGCGGCGTGAAGACCAAGGAACCGGGGACGAGTTTCTCCGCGGGGGGGGGCGCGGTTCCCGGCGGCGATTGCTTCAGGATCGCCTCGGCGTCCAACGGCTTCTCGGCCGTCGTGACGTAGCCCGTCGCCTCCACGAACTCGCGGAACTGGGCGTTCGTGACCTCGTGTTCGTCCATGAAGAAGCCATCGACCTTCGCACGATGGGCCGGTTTTTCGTCGGGCCAGCCGATGTCCAAGTCGGTTCCCATCGTGAACTCGCCGCCGGGAATCCAGATCATCCCCTTCGGCGGCGACGGCTGATTGAAGAACTTGACGGCCCCATACGCGATGCCGAAGACCGCGAGGCCGAGGAGCCCGATCAGCAGGGGCCGTGGAATGCGCGACCATGCGGATCGGCGAGCCGGTTCGGGTGATGTCGTGGGAGCATTTCGGATCGGCTTCACGACTCGGCCTTTCGCGTGAACTTCTGAAGCGAGTGACAATCGGGTGACACGAGCCCGCGGTTGCCGCCCGCCGACATGGTCACTTCGGCTACGTAGATGTTCCCGTGCGAATCGACGGCGATGTCGTGCGGGGCGAAGAAGTCGCCGGAAGCACACGGGTTTTCGCCGCCGCCCCACCGGGCCTGCACCTCGCCTTTTCGATCGAGAATGCTCACGCGGCCACCCGTTGCGTCCGGTGTCGGCGGCTTCGTCCCCGGCCACATCCCGGCTCGATACCCGAGTTCCACAACGTAGAAGCGGTCTGTCTTAATCACGAGTTGCGAAGGCCGCGCGAGGTTGGCCCATTCGCGTAGATAAACTCCATCCGGCGAGAAATGTTGAATGCGACTGTTCTCGCGGTCGGCAACGTAAACGGTTCCCTCGCCGTCGATGGCGATGCCGTGCGGCACGTGGAACTGGCCGGGGCCGCTGCCGGGTTCGCCCCACGAATGCCGCAACATGCCATCGGCGGTGAAGTGATGGACGCGGGCGTTGCCGTAGCCGTCGCTGATGTACAAGTCGCCGTTCGGAGCAATCGCGACGTTGGTCGGATAGTGGAACGGCCCCGCGGCCTGGCGAATGGTTCGATAGTCGATGCTCGTCGAACCCGTGTTCGATGGCTGGCCCGGCGTGCCGAGCGTCATCAGCAGCCGACCATCCGGCGTGAATTGGCGAACGTTGTGGCCCAGATCGTCCGTGAGAAACAGGGTGTCGTCCGGGGCGATGGTGATGCCGTGCGGCCGGGTGAAGAGGCCTTCGCCCCATGCACGGAGGAACGTGCCATCGCGATCGAACGCGATCACGGGATGCTCGCCGCGATTGAACACGAAGGCGCGATCGTGCGAATCGACGGCGACTGCCGTCGCTTCGACGAACGCCCAGCCCGTTTTCAACTTCGCCCAGCGGTCGTCCGGTTCGTAACCGTGTTCCTGTGAACTGTTCATGCAAGCACTCCCTTCACGATGCGCACGCCGGGTTCGACGCCGGTCAGTTTTTCCTTCAAACCGTTGAGTTCGATCGCGAGTTGTTCGTGGTTCATGCCGAGCAAGTGCAGGATGGTCGCGTGCCAGTCCGCGACGCTGACGCGGTCTTGAACCGCATGGAGGCCGAGTTCATCGGTCGCACCATGCGTCGTGCCGGGCTTCACACCGCCGCCGGCCATCCAGGTGCAGAAGGCGTTCTTGTTGTGGTCGCGGCCCGCCTTGCGTTCGTCCTTGTCCGCGGGCAGTTGCGCGATCGGCAAGCGCCCGAACTCGCCGCCCCACACCACCAGCGTGCTGTCCAGCAACCCGCGCTGCTTCAGGTCGCGGAGCAGCGCCGCGATCGGCTGATCGGTGCGGTCGCACGCACTTTTCAAGTCGTTCGCGATGTTCGTGTGCGTGTCCCAGATGTGGCTGTTGATGTAAAGCTGGACGAAGCGAACGCCGCGTTCGATGAGCCGGCGAGCGATGAGGCAACGACGGCCGTAGGAGTCGGTCGGCTCGCGGCCGATGCCGTACATCTCCTGAATTCGCAGCGGCTCGGAGGCCAGATCGAGTGCATCGGTGGCAGCGACCTGCATCCGTGCCGCGAGTTCGTAACTGGAAATGCGGGCATCGAGCGTCGCCTGTCCGGGGCGGCTCTGCTTGTGCAATTCGTCAAGTTTCGAGATCAGTTCGCGCTGCGACTTGACGATGGAGTCGGGACGCTCGGTTTCGGGCTTTAAGTTCAAGAGTGGGGAACCGGTCGAACGAAACCGCGTGCCTTGGAATACGGGCGGGAGGAAGCCCGCTTGCCAGTTCTCGACGCCGTTCACCGGCAAGCCGCGCGGGTCGTCGAGCACGACATACGCAGGTAGGTTCTGGTTCTCGCTCCCGAGTCCATACACGACCCACGAGCCGAGCGTGGGCCGGCCCGGCGCGGTCTTCCCGGATTGAATCATGTACACGGCCGGCTCGTGCGTGATGTTCGTCGTGTGCATCGACCGGATGAACGCGACCTCGTCCACGACCTTCGCGAAGTGCGGCATCGCGTTGGACACCCACGCCCCGCACTGCCCGTGCTTCGCGAATTGGAACGGGCTCCGCATTACCGACCCGGCACTCTGGATGAACTCGATCTCGCCGGCCAGCTTATCCGGGCAGGGCTGGCCGTGAAGTTTATCGAGCAGCGGCTTCGGATCGAAGAGGTCCATCTGGCTCGGCCCGCCATTCATGAACAGGTGAATGACGGACTTCGCCTTGGAAACGGCGTGCGGCTTCCGCGGCTTGAGGTCGCTCGGAATCGCGTCCGCACCGGCGGCGATCTCGCTTCCAAGCAGCGATGCCAGTGCGGCGGTGCGGCAGAAATCGCGGCGCGTGAAAGGTGAACTGAGCACTGGAAGGACCTCGATCGGGACCGTAGACCTCACGCTCCGCATGAGCAACTATACGGGATACCGTATGTTTCATTCGTGTGATGAACGAATTCTCCTGCATTCAGGCCCGATTTCTCGGAATTCCTGGCTATGTATTCCCGCAAGTGTTGTAATTGCGCCTCGGTCCGAACCAAAGGATCAAAAGCTTCCTGGTGCCAGAGATCGACCGCGGAGTTTCAGTCGCCCATTGATCTGAGTCGCCGTGAAGTGCTTCCACGACCCACGACCTTTTATGTTTCTTTGTGTGATCTTCGTGCCTTTGTGGTGAAATAAACGAGAGGATCTTTCACACGGTTCCGGTTCTCAACAGTGCATTGTCGAAGCGATTCCGGGCGCGTCTGATAGGTATAATGTACCGTCCGCGAGTTCACTTGCGAAATGAGGTCCCGACATGCGGCACACAGCGATCGTCTTGGTGCCCGCCGCGGTGGCCCTCACCTTCGGGCTCTACCTGTTGAATTCGGCAGGCGAGTTCAGCGTGCCGGAAAACTTCCCGGTCCTCACGGCAGAAGAAATCGGCCCGAAGCCGCCAGTCAACGGCCCCGAACTGGCCACGTTCGGCTCGGGGTGCTTCTGGTGTACCGAGGCGGTCTTCCAACAATTGAAGGGCGTGGTGAAAGTCGAGTCCGGTTATAGTGGCGGCACCGTGAAGAACCCTTCGTACCATCAGATATGCACGGGCGAAACCGGACACGCCGAGGTGGTGCAGGTGACCTTCGACCCGAAGTTGGTCTCGTATCCGGAACTGTTGGAACTGTTCTGGCGGTCGCACGACCCGACCACCCGCAATCGCCAGGGCCACGACTCGGGAACGCAGTATCGATCGGTCGTCTTCTGCCACACCGATGAACAGAAGCAGTTAGCCGAACGCTACAAGGTGAAGATCGACGCCGCGGGGGTGTACTCGAAGCCGATCGTGACCGAGATCGTGCCGTTCGTGGAGTTCTTCCCGGCGGACGCGAGCCATCGGAACTTCTACGCGGAGAACTCCAAGCAACCGTATTGCCAGTCCGTCATCCGCCCCAAGCTGGACAAGTTGCACAAGGTATTTCAGGAGCGGATGAAGCCCGAGTGATTCAGGATTTTTCGAGTGCGGTCGCGATCCGCTCTCGCGCTTCAGCAGAGAGTTCAGCAGTGGCGGGGGAATCCGCCTCATCCTGCACGACCGCTTTGCAAGCAATTTGAAGGCGAGCCATCTGACGTTTGAAGCGGCGGCAGGGGCCGCAAAAGAACGTGTGGACGCCGAGACCAACCCGCCCACTCGCGGAGAGCGGAGCGTCCACCGATCGGGAAATCGCTTCAACCGCTTGCTGGCACGTCATCGCTTCGGCCCCCCTTGCGGTTCTTCGCCGAACCAATTCCGAGACAGGCACCACCACATCCGCAGTCGGGCTCGGTGCAGCACGACCCAGAGATTGCTGGGGGTGAGTCCCAGTTCGCGGCAGACTTCGTCGCTTGCGGCTTCGTCCAGATATCGCAGGACGAATGCTTCGTGCAACCGCGTGGGAAGTTTATCCAGGCAGGAATGGATCGTGGCCCAGAACTCTTCGCGGTCGAGCGGTTCGACGGGAGTCGATCGATTCCATCGTCCGGGAGGAACTTTCCATCCGCCGCGCCGGTCGAATGGGCTCTCCGCGAAGCGGTCTCGTTCGGCAGCGACCGCGTGCAACTGTTCCCGAACTCGCTTGCGGAGCCAGTCGATCGCCTTCCGCTTGAGTATCGCGATCAGCCAGGTCCGCTCCGTGGCGTGTCCGGAGAACTCGGCCCGACCTTTCCATGCCGAGAGGAGCGTTTCCTGAACGAGATCTTCCGCCGCGTCGGCCTGCCGAACGCGGGCGATCGCGTAGCGGAAGAGGTAGTCTCCGTGCCGCTCGACCCAACTTCTCGGATCGAACCGCGACAGCAGGGCCGAGTCGTTCTCGACTTTCGAGTCGGTGATGGTCATCGCCAGAATCCCGGGCGGAGGTGAGAATCCATCGAGGTGGAATATCCGCCTCGCGCCGGAACCTTACAGCCGACTTGAAGGTCCTTCGTGAGGTGCCACTTTTTTCGTGTAAGGTGCGCGACACGGGAACGACAAAGAGCCGGACGCAGACCCATTGACCGGCCGGTTGCCGAAGAATCGAAACCGTAGTTCTCGTAGGCTGAGTGGATTCCCGCACGGATGCTCTCCCGATCTCACGGACGATCAACCGGAGGGTTCGCCTTGTCCCACACCGCCCGGAAGGAGAGCCCCGATGCCTCGGCGGCTTCGTGCGCGGTCGGTTGCCCGCTCCATGCGATGCTCGAGCCGATACTCGTTGGGCTCGGCTGGTTCGCCGCCGCCGTAGGCTCTTTGCTCGTGGCGGCAATACCGTACGACGCCGGGGAATCGCTGTGCGGCGTGTGGGGCTGCTTCCCTCCGCTGCCGGTCCTCGTGGCGATGAACTTGTTCTGGTGTACCGTCCTCGGTGCGATCCTCTCCGCGATTTCGCACTTTCGACCGGGGCTCCTTCGCCCGTTGGGAATCGTCCTGCTGCTCGCGGCCTCGACCGTCGCCACCGTACTCATTTGGAACGACCTGAGCACTTGGTTTGGTTCGGCCCCCGCCGAGTACCATTCCTTATGGCCGCGCCGCGTCGGATATACGCTGCTGACCCTGACGGACGTTCCGCTCGTGCAGTCGCTCGTGGCGGGAGTTGCTTGCCTGGCGCTCGGTCGATGCTGCCACCACAGTTGTTGGGTCGAGCCCACCGCGGCGCGAGAATCCGCGTAACCGTTCTCGAATCTCTTCCTTCAAACTGGAGTCAGTCTCATGGCAACCCGATTCGTCTTCTCCCTCGCGGCAATCCTCGTGGCGGCACTAGCATCTTGTGGCTTCACAGCCGCTCCCCCAAAGGCCGACGTCGGCTTGAAAGTCGGAGACGAGGCGAAGGATTTCGAACTGCCCGCGATCGGAGGCGGCAACGTGAAGCTCTCGAAATTCACCGACGCCGGACCGGTCGTACTCGTCGTGCTGCGCGGCTTCCCCGGATACCAGTGCCCGATTTGCACCAAGCAGTTCGCCGAACTTCGGGGCAAGGCCGACGAATTGAAGAAGGCCGGAGCCCAGGTCGTGTTCGTGTATCCCGGACCGGCCGACAAACTGAAAGAGAAGGCCGGCGAGTTCCTCAAAGGCAAGGATTACCCGGAACACTTCACCATCTTGCTCGACCCGGATTATGCGTTCACGACGCTCTACAATCTGCGATGGAACGCCAAGAACGAGACTGCGTACCCTTCCACGTTCGTGCTCGATTCGAAGCGAATGGTCAAGTTCGCCAAGGTAAGTACGACTCACGGCGACCGCGCCAAAACCGACGACGTGCTCAAGGCGGTCTCGGCGAAGTGAGCCTTACTCCGCGGGCACCGCGAGTTCATCGATCACCTTCTCGACGCCGACGGTATGTTCGGCGATGCTCACCGCCGTTTTGCGGACCTTCGCGGAGGGCACCACGCCGCGAAGCCTCACGGTGCTGCCATCGGCGGAAAGGTCGAAGGCGATCCCTTCCAACCGGTTGTCCGCTTCGAGGCGGGCCTTCACTTTGTCTTCAATCCGTTCCGGGATTTCCCGTCGCAGCGCGTTGATCGGCCCGGCAACCTTCTCGGCGGGCGGCAGTGCGTCGCGCACCTTACCGAGGGCGAGCCGACCGATGGCCGCAAGTTTATCTCCGTCGGACGGCTTGAACCGCGTGCCGACGAGAAGGACGAACAGCGAGATGAGAATGAGGACGGCAGCAAATTGACGCATGGCGAACACCTGGGGAACGCGGCCCCAGGTATTGCACACGATTCTCGGAAGTGTTGAACGCCGGGTTCGGCTCAGCGGGTCGCGTTTGCCAATCCTTCAGAGTCACATTCGCTTCGACCGATAAAGTCACTCGCCCGGAATGGCGTCGGCCTCTTTCCCGGCGATGGTCGCCAAGCTGAAGAGCACCTTACGGTCCACGCGAGGCGTAATGGAGCGGGTCGAGCCGTCGGCCATCGCCCAGTTGGACGTCTCGGGGTGGTTGCCTCCGAACTGGGCTCCGAGGCCGAGGAGTGGCTTCGCGTCCGGGCGGTCGTCGAGGCCGCGAAGCGTAGCTGGGCCGCCGCGAAGCCAGGAGCCGAGATCGTCCGAACGTTCGCCGAAGAGCAAGGTGTTGCTCAGGCCGTCGGTGATCGAGGTGAACGGCGTGGGGGCATCGTATCGGAAGCAGCCGGCACGAGGTGAAGCCGGCCCCGGCGCAACGAAGTTGAGCATCGCGGCATCGAGCCCCAGCCCCGCGATTCCGACGTATTGCGTGGGTGCGGGCTGCTCGGGGTCGATACTCGGCGGGTTCCCGGGGCAGAGCAAGGCGAGCACCTTCAAGCGGGCGGCTTCCTGATTCTTAGCTGCGGACCACGGCCGCGAATCGTCGAGGGACCCGATGAGGGTCGTCGTGTTCTGCTGCCGCTGATCGACGCCTGCTAACGCCCCCACGACCCAACTCAGGCGATCTTCAGGACCGATGCCTGGAAGGAAGATCGTGCCGGCGGGAACTTCCTGAGCCAGCTTCTCGGCTGGCGCATTCTTCGGCGGATGCGCGTAAAACGCCGCGAAGAGCGAGAGGTTCTTGAGGTTGTACTTGCAGGCTTCCTGCTCCGCCGCGGCCCGGCGTTTGGGCAGCGCCGTAATGAGCACGCCGATGCCGAAGAGCACGATGAATGCGGCCAGTCCGATGAGTAGCCAAGGACGCATGAGGCACCAACTTTTTGAAACCCGGTTTCTGCTTTGGAAACCGGGTTTCTTGCACCACCAGAAACCCGGTTTCCAAAGCAGAAACCGGGTTTCAACTCATTCCACCACGAGGACGGGCTTCCCCAGCACGTCCATTTTCGGCTGGATGCCGAGGCCCGGCGCGGTCGAAGCCGCCATTCGGCCATTCGCACGTTGAGGGGCTCCGTCCGCGAAACTGACCGTGACGTAACTGTTGAAGTCCGTCGCTGTGAAGAACACTTCCGGCGGGCAACTGTGGGCCAAGTGAGCGATCGCCGCCGTGACGATGTCGCCGCCCCAGCTATCTTCGAGCGTCATGGCCACGCCGAGCGAGGCACAGAGATCGCGGGCTTGCCGGGCTTTCGTAAGTCCGCCGAACTTGCTGATCTTGATGTTCACCACATCCATCGCGCGGTCAGCGTGGCCGCGAAGCAGCACATCGACGCAATCGATTACTTCATCCAACACGAACGGATGATCGGTGTGTTGGCGAACGGTCAGGCACTCCTCGTACGTGAGGCACGGCTGCTCGATGTAGACATCGACATCGCGAACGGCGCGAACCACCCGCAAAGCGTCGTGCATGCGCCAGCCGGTGTTGGCGTCGGCAACGAGTCGATCGCCGGGCTTCAGTTGGGCTGCAACAGCATGTATACGTTCGATGTCCACGTCCGGATCGCCGCCGACCTTGAGTTGGAAGCGCCGGTAACCTTCCGCACGGTAGCCGGCGACCTTCCCGGCCATCGCAGCCGGCTCTTCTTGCGAGATGGCGCGATAGAGCCCGATGTCGTCGCCATAGCGGCCGCCAAGCAGCACGCAAACCGGCTGGCCCGTCGCTTGGCCGAGCAGATCCCAACAGGCCATGTCGAGCCCGGACTTCACGTAGGCGTGCCCCTTGAGTGCCGCATCCATGCGGCGATTGAGCGCGCCGAGATCGAGGGCGCTTTCGCCGATCAGGTGCGGTCCCAGTTCCGCGAGCCCGGCCCGCACGCCGTTCGCATAGGCCGGCAAGTAGAACGGCCCCAGCGGGCAGACTTCGCCCCAACCGGTGAGCCCGGAATCGGTATCGACGCGAACGATCGTGCTGTCGAACACCGCGACCGCTTTGCCGCCGGACCAGCGATAGTTCCCCTCGCGCAAGGGGAGTTCAACGCGGTACGCCGAGATTCGTTTGATTCGCATGGAGATTCATGATACGCGCAACGCGGTTCCTGTCTTCCGACACCGGCGACGAGGCGATAAGATGACGGCAGGAGAATTTGAATGCCTACCAGCGTTTTGACTGAGAAGCGGCAGATGATCGCGGACCTCGCCCGGGAGCCCGGCAAGGCCGAACTCATTGCTGGAAGGATCGTTCGCTATATGGCTACAGGATACCGGCCCAGCAAGGTCGCGGCTCGAATCTTCCGCAGCCTCGACGATTACGCCGAGCGGACTGGGGTGGGCGATGCGTTCACCGACAATATCGGCTTCACGATCGACGAAATCACCTCCGGTCGCGAGTCGTTTGCTCCGGATGCGGCCTACTATTCCGGGCCGCTTCCCGCGAACCGGATGAAGTTCGTACACGGGGCGCCGAACCTCGCGGTTGAAGTCCGCAGCGAAGGCGACTCTGGCCCGGCAGCGGAGCGTGCGATGGCCGCGAAGCGCGTCGATTACTTCGAAGCCGGCACGCAAGTCGTCTGGGACGTCGATCCCGAGGCTCGCACGGTGCGCGTCTATCGTTCGACCGCGCCAGATCAGCCGGTCCTGTATGGATTCGGTTCCGAAGTCGAAGCGGAGCCGGCGGTACCCGGCTGGCGCGTTTCCGTCGATTGGATCATGGCGTAATGCAGTCGGTTGCTCGTTTAGCGTGATTGTGGAAGTACAAGCGGCTTGTCTGAACCCACGATCGCGATATTCAATGCTCCCTTGTACTTAAACACGACGATCAGAGACTTCGCCTTTCCGAAAAGCGATTGGATCGTAGCACCTCGCGATTCGGAGTTGAACAGAAAAAACGCGTGGTATGCTGGAATGTGGGACTACCACATGGCTTCAGAAGATTAGTAACTGGTCGTGTAGGGCTCAGTTCCGAGGCCGAAGCGGAGCCCACCGTGCCGGTTGGCGCGTTTCCGTCGATTGGATCATGGTCTGATGCGTACAATGAGATCTGAGCCTCGCGCCGGCATCGGATAGGCTCGACAAAAAACCGGCGCACACTTTCCCATGGCCGACGCCAAGCTCCGTCGGGCGATTGCCTTCGAGGCCGCCCGACTCATGTACGAACGCACCGAGTCCGAGTACTTCACCGCGAAACGCAAGGCCTCCGCCCGCGTTTGCCGCGGCTCCGTCAAGCCGAGCGACCTTCCCTCGAACTCCGAAATCCGCGACCTGATCCAGGAATTCGCCCGCACCCACGAAGGCGAATCGCGCACCGTCAACCTCACCGAGATGCGGCTCGCCGCCCTTCGGCTCATGCGGTTGCTCTGCCGCTTCCGCCCGCGACTCATCGGCAGCGTCATGACCGGGCACACCCGCAAGGGCTCGGACATCGACCTGCACCTCTTCAGCGATCACCTCGAACCGATAACGTCCGCGCTCGAAGAGGAAGGCCTCCAGTACGACGTGGAACGCAAGCACCTCGAAAAGCACGGCGAAGCCCGCGTCTTCACGCACGTTCACGTTTACGATTCGTTCAAATTCGAACTCACGGTTTATGCCGAGAATCAGGCGCACTACGTCTTCAAAAGTTCGATCACGGGCAAGGCCATCGAACGGGCCAGTACCCGCGAACTCGAAGAACTCATCGCCCGCGAACATCCCGAGGTGCAGATCGAAGAGGCACTCCTCGAACGCGAAGAAACGGTCGATCCGTTCCAGATGTTCCGACTGCTTCTGCTGCCGTTGGAAGTGGTGAAGCAGAACCCGAAGTGGCACCCGGAAGGCGACGTGCTCTACCATTCGCTCCAGGTTTTCGAACTGGCCCGCGACGAGCGACCGTGGGACGAAGAGTTCCTGCTGGCGGCTTTGCTCCACGACGTGGGCAAGGGACTCGACCCGTACGATCACGTGACGGCGGGTTTGCAGGCTCTCGAAGGGCTCCTCACGCCGCGAGCGGAGTGGCTCATCGAGAACCACATGTTCGCCCAGGAGTACAAGGCTGGCACGCTCGGCCACCGGCAGCGCCTCCGCCTCGAAGCGAATGAAGACTTCGACGACCTCATGCTGTTGCGCGAAGTGGACAATCGCGGCCGCGTTCGCGGAGCGCAAGTCGGCACCGTGGATGAAGCGCTCGACTACTTGAAGGAACTGGAACGAAGCAACCGGGGGAAGTGATTGAAAAAGTCCTTTCGATCGCTCCTCCGGGGCTCGATCAATTATCGAGACGCTGTGTTTCCAGGGTTTCGTTCGCAGAGCCTCACTTCCCCCCTGGCTACCATCGGACGCCGCATCCGCGGCGAAAAGCCGTGTTTCACCTACGGGGCCACCTCGGAACACCGTCTTCCAGCCGGTGCCACCCCCGGAACACCGACTGGAAGCCGGTAGTTCATCTCTCGCTGGCTTCCTTAACTTTGCAGCGGGTAGAGCGGGCGGCGGATGCGGTGGTACTCGAATCGGGCCGGGTTGATGGCCGTGAGTCCGGGCGTATCGACCTCGATGATCGAGCCGGCGATGGGAGCGTACGCCGCCTTGTAAGCCACCGCGGCCTTCACAACAATCGCGCGAGCCGCTTTCGGGTCGATGCCGAGGCTGGTGAGTTGGCCGAGGCTGAACGGCGGCGTGCGAAGCGAGTTGAGGATCAGCGTGTTGCCTTCGCCGAGGTCGATCACGGCGGTGTGTCCCTGGGCGTTTTGGCGCTTGCCGCCGTGCCGCGCTTCGGTTTCCACCCACTGCCCGTCGTGGAGCATTCGCACGTTGCCGCGAACCTTTACGGGGTCGCCGTGCATCCGGTCCACGGCTCCGCCGACCTCGGCTTCAAACGTGCCTCCGATGCCAGAAGCCTTCGCTTGGGCGACAGCTTCGGGAGCGTACAGTGCCACGACGAAGCCCGTCGCATTCTGTCGAAGGAGTTCCGCGAGGAGCACGGTGCTATCGCCGGCGGAGCCGCCGCCGACGTTGTCCCCGAGGTCGACGAGAACGACGGGAGTTTTGTGGGAAGCGATTGCCGAGCGAACCGCTTCCTCCGGCATCGGCGACTCGACGTTCAACTGTTCGCGCACTTCCCACATCCGGTCCGCGATCTTCGTCGCGGCACGCTCGGCAACCGCGCGGTCGCCGTCGGCCACCGCAATGATGCTCACGCCCATCTCGGGCACGTCGGCATAAGCGAACCCCGCCATCACGCTGATCGAAAGCACGCCGGGCTCCTTCTCCACCTCGCGGGCCATCTTCAGGAGATCGCTCATGGGCGAACGATCCGTAGCCTGGCCGAGCAAGTTGATGAGCATCGGCGGCTTCGCCACGAACGACACGGGGCGAACCTCCCCCTTGATACTTCGTGTCAGGAGTTCCGCAGCGAGCAGGCCGCGTTCGCGCTGATCGATGTGCGGGTAGGTCTGGTAGCCAACGAGAATGTTCGCGGTCTCGGCCATCTGCGGCGTGATGTTCCCATGGAAGTCGAGGCTCACGGCGATGGGCAGTTTCGGCCCGACAGCCGACCGCAAGCGCCGCAGCACCTCGGCGTCCGCGTCCGGATGCTTTGGCGTCACCATCGCGCCGTGAAGCGCGAGCAGCACGCCATCGGGTTCGGCCAGGCGGATGCCGGTGATCAGCACATCGACCAAGTGCTCGAAGAAATCGTCGGTCACGGGGCCGCACGGGGTGCCCCAGGCCATCGCGATGGGAACGATGTCGTAGCCGAACTTTTCGGCACCGACGATGAACCCGCCGACTTCGTGGTGCGCGTCGCGCCACACCGGCACGAGCGCCGCACCGTACGTGAGGCTCGCCTCGCGAAACTTGTTCAAATCGGTCGGAGTCGAAGCAAACGTGTTCGACTCGTGCATGAACCCGCCGATGGCAATCCGCATGGAGAGGCTCCTAAATCCCACCGGTTACCGCCGGTGGGCTTGGGTGATTTCAACACCATTTGTATCCTGAACTCTGCTCATTCCCAATCGAAAAGGTGATCCTGTGTCCGTGAACGTGGCGGTGGTCGGCGCGACGGGTGCCGTGGGTGATCTGATGCGGCGCGTGCTGGTCGAACGGCACTTCCCGGTCAAGAGCATCAAGTTTCTCGCTTCGGCGAACAGTGCCGGCAAAACGGTCGAGTTCAACGGGAAGCCGTATCCGGTCGAGTTGCTCCGGCCCGAGGCGTTCGCCGGGGTGCAGATCGTTCTCAGCAGCACGCCGAGTTCCGTGAGCAAGGAATTCTCGCCGATCGCTGCGAGGGCCGGGGCCATCGTGGTGGACAATTCCTCGGCCTGGCGCATGGATCCGGACTGCCCGCTCGTGGTGCCCGAGGTGAACCCCGAGCAACTCCACCACATCAAGAAGGGCATCGTCGCGAACCCGAACTGCGTGGCGATTCCGCTCTGCGTGGCTCTCAAGCCGCTGCACGATCTCGGCAAGGTGAAGCGCATCATCGTCTCCACGTATCAATCTTCGTCGGGCAAAGGGGCGAAGGCCCTGGCGGATTTCGAGTCGCAGTTGAAGGCGTTCGCGGCCGGCGGCCCGGTTCCCGCCCCGACTTCGCACCGCGCTCAACTCGCCGGCAACGTCATCACTCTCGACTGGACCCTCGACCCCAACGGCTACACCGAGGAAGAGAACAAGGTCATCAACGAGACCCGCAAGATCTTCGGCGACCAGACCATCGGCGTCTCGCCGACGTGCGTCCGCGTTCCCGTGCGGGTCGCGCACAGCGAGTCGATCAACGTCGAGTTCTACAAGCCCGTCTCGGTTGAAGAAGCGAAAGCGGCCTTAGCAAAGGCACCGGGCGTCGTACTTATGGACGAAGCGAAGGGCGAGTTTCCCCAGCCGATTCACGCCGAAGGCAGCGACCACACCTTTGTGGGTCGCGTGCGGCAGGACCCCTCCAATCCCAATGCACTCAGCTTGTGGGTCGTGGCGGATAACCTCCGCAAGGGCGCGGCTTCTAACGCCGTGCAGTGCGCCGAGGAACTGGTGAAGCGAGGGATTGTTTAGTCGAAGAACTAACCACAGAGGCACAGAGACACAGAGAAGAAATGAAGAGAGAACGGGCAGGTGGAGCTTCCTTGAATTGATTTGCTCCTTGTTTTCTCTGTGTCTCTGTGCCTCTGTGGTTAGCTCTGATGAGAAACCTCAAACTCACGATCCGCTACGATGGCACGGAGTTCTTCGGCTGGCAGACGCAGCCGGGCCGTCGGACGGTGCAGGAGACCATCGAGCAGGCCATCGCCGAGATCACGCGGGAGGAACGCCTTCACGTGCATTGCAGTGGCCGAACCGACTCCGGCGTTCACGCCGTCGGACAAGTGGCGAATGTGTACACGGCTTCGGTACTGAGTTGCGAGGTACTGCTCAAGGCGATCAACGCGAAGTTGCCCGACGATGTGTGCGTGCGAAGCGTAGTTGAAATGCCGCAGAGCTTCTGTGCGAACAAGGACGCCGTGCGGAAGATGTACCGCTACGTCATTCAGGAAGGTCGGCTGCACGATCCGTTCATGCGAAAGTATGCGTGGTTCGTGCGGCAGAATCTCGATGTCGAGGCGATGAGCCGGGCGAGTCGGTGCCTGCTCGGTCGCCACGATTTCCGGTGTTTTGAAACGGAGTGGCCGAACCGGCTCACGAGCGTCCGCACCATTACTCATCTGGCGGTGAGCCGCTTCGGCGAGTTCCTTTGGATCGACGTCGAGGCGGACGGCTTCCTGTACAACATGGTGCGGGCGATTGCGGGCACGCTGGTTCAGGTCGGTCGCGGCTTCTGGCCCGAGTCGCAAGTGGAAGCCGTGTTGAAGGGCATGGACCGTCGGCTTGCCGGCCCGACCGCCCCGCCCGAAGGGCTGTTCCTGATGCGCGTGAGCTATGCAGATTAGCCGCGACGCGGAGTCCTCGGAGCGGAGCGCGAGCGATACCCATGTCTCACACTTATCCCAGCGAACTACCCATCGTGCCGCTGGCGAACCCCGTCTCGGCGACCGTGTCGGTACCCGGCAGCAAGAGCATTACGAACCGCGCGCTGGTGTTGGCGGCGCTGGCGAGCCGAAATGGAGAATGTATTCTGAGTGGAGCACTTCAGAGTGAAGATACCGAGGTGATGGTCAGAGCACTCGCCGAACTCGGATTTCAAATCGTCACAACGTGGCCGATGACCATCATCATCGTTGAAAGAAACGAAACCGGGAGAATCATACCGGCGAAGGTAGCCGAGATCTTCGTTGCAAACTCGGGCACCACGATGCGGTTTCTGACAGCCGCCGTCAGTATCGGACAGGGGCATTATCGCCTCGATGGCGTCGAACGCATGCGCGAGCGGCCAATTCAAGACTTGCTCGATGCCCTGACCCAACTCGGAGTCGAGACTCACACCGAAACTGAAAGCAACTGCCCGCCCGTCGAGATTCGCACCTCGGGCTGGAAATCTCCCGACCGGCCGCCGATTCCCGGCATGGTCTACATGCAACAAAGCGTGAGCAGCCAGTTTCTCAGCGGACTGATGCTTGCCGCACCTTTCGCGGGTTTACCTCGTGTTGACATCATCTTCGACGAGAACCAGGTATCACGCCCTTATCTCGACATGACTGACGCGATGCTGCATCAGTGGGGCGTCGAGACGAAGTTCGCCGGGCGAGCAAGAACGATCGAAATTCTCCAGCAACCACGAGCCCACAGGGCACACTACCGCATCGAACCCGACGCTTCGGCCGCGTCCTATTTCTGGGCTGCGGCGGCCATCACCGGTGGCCGCGTCTCGGTAAGTGGTCTGAACCGCAAATCGCTTCAAGGCGATGTCCGGTTCGTCGATGTGCTTCAACAGATGGGTTGCCGCGTCGAGGAGTGCGAGGCCGGGATCACCGTTCACGGCAAGCCGCTCCGCGGCGTCGATGTGGATATGAACGACATCAGTGACACCGTGATGACACTCGGGGCCGTTGCGTGCTTCGCCGAGGGTCCGACGACCATTCGCAACATCGCCCACATTCGCCACAAAGAAACCGACCGCATCGCGGCCCTGGCCACCGAGTTGCGAAAGCTTGGCGCGGAAGTCGACGAGCGCCCGGACGGGATGACCATCACACCGCGACCGCTCACGGGCTGCGCCGTGGACACGTACAACGATCACCGCATGGCCATGAGCCTGGCGTTGATTGGTTTGAAGGTGCCGGGCGTGGTGATTCGCAACCCCGGCTGCGTCGCGAAGACGTATCCCGGATTCTGGCAGGACTTGGAGAAGCTAAGAATCTGATGTCTCGTCCGCGAGGATCGTTTCGAGATCCCACGGACACTCGGCTGGAAATGCGTCTCGCGGCAGTCCGGTTTCCGCGGCGGCTTCTTTTTTCGCGCTAAGGTAAGCGGCTGAAAAAACCGTCTGGGCGTGTTCGTGAAGCGTGCCGCTTTCCAACATGTTGTTGAGTTCGCGACGTTGCCCCAGAATCGTGGCGTGCCACGATCCCGAACGTCGCTCGGGTTGATATTCCCACTTCAAAAGATGCGCGAGCAAGACGACGAGACGGCTGAGCACTTCTCGTCGATCGCGCTTGGCCATGGCGGAGAGGAACTCGCTTAAGTTGGGAAGGTCCAACTCCTCGAAGCGTCCCGCTTCCGCGTGGCTCGCCATCAGTTCGAGCCACGCCGTCTCGTCGGATTCGTACAAAGCGGTAAGTGGTAGCGATTCCGTGAAGGTCATGGTTGGCCTGCGTGGACTACTTCGCTTCCGCGACGGGTTCCGTCCAATAGGGGCTCAGCCGCTTGATCTTGTAAAGGATCTTGTCGCGGTCGGGGCCGGTCGCCGTTTCCAGCTTGACCTTCAGCTTCCGCATCTTCGCCTTGCGATGATACCGACGCCGTAATTCGATCTGCCGCTCCACGGACATATACTGCTCCCTAACGCGTGACCGTGTGGTGCCAAGAGTGTCGAAGAGTTTAGACTATCCCCCGCCCCCGCCGGCGACAAGCCGCATCCGCCTTGTCTTGCTCGCGACGTGGACCGCACTCACCATCGCGGCCGTTGGCTACGTGTTCGCGCTCGGCAGCAACTGCCCCAACGCGGACGAGTGGGAATTCGTGCCGGCGCTCACCGGCCACGAACCGCTTTCGCCCTGGCTCTGGGCTCAACACAACGAGCACCGCTTGCCCCTGCCGAGGCTCGTTTACTACGGTTTGTTCCAGGTCGCACACGATTTTCGGGCCGGCTCGCTATTGCAAATCGCGTTGCTCGCGGCGACGAGCCTCGGCCTCATGAGCCTGGCATCCCGACTCCGCGGTCGGCCCTACTGGACCGATCTGTTTTTCCCCGTGTCGCTGGTTCACGTCGGGCATTGGGAAAATTTTCTCATCGGCTACAACCTTTGCTTCGCGTTCATCCTGGTGTTGGAAACGGCGCTCGGCCTGGTGGCGTTATCGACCGCGCGAGAAAGACTGTTCCCCTCCGGAGTGAAGGCCGGCGTACTGATGGTGCTGCTCTGTTTGTGCGGCGGCGGCGGGGTGGTCGCCGCGATACCCGTGGCACTCTGGCTGGCGTTGATGGCTGTGCAAGTGTGGAACGGTTCCAGGCGAGCCGAGCCCCCTCAGGGGCCGGGTCGAAGTCCGATACAACTCCCCGACGAAGTCGGGATCGTCAACGCCATCGATCCGGCCGCGAGCCCCGAGGAGAAAGTCCGCCAACTCGTGAAGCTCACAGAGTTGAACCAGCCACTGGTCGACGCGTTTCTTCGGAATATCGACGCCGAGTTCGGGACGAAGTCGAATTCCAACGTGAAGATACCCGCGAGCATCCTGGCGAAGGCGAGCCGTCCGTCGATTCGTGGGAAGAAACCGTGGCACGATGTCGAGCACATCCGCGATTCGTTCCGGTTCAAGACGGTGCTGAAGGATCTCCGCGACTTGCCGGCCATACTCGACGCGGTCGAGGCGAAACTAGGCGCGACGATCATCAAGCGCGATACCGAGAAGCTTCTCAAACCCGGAGATTGGGGCTGGCGAATCGTGGCGTTCGACTTGCAGATGCCGAACGGTCAGTTGGTTGAATACTACTTGCCCGTCGAAGAGATGGAGCGGGCCAAGTACGAGGGCAACCACAAACTGTTCGAGAAGTGGCGCAATCGGGACTGGAATCAGCTTGATACCCAGTCGTTGGATGCACTTCAAGACGACTTGGAAGCGAGCAAGGGAGTATATGAAGCGGCCTTCGCTGCGTTCATCTCGCGAACGGGAGCGACGGAAAGCGCTTTGCGGGCGGCGCTCATCAAGGCGTCGATCTCCGAATCGGGGATCGCCATAAACTCATCGCCATCGGGGTCATCTTTGGGCGAAAAGAGCAACACCGGCACCCAGGAGAGTCCGCCGTCGCGCGTCGATGCCGCGAACCCACCTCGATCGAGCACCCAAGCCCGGCCGTCTCTTTCACGCGATATTCCACCGACTGCCATGATCGTGCCTCCAACTTCTAACTTAGCAGAAAACTCCGCTGGCGCGAAGCCCTCCCGCCTCCGCGCAGCCATCCTCCTCGCGTTTGCGGCGTTTCCGTTCGCCTACCTCGCGGTCTACCTTCAAGGATACAATCGGCCGGGCCATCATCCCGAAGTCGGCGACGGCGGCTTGGACGTCCTCCGCGTCGCGGGTCAGGTGCTAAGTATGTCGTTCGGCTACGGCACGTTCCGCTGGTGGATTCCGATCTTCGCGGGAATCGTTGCCCTCGGCAGCGTCACCATCTGGACGCTCTTCCAGGATGCGAAGATCGCCGCGAAGCGGCCCGCTTCCCTCGGCTTGATCGCCATCGCGGCTGGGATCGTGGGCGTCGCGCTCGTCATTGGAATGGGCCGCGCGGGGCTCGACGCCAAGAACGGCCTCGCCTCGCGGTACACCTACCTCACCTGGCCGCTACTCGCGCTGGCCTACATCGTGTGGACTTCGCGCGGTGGCCGACTCGGCAAGTGGATCCCCGCAGCCCTCGCGGCGCTTGCTGCTCTCGCCTTCAACCCCAACATGATCACCGGGATCGTTCGCGGCCTCGCGATCAAACAGGTTCTTTCCACGATTGAAAATGAAGCCCGCGACGGCGTGCCGCCCGAACAGATCGTGCGCCACTTCCACCACACGTTCCAGGCTCATCAAGAGCAGCGGGCGATTCGAGCCATCCCGATGCTGCGCGAAGCCCGAATCGGTGCTTTCGGAGAGGCCCGCCCATGAGGCGCTACCTTCCGTACTGGCCGTTCGCGGTTCCCATTCTCTGGCTGATCGCGC
Organism: Gemmataceae bacterium; assembly: GCA_043733485.1. Lineage (GTDB taxonomy): Bacteria > Planctomycetota > Planctomycetia > Gemmatales > Gemmataceae > Urbifossiella. Next base: position 40,313 of record JAYTGN010000315.1, read on the forward strand.
TCCTCAGCGTGATGCAACCGGGAACCTTGAACATCCGCCACAACGTCGCGTTCGAGTTCAGCCGGCTCGTCCACGACCCGGACGACATCACGGCATTCGTGCTGCGTGGGGCGAACGCCTCGATGGGCCGCTTGCCGGGCCGAACCGAGGAACCGAAACAGAACGACCAGAAAGACATCGAGCGAGCGCTGGACGCGGCGCCTCAACCGCTCGCCGAGAAATACTACCTCGAGTACCCCTCCGCCACGCTCGTCCTCTTCCGCTTGGGGTTCCCGACGCCGTGCGACATGCCTGCGGCCGTGGCGGACGCCCATCAGTTCGGAATTGCGCGCTTCCTCCCGCGGAACGAGGCCGAATCGCACATTTGGTCGAAGTTCCAGTTCGCGGCCATCGTACACGTCGTGCTGATGACGCTGGCACTCCTCGCGTTACTCGTGGTGCTGCGGCGCGGGTATGAGCCATCACAGGCAGGAATGCCCGGGCCACCGATCTGGCTTGCGGTGCTGCCCGCCGCCGTGTTCTTCTCGCTCAATCGCTTCGACATCGTGCCTGCGTTGGCCACGGCCCTGGCGTTCGCGTGCCTCGGTCGCAAGCGCGATGCCTGGTCCGGTGCCTTCCTCGCTGTCGGCGTACTGCTCAAGGTCTATCCCGTGCTTTTCGTGCCGATCGTGCTGAGGCACCTCGGCCCGGCCCGCGGCGCGAAGTGGCTCGCCGGGTTCACCGCCACGATCCTTCTCGGCATCGGGCTCTCGACCGCACTCCTCGGATGGGAACCGACCGTGCGCCCGATTCTGGTTCAACTCGCCCGGCCGCTCGAAGAGAAAAGTTGGACGCTCTACGGCCGCGTGCTGCCGGTCGAACTCGCCCACAGCAGCACGGCCCGCCTCGCGATTCTCGGCGCGGTCGGCCTCGCGCTGCTCATCACGCGACCCTCCGATCTCACTAGCGTGCTGCGCCGATGCTGCATCGTCCTGCTCGTATTCATCTCGCTCGCCGTCTTCTGGTCGCCGCAGTGGGTGGTCTGGTTCCTGCCGATGCTCGTGCCCCTCGCGGCCCGGCATCGCTGGATCGTTCCGCTCGCCGTGCTGCTCGATCTGTTGAACTACTTCCAGTTCCCGGTGCTGTTCTGGATTCTGTGGAACCACTTCGACGAGAATTCGTTGAAGCCGTTGACCGAGGTGTTGATCTACCTTCGCGCCGGGCTCTGGCTCGGACTCGCCTGCGGATTATCGTGGCGCGAGTTGCGACCCTCCGCGATCGTGGTAAGATCGTGAACTCTGGAGGTGCCGCGTGTCCGTTCCGCCATCCGATTCTCCAACTCGAATCATCGTCCCGGCCGAGGCGCGCTCGGTGACGGCGACGCTGCTTCCACCGGAAGTGGAGCCCCAGAACTACACCGCGACCCAGGCACCGACCGGGGAACAAATTCATTACACGCGGCCGTTTGAAGGGACGGACAGCCCGACTTCGTTCCCGACGCCCGATGATCGCTACACGCTGCTGAGCTTCCTCGCTCGCGGCGGCATGGGCGAAGTTCACATTGCCCGCGACCGTATTCTGAATCGCGACGTGGCGGTCAAAGTGCTCCGCGAAGACCTCAAGGATCGTTCCTACGTCGCCTCGCGGTTCATTGAGGAAGCCCGCATCACGGGGAAGCTCTCGCATCCGGGCATCCCGCCGGTTCACGATTTGGGCACGTTCCGCGACGGTCGACCGTTCATCGCAATGAAGCTGATCAAGGGCCGCACGCTGTCGGATCTGCTTTCGAGCGAGCGGCCCGATTCGGCGGAACTGATCCGCATCTTCGATCACGTTTGCCAGGCGGTCGCGGCCGCACACGATCGGCGCGTCATTCACCGCGACCTCAAGCCCGGCAACGTCATGGTCGGGGCCTTCAACGAAGTGCAGGTCATGGACTGGGGTTTGGCCAAGGTGCTGGGCGAAGCACCGCCGTCCGCCGAACCGCGACCGCCCAGCGATCATCCCACGGCCGCACCCGTCTCGATCATCGAATCGGATCGCGATCCGAGTTCGCACACGCGGGCCGGCAGCCTTCTCGGTACCCCAGCGTACATGCCGCCCGAACAGGCCAAAGGTGAGATCGACCGCACCGACACGCGATCGGACGTGTTCGCGCTCGGTGCCATGCTTTGCGAATTGCTCACGGGCCGGCCGCCGTACTGGGCCGCGACCTCTGCCGAGATTCAAGCACTTGCCCTCACGGCTCAGCTCGGCCCGGCCTTCGAGAGGCTCGATGCCTGCGGTGCCGATCCCGAACTCGTCGCCCTCGCCAAACATTGCTTGAAAGTGAACCCGGACGAACGCCCGGCGGATGCGAAGCAGGTGGCCAACGCGATTGCCGCCCATCGTGCGGGAGTCGAGGATCGCTTGCACCGGGCGGAGCGCGAGCGGGCCGCGGCGGAGGCCAAGGCCACCGAGGAAGTGAACACGCGGCGCGAGGCGGAAGCACGCGAAGCGGAACGGAGCAAGCGGCTTCGCACGCAGCGGGTCCTGGCTGTCACCATTGCGCTCGTGATTCTGGTCGCCGGAACTGGTGCCTGGTGGGTCAATCGACAAGCCGAGGCGAAAGAGCGAGTCGAACGAGTCAAGCAAGCGGAATTGGATCGTCTGGAGAATGCGCGGACGGCCGACGCACTCCAACAGCAGATCGACGGCGAGAAGCGCTCGCGGGTCGAGCGCGACCGCCTCGCCCGCAACGCCCAGGCAATCGAATCATTGCTGATGCAAATTGAAGAGGAACTCGCGGCGGACGACGCCGATCGCGCGCTCGTCCTGTTCCTCCAGATCCACGGGCGCACCGGCGAGGGCGGTGCCGACCATCTGACGGCACGAATCGCGAGTTGCGGTCAAGACATCAACATGCTCGTCGCACTGGAGCGGGCCGACGAGGACCTCTGGAACCGAGCGGATATCAGTTGGTACGACCCGAAATTGACCTCCGGATGGATCGAAGCGTTCCGCTTTTACGGGCTCGATTACGAGAAGACGCCTGTCGCGGAGTGGACGCAGCGCATTCACGAATCCCGGATTCGCGAGCGGCTCCTCCTCGCGCTCGAACTGTGGCACTCGCGCCGGTACCTCCCGGTGGGCGAAGATCCTGCGCCGATTCTACGAGCGATGGCCGAACGAACCGCCATTCGCAAGGTGCTCGATGCCGCCGACTCCGATCCCTTTCGCAAGGAAGTACGGGCCGCGATTCACCGTGCGGATAAGGCGGGCCTTCAGGCGCTCGCGGAAGACCCGCAGGCACTCCGCCAGCCGGTCCGTTTCGCCATCGCGTTCGGGCAGTTGTCCCTGCCGCTCGCCGTGCGGGAACGCATCCTGGCCCCGGCCATCGAGAAGTCGCCGAACGATTTGTCGCTTCTGATCGTGATGGCGGGTATGTATGAGAACAGCACGGACGTGCGCCGGGACACCGCGATCCAGCAACTTCGCTGGTCGCAAGCGGCGGTCGCGGCAAGGCCGACCAGCAAACTCGCCTGGCAGCATCTCGGGCGGGCCCACTGGGACCGGGGGAACCTCGACGACGCGACCGCCTGCTATAAAAAATCGCTGGCCCTCGATCCGAAAGGCCCTTACACGCTCGCCACCCTCTCCGCACTGTGGGTGCGTAGGGGCGACCCGGAACGCGCTCGCGACTACGCCGAACTCGCGATCCAACTCGCGCCGGACAACGCCCTGGCACAGAACAATTTGGGCCTCGTACTGGAACGCATGAACGACGTGCCGGGTTCGATCGCTCGCTTTGAACGGGCCGTCGAACTCGAGCCGGGGAGTTCGCATTACTTCAACAATCTCGGCTACTCGTACTACCGCAAGGGCGATTGGAACCGCGCGATCGAATCGTTTCGCGAATCGCTCCGGCTGAACAACAACCCTCGCGCCCAGGCCAATCTCACCATGGCTCTGGAACGCCGCATCGGGATGGTCGAAGTCGAACGGGCTCCCGCGCCGCGCGCCGTGTTGGAACGGGCTCCCGCGCCGCGCGCCGTGAAGTGAGGCCGCCGCGATCGGCTTCAATCCGCACGGGCGGCCGCGACCACGCGCTTCCCGGCGAGCAGGCGGATGCCGATATTCAAGATCATGACCACCGTGAGCAGCACGAGTGCGGCACCCCAGGCCTGATCGTTGTAGTCGGCGTGCTGATCGCGCGAATACTCGTAGATGTACCCGGGAAGAAACGGCATCTGATTCGTGGGCGAGGAAGGCCAGTACGAATACTGCCCGGCGGTGAGCAGCAGCGGGGCGGTTTCACCCGCGATGCGGCCGATCGCCAGGAAGATTCCCGTGACGATCGCCGGGAGCGAAGCTGGCAGAATGATGCGAATCGTCGTTTGCATGCGGCTCGCGCCGAGGGCGTAACTCGCCTGGCGGATGCTGTCCGGCACGAGCTTCATCGATTCTTCCGCGCTGCGCACGATGATGGGAATCATCATGACGGCGAGTGCGAACGCGCCGGCCCAGCCGTTGAACCCGAAACGCCCGGGATACCAGAACGGGTAGACCAGACACGAATACGCGAAGATGCCGATGACGATCGAGGGGACGCCGCCGAGCAATTCGGTGACGAAGCGGACGGCGTTGGCCAGCCGGCTGCGTCGCGCTTCCGCCAAGTAGATCGCGGCGAGCAGCCCGAACGGCACGGCCAGAAGCGTGGCGACGCCCACGATGAGCACGCTGCCGAGCATGGCGTGCCCGAGCCCGCCGCGCTTCACGTTCAAGCCGTCTTCATCCTCCGGATAACTCGCCTCGTCGCGCTTCCAGGCTCGATACTGCGTAAAGTCTTTATCTTCCATCGCTGGGAGTGCGCGTTGGGTGAAGAGCCCGGCATCCACGGCCGACGCACCTCGAACGGTGATGTAGCCGAGGATCAGGAATAGCGGCACGACGGTGAGCAGAAGCGAACCCCCGAGTACGCCGGTCATCACGCGATTCCAAAGCACGGCCCGCGACTTTCCACGGGGTTGGCCTTCATGCGTGGAATTGCGCGAAGCCACATCCTGAGATTCGACCGGCGTTGCCGCGGGCTCGATGGGCGGGGGCGACGTCATCTTGCGGCGCGATTCGCGCGACAGCCGGGCGAGCAAGAGGCGGGCCGAGATGTTGAATGCCGCCGTCACCACGAACAAGACGAGTGCCAGTGTGATCAGTGCCGCGCGGAACTCGCGGCTATCGGCTTCGTTCAACTGGTTCGCGATGCGGCTGGCGATCGAATCGCCGAGTGCGAACGGAGAGAACTGGATCTCGGCCTTGTTCCCAATGAGCATGGTCACGGCCATGGTTTCCCCCAGCGCCCGGCCGAGAGCGAGGAACGACGCGGCCAAGATGCCGGGCCGCGCGAACGGGAGCACGACGCGCCAGATCGTTTGCCAACGCGTGGCCCCGAGTGCGAGCGAACCTTCGCGTTGAGAGCGCGGCACGGCCTGACACACGTCGTAGCTGATCGCCGTGACGTAGGGCAGGATCATGATGGCGAGAATGATGCCGGCGGAGAGGATGCCGTTGCCGCCGGTGTTCGGGCCGCCGAGTGCCGTGAAGAGTTCCTGAATTACGGGGGCCAAGAAGAAGAGCCCCCAGAAGCCGTAGACCACGCTGGGGATGGCCGCGAGGAGTTCGATCAGAAAGGCACCGATCCGGCGAACGCTCAGGGGTGCGATTTCGGACATGTACGCAGCACTGGCCACGCCTAGAGGCACGGCGATGAGCATGCCGATGACGGCCGTGATCGCGGTGCCCCAGATGAACGAGAGTACGCCGAACGTGGGGCTTCCGCCGTCCGCTGGCTTGGGAATCCACTCGGAACTGGTGAACATCCGGTATTCGTTGGCGTGCGAAAGGGCGGGCCACGCGTCCCAGAGGAGCACGCCCACGAGCGTGGCGACGAGGACGAGGATGCCGACGCCGGCCGCTCGCGTGAGCCCCAGAAAAACGACCTCCGGCCAGGAGGAAGGAGCCGGTGGTTGTGGGGCGGGTACCATGTATTCAGATTCGAGTGGCACAGGCATTCTTGCCTATGGTTGAAACCGCACAGGCAGGAATGCCTGTGCCACCAAAATCGCGAGTCAGCGATCTCCGCTCACTCTATCGTATCGAGTCGGGCACCGATCTTCGCACGCAGCGATTCGGGAAGCGGAGCGTAGTTCCGCCGCTTGGCCAAAGTCTGGCCTTCCGCGGAAGTCGCCCAGCGAAGGAACGCCACCACGGCCTTCCCCTTCGCGCCGTCCTGCTTCTTGTACAGTACCGCGAAGCTCATCCCCGCGATCGGATACGACTTCTCGCCGCTCGCATCGGTCAGGTTGTACGCCAGTTGATGCAGCGAGTACGGCTCTTGCGTCTGCTTCTGCTCGAGGCTCGCGTCGGCCGCGGCCGTGATGCTGTCCAGATCCGCGATCACGTCCTTCCCCGCCTTGTTTTTCACGGAGCCGTACTTCATCTTGTCCTTGCTTTCGAGTGCGAACGTGAGTTCGATGTAGCCGATGGCCCCCTCGGTGCGGCTGATGTGCCCGGCCACGCCGTCGCTCTTGCTCTGCGCGATGCCCACGCCCTTCGGCCACGCGGGAGCGTTGCTCACGCCCACCGTCTTCTTGAAGTTCTCGTCCACCTTCGCCAGATAGTCGCAGAAGATGAACGTCGTGCCGCTCGGATCGGCGCGAAACACCGGTTGAATTGCCAGATCGGGCAAGGTGATGCTGGGGTTCAACGCGGCGATCTTCGGGTCGTTCCACTTCGCGATCTTGCCGGTGAAAATTTCGACGAGCAGCGGGCCGGTGAACTTGAGCGGCTCGCTCACGCCCGGCAAGTTGTACGCCGGCACCACGGCACCAACGACCAGTGGAATGTGAACGACCTCGGCACCGGCTGGCACCTCGGCCATCTGCTTCGAGGTCATCGGATTGTCCGAGCAGCCGAAGTCCGCGAGCTTCTTCGTCATCTGCGTCACGCCCGCGCCCGACCCGGTACCCGTGTAGTTGATCTTCACCTTGCCGTCGGTCTTCTCGATGAACTTCTCTTTCCACACGTCCAGGATCGGCTTCACGAACGTGGCACCCTGCCCGTTCAGTTCCACGGCTTCGAGCGGATCGAGGTGTTGTCCGGTTCCGACGGGGTCCGTGGGAACGGGTTTGCCGCAGCCGATGCAGCCGAGAATGACGGCGGGAATCGCGAGGAACGCAGCCAGGAAGAAACCGAGAGCACGGGACCGCATGGAGAGGCTCCACTCGTGAAATTGTCCTATCTCGCCAGCGTAGGAAATACTTCGGACGGGAGCAACCGCGAGGGGATGAAGGTTCGGTGAAGTCTGAGAGGTGCTTCGGCTTTTAATCGACCGTCAGTTGAGATACGCAGCTGGCCCTTCGACAGTGTACGAAATGCCTTGAACGGCCAGGAACGGAAGTGCCTCTTCGGGAACGAGCATGTCGCCGCTCGCCCAGCTTTTGAAGCTGAACCGGCCCGCAAGTTGAGCCAGCGCCGAGCGCTTCGATTCGAGGTTGGGAAAGCGGATGAGGATCATTCTCAAAGTATACCCCCGCCCCCGAGCACGAACAAGACATGACTGTTGTTCGGGTGCAGTCCCGTAGGTGTCCTTACTTTCCGTTCCGTCCGAGCCGGTGGCCACCCACGGCACGGCCTCGTGGGCGTGGCCGCTTCGCGTACCGCTCCGCTCGGCCGTCCTCGCTCAAGATCGCCGCGCGAACCTGAAGCATCGACTCGGCCCCTCCGCTCACCCAAAACTTCTCCGTCCCCTTCACACGCCGATTCAATTGCTTGATCGCACTCTCCACCGGCGCGCTGCTGATCGGCAGCCCCCGCCGCCGATACTCCGCGTAGTTCATCTTGCCCTGCGCGTTCGTCACATAACCCACGGTCGCGGCCGCCACCTTCCGCGGATCGTTGTCCTTGGCATCGGGCGGCGGTTCGCCCAGCCGGGCCGACACCCGCTTCAAATCGGCCAGCAACAACGCCACCTGACCCGCCCACGCCCATCGCAACCAACGCTCGTACACCGCCCAACTCGTCTCCCCGGCGGCCGCGCCGATTTGGGCCGTCTCGTAGAGGTAGCTCAGCAGATGAATGAAATCCAGAATGCCGACGAACCCCCACGGCAGCAGGTGCATCGCGAACAGGCTCCAATTCCAGTTCGAACCGTCGCACACGCA
>JAYTGN010000316.1:0-3692 GCA_043733485.1 Gemmataceae bacterium
TCGGAGCGGAGCGCGACGAATCCGGCGATGTCGCGCTCCGCTCCGCAGACTCCGCGTCGCGGCTAAACTCAAATCTTGTCGAGCGAGTCGAGCCAGTTCAACATTTCGTCGAACGTCTTCTGGTCGAAGTATTCCTTGCCGCTCTCTTTCATCATCCGGTAGATCACGGGGAATCGCTTCTCTTCGAGCGCTTGCTTGCTCGCTTCCACGTCTTTCAAGGTGGGGTCCTTGTCGCCGACGGAGAGGAAGAACGAGAGCGGCTGGTTGGCGACGTTGTCCTTGGGTGCGTTGCCGAGGACGGCACCGATCGTGGCCACGCCGCGGAACACATCGCGGGCGTTGAAGCCCACGTAGAAGGCCATCTGCCCGCCGTTGCCCATGCCGTGAGCCGCGACGCGCGTCTTGTCGAACGTGTACTGCCCGAGCACCTTACGCACGTCCGTCACGATCAGTTCCGTTTCGCTGGGCAACCACCCCTCGGCGTTGCTCGCCTTCGGCCCCATCATGATGAAGTGTTTGACTTCGCAGAACTCGCGAAAAGCGCGGGCCATCCTCTCGCCGTCCTTGCCGCCCTGACCCACGGGGTGGAACCAAACGAGGAGCCCGTGCGAGACGTTGGCGTCGTAGTTGTCTGGAACGTAGAGCCAGTATTGCCTGCCGAGGGCTTCGTCGGTCCGTTCGATGTACCCGGTCTGCACTTTGTCCTTCTTGCCGTCCTTCTTCGGGGCAAACGGATCGTCCTGGAAGAGCACGGGGGAGGTGTTCCCCTTCTTCGGTTCCGGTTCTTTCTTCGGCAGGGGAATCTTCGGCATCGGTGCCAGGCCGCCATCCTTCGGCTGCGCTTCCAGCGCCTTCCCGGCACTGGAAGGCATCGGCAGCTTCTCGGGAATCGCCTCCGGGATCGTGGTCAACTTCGCGGTCACGGTCTCGAGCTTATCGCCTTCCTTGCGCTTCACCTCGAGCTTGATGTCGGTGCCGGGGTTGAGTTGTGCAAGTGTGGCGGCGAGCATGTCGCGATTCTTCATCGGTTGCAACGGCATCGCGCCCGCGAGACCGAGCTTCACGATGCGGTCGCCTTCTTTCAAACCGGCCGCGGCGGCGGGGCTGTTCGGATACACGAAGCGGATCACGACGCCCACGCTCGGATCGTCGCGCAGCGGCAAGATGCCGAGGAACGCATTCACGTAGGCCGTTGCCGTGCCGAGCAAGGCGACCTTGGGGAAGTCGAGTTCCTTGTCGCCGCGAAGCACCTTGAGCTTCACGACATCGCCTTCGTACAGCGGCCCGAGGATGTGCTGAACCGTGGAGAAGTTCGGCACCGGCTTGTCGTCGATGGAAAGCAATTTATCTTCCACCTTGAGGCCGGCGCGATCCGCGGCCGAGTCCGGCTGAATGGCTCCGATCACGGGCGGCGCGTTGTACTGGTCCGGGCTCTTCGGGTTGATGCCGAGCAAACCGCGGCGCAGGTTCGTGCCCTTTTTCATCTCGGGCAGTTTCGCCAGGATGTCTTCGAGCGGGATGGCGAAGCCGATGCCCGAGTCGTACCACTCGAAGCCGGAGGTCTCGTTTTCCCCGCGGGCCGAAGCGGGCACGATCACGCCGAACACGCGGCCATCGATCGCAACCAGCGGCCCGCCGTAATTCGTGGGTGAAGTCTTGGCATCGGTCTGAAAGGCTTTGCCCAGGAGGCGGTTCACGGCACTCACGATGCCGACGCTCACCGAAGGCGCGTGTTCGAGGTTCGTATCCAGCGTGCGGCCCAAGGCCAGGGTCCATTGGCCGACCCTCACGTCTTTCTTGGGCAGCGGCGATGGCACTGGCAGATCCTTCGCATCGATCTTGAGCAGTGTCAGCATCCGCGTGGAATCGGTGGAAACGACCTTGGCGACGAACCGCGTGGCCCGTCCCGGCACGGTCACGAAGATGTCCGTCGGCTTGTTGGCGAAGTTGAACGAACTGGTGATGACGAAGCCTTCCGCGTCGACGATGAGGCCGGTGGTGGCCCCGGTGCCGACGGCAACCCCCTTGGTGGGAGGGCCGGCTTTCTTTGCGCCGGTGGCCACGTTCAGGCCGCCGGCCGTCTCGATCTTGACGACGGCGGGTGCCGTGCGAGCGATCGCGGCCTTCATGGCCTTCTCGATCCCGGCGTTCCCATCCGGCTCGGCCGCGGTCACCGCAGAAGCCGCGAGAAGGGCACCGAGAATCAGGGGAACGCGAAGGGCGTTGAGTGTCATGTTGAGATACCGTTCATTGGAAACCCGGTTTCTGCTTTGGAAACCGGGTTTCTTTCCCGAACAGAAACCCGGTTTCCAAAGCAGAAACCGGGTTTCAACTCGCGATTCAGTTGAAGAATTTGGACACCGGACACGAAAAGCCGGGCAGGACATCGCCGCCATCGAGTGCCGCATCCTCTTTCACCACGCGAGCATTCGCGGCATCGCGATAAACCTTGACCGAGCGGTCGTCCGGATCGACGACCCAAACGAGCTTCGCGCCGCCGGCAAAGTACTCGCCGAGTTTCTCTCGGATGTCGGAGCGCGAGTTCGTATCAGACGGGATTTCAACGCAGAGATCCGGTACACCATCGACATACCGGTTCATTCGTTCCCCGTGGGGTATCCTGGCCATGCCTAAAAAGCTGACGTCTGGTGCCCGAACGGTATCTGGATTGCGAGCGACGATTGCTCCAACACCGAGAGCGACTTGTCCTATTCGATTTGGAAGAAGATAAGTCTTAATTGTTGCTCCAATGTTCCCAGCGATCTCTCCGCACTCCCACGTTCGGTGCGATCTTGAAAATACTTCCCCGCGAACAAGCTCATGCCTCACGCCGTCATCGGGCAACAGCATGAACTCTTCCGCCGTCATCAGTTTGGTTGCAATCGCCATGTTCAACCTCACTTCTTCATTGGCACGGGTGCTGGCACCACTGGTCGCGGCGGGTGCGTGCCCAACGGCAACTCGATCGTTTGCAGCGCCTCGCCGCGGCGAACGTCCACCCGGATCGTCGTGCCGGGCCGCGTGTGAGACCGCAGATAATCCTGGAAGGCCGTGATGCTGACGATCGGTTCGCCGTCCACGAAGCTAATCAGATCGTCCGGCTTGAAGCCCGCCTTCGCCGCAGGTGAACCGGGAATCACCGCTTCCACATAGGCCGGTGTACGGCTCAGAATGTTCGGCACGAACAAGATGCCCGTCCAGCCGCCTTCACCCTTCACGATCGACGGATCGCGCTTCATGGGGCGGTACTCGCCTTTCATCCCGCGCGCCACGAAGTCCGGGAACGAGATCGTCAGCGTCTTCTCGACATCCTTCTCCATCTCCTTGATCTTGTAATTCACCGTGACCGAAGCATTCGTGGGAATGGCGTAATTGATGTTGGTCTCGGTCTGCGTGTTCTTGATTTCGCGTCCGATGACACCGAGGAGTTTGCCGTCGCGGGTGGTGAGGGCACCGCCCGGCGCTCCAGGATTATTGGTGATCTGATCGACGACGTACACGTCGCCGTTGTAAGGGAAGTCGAAGACACCAGCGCGGCCGAAGAGGCGGGTGCGGGCGGCGATGACGCCGCGCATGGCGCTGAGCGGTTCGTCGCGGAGGGCGATTTCGTACTGGTTGGTGAACCCGAGAATCCAGTCGCCGGGCTCGGCGGTAGGCCGTTTCGCGGCCTCGGCGAAATCGAAGAACGGCAG
>JAYTGN010000317.1:0-3691 GCA_043733485.1 Gemmataceae bacterium
CGGCTTCGATCTCGAGAGCTTCATCTTCAGGCATTCTTGCCTGTGCTAGTTCACAGGCAAGAATGCCTGTGCCACCAGAGCTGGGAATTGTTTCGAACCACGAGCTCGCTTCATGCCAACTGTTTTCGTGAACGATGCGCCAGTCGAGATCGGGACCGGGAAGCTGAACTGCATCCAGGCCGCGGATCGCGCCGGCGTCCTCATTCCCAGTTATTGCTACCACGAGGCGCTCTCGGTCGTGGCGTCGTGCCGGATGTGCCTCGTCGAAGTGGGCGAGCGCAAGCCGGACGGCACCGTCGTGATGCAACCGAAGGTCGTACCCGGCTGCCAGACGCCCGTGAAAGACGGCTCGGTGATCGTCACCGGCGAGTACGACAAGCGCGAGGCCACGCTCCAACAACTGAACTACCCCGCGGATTACACGAAGGGCGGCAAGCCCGGCGAACGCGCGAAGAAGGCCCAGGCCGACACGCTCGAAGGCCTGCTCATCAATCACCCGCTCGATTGCCCCGTGTGCGATAAAGCCGGCGAGTGCAAGCTCCAGGATTACAGCTTCCAGTACGGCCGCTCCGAATCGCGAATGGTGGACGACAAGAATACGCCGCCGAACAAGCCGGAACTCAGTTCGAAAATCACGCTGTTCACGGATCGCTGCATCATGTGTACTCGGTGCGTGCGGTTCACGCGCGAGATCAGCGGCACAGCGGAACTCGCCGTCGTGGGCCGTGGGCACCACGAAGAGATCGACGTCTTCCCCGGTCGGCCGCTGGAAAACAAACTGTCCGGCAACGTGGTCGATCTTTGCCCCGTCGGAGCCCTCGGCAGCAAGGACTTCCTCTACAAGCAGCGCGTCTGGTATTTGAAGACGACGGACGGCGTGTGTGCGGGTTGCAGCACCGGATGCACTACGCACACGGATGCGAACAAGGACATCGTCTACCGCCTGCGGCCGCGGGAGAACGAGAAGGCCGAGGCGAAGGGCTTCTGGATGTGCGACGACGGCCGGCACGGCTACCACCATGCCAACTCCGGCGAGCGCTTCACGCAACCGCTGATCAAGTTCGACGGCCGCTTCCGACCCGCGACCTGGACGCAGGTCGCGCCGCTCTTGAAGAAGGAAATCGAAGCGGCCGCGAAGCTCACGGTCGTACTCTCGCCGTTCCTCACGGTGGAGGAAGCGTTCCTCTTCGCTCTGGCGTTCACACGCAACGCGAAGCCCGCTCGCCTCGTACTCGGACCGGTGCCCGTGATCGGTGAAGACGACCGCTACCCGAAGGACGTGAAGGGCCACGCGGACGAGCCGACGAAGTTCACGATCCGCGCCGAGAAGTGCCCCAATCGCAAAGGCGTCGAAGCGGTGCTGAACCACTTCCAGGGTTCGGTGATCCCGTTCGCGGATGTGGTTCGCGAGAACATCCCGGCCATGTGGTTCGTCGGCGGCTACCCCGTGAAGGAACACCTCGAAGCGGCGTTGCACTCGAACTGGAAAGCGCCGGCAACGCTCATCGCCCAAGACTTGTTCCCGACGCTGCTCACGGCTTCGGCGAAGATCGTGCTTCCCGCGACGGCTGCGTTCGAGAAAGACGGGACGTTCGTGAATCATGCGGGGGTGGTGCAGTCGTTCCCCCGGGCGACTCGACCGCCGACCGAAGTGCGAACCGAGTTGCAGGTGGCGTTCGATCTGCTCGACCGGCGCGGTCTGGTTCAGGCTGATGTCGTGCGGACCGAGATGGAAGCAACGGGATTGCGATTTGTGTAGCGCCAGGATTCGATCTATGCCTTCTCTCGACCTGACTTACCTTGCGATCGTCATCGTCGGCCTCATGGGCGGCGTGCTCGGCGTCGTCGGCTACCTCACCCTCGCCGAGCGCAAAGTCTCGGCGTGGATCCAGGACCGCATCGGCCCCAATCGCGTCGGGCCCGGCGGCATGCTTCAACCGCTCGCGGACGGCGGCAAGTTCTTCCTCAAGGAAGAGGTGATCCCCCGCCACGTGGACAAAGTCTTCTACCTGCTCGCACCTGCGGTTGCGGTCATCACGTCCATGATGGCCATCGCCGTGGTGCCGTTCGGTTCGACCGTCGGTCCGCCCGCGCCGCAAGACAACATCGCGGCGTTTGAAGCTTCCCAGGCCGAGTATCGCAGCCACTATTCGTTCGTCCTGGCCCCGGCCATCGATGTCGGCATCCTGTACGTGTTCGCCCTCGGCAGCCTCGCGGTTTACGGCGTGATCCTCGCCGGTTGGAGCGCCAATAACAAGTACTCGCTCCTCGGCGCACTTCGCTCGTCCGCCCAGATCATCAGTTACGAAATCCCGCTCGGCCTCTCGGTGCTCGGCGTCTTCCTCATCGTCGGTTCCTTGAACCTGGAGACGATCATCGGCTGGCAGGCTGAGCATCGCTGGTGGGTGGTGCTGTTCCAACCGCTCGCCTTCGTGCTGTTCCTCGTGAGTGCCTATGCGGAAGGAAGCCGCCTGCCGTTCGACCTGCCCGAAGCGGAACAAGAACTCGTGGGCGGCTACCACACGGAATACTCGAGCATGAAGCTCGGCTTCATGCTGATGACCGAATACGTGCATCTCGTGACGGCCGGGTTCATCGTCTCGATTCTGTTCTTCGGCGGATGGTCGATGTTCGGCCTCGAACGCGCCTTCGACAACTACCCGGTTGTTTCGTCCGTGCTGAAGGCGGCGATCCTCATCGGGAAGATGCTGCTCTACTGCGGGATCGCGCTGGTGATTCGTTGGACGATCCCGCGGTTCCGCTTCGATCAGTTGATGAACATTGCGTGGAAGGTGATGATCCCGTTGGCCCTGGCGAATTTGGTCTGCGTGATGGTGGTGAAAGAGTTTGGCTGGCCGCTGGCATGGCTGACCCTGACGTCGTTCGCACTGTTCGGGATTGCGGGTGTGCTGTCGGTGTGGTGGTCCGGTTCGGTAACGATGCCGAAGCGTGCGGTGCGGAAGTTGCCGCCGGGATTGCCGGCCGGCGTGACCTACGCGGGACGGTGATGGGAAACCCGGTTTCTGCTTTGGAAACCGGGTTTCTTCCTGCGATTGAGAAACCCGGTTTCCAAAGCAGAAACCAGGTTTCAGAGGTTCTTGATGCCGATTTCCGAAACCGACGTTCGCTGGGTGGCCGAGCCGAAGCTCGGCTTCTGGGACCAGCTTTACATTCCCGCCATGATCGACGGGATGAAGACCACGCTCGGCCACATGTTCAGCAAGAAGGTCACCGAGCAGTACCCCGAGCAAGAGCCGAAACTGCCCGGCAACTATCGCGGCGTCCACCGGCTCAATCGCGACGAAGACGGCAAGGTCCGCTGCGTGGCGTGCTACATGTGCGCCACCGCCTGCCCGGCCCACTGCATCGACATCGTTGCGGCACCCTCTCCGCCGGATTGGATCGGCCGCGAGAAATATCCCGAGACCTTCGTCATCGACGAACTGCGCTGCATCTACTGCGGCATGTGCGAAGAAGCCTGCCCCGTGGACGCAATCGAACTCACGACGCTCTACGACCTCACCGGCCTCAGCCGCGAGGAGATGATCTTCGACAAGGAGAAGTTGCTGAGTGTGTTCGACCTCACGACGAAGGCGGGCACCGACCCGGTTCGCACGAAGGGCGGCCGCCTGGGGAACGCCTCCGAGTGAATCTTGTGGGGCGGGTCGAGGCTTTGCGAGACCCGCCGGAG
>JAYTGN010000318.1:0-23625 GCA_043733485.1 Gemmataceae bacterium
GGCCGGGGCAGCTTTCGCACTCCACTTTGTGGAGCGTCTTCCGATCGATCTTGCCGGCCTGGAACTGACCGACGGCTTCGAAGATGGACACGATGTCCAGGTCTTCGCCGTGTGGGCCGACGCCCGGCATGATGCTTCCGCCGTACACGAAGACGCTGGGCAGGTTCAAGCGCGCCATGGCCATGACGCAGCCGGGCATGTTCTTGTCGCAGCCGCCGAAGGCGAGCAGCCCGTCGTGGTTCATCGCCCCGGCCACGGTTTCGAGCGAATCGGCAATCACCTCGCGGCTCACCAGCGAGTAGCGCATGCCCATGTGGCCCATGCTGATGCCGTCGGAAACGGTCGGTGCTCCGAAGATTTGCGGCACGCCACCACCGTCGCGGATGCCTTCGCACCCCTTGCGGGCGAGCCGATCCAGATGCGCGTTGCACGGCGTGATCTCGCTGAACAGCGACGCCACGCCGATGATGGGCTTATCGAAGTCGTCGTCGGTGAAGCCGACGGCGCGGAGCATGGCGCGATTCGGAGCGCGGCCATCGCCGCCAGTGGTGGTGAGGCTCTTGCGAGGGGGGAGGTCCGGCATCATCGACTCCAGTGAAAGCAAAGGGGTGTTATACTCCCGATCCCAATCGAGCAAGGGCTCGACCCACAGCCTTCGCGCTGCGATGTGCCATTTTTGGAAGTGAAGGACAATCTCGGGTTCGTTCAGCGGAGGGAGTGGGATTCGAACCCACGAACGGGACTGGCCCGTCTCCGGTTTTCAAGACCGGTGCATTCAACCGCTCTGCCATCCCTCCGTCGGGACATTTTCGCACTTTAAGAGCCCCTCGCCAATACCCGGCTAACGAGGTGGCAGAAACCTTGGCACAGGGCTCTCGAAGTAGGATACGGCTGTCCCGGCCAAGGTTCACCCATTGGAGTTGTTCTAGCGCCTCGAGCGCATCCATTCGAGTCGCGGCGGCTTTTGTCGCAGGCCGCGATTCTTTGTAAATCGATACCTGCACCCTACCACTTCCGAGTAATTCCAACATGATCCGTTCTTTCTTCGCGCTCCTGCTGCTCGCATTCGCTTCAACCGCGACGGCCGCGGACGAACCCGCCAAGCTGAAGGACGTCATTTCGCAAACGGACCACACCATCACGCTCGAAGGCAAGAAGATCGATTACCAGGCCACCGCCGGCACGATGGTACTCAAGGACGAAGACGGCAAGCCGCAAGCGAGCATCTTCTACATGGCGTACATCAAGACGGGTGAAGATGCGGTGAAGCGGCCGCTCACGTTTTGCTTCAACGGCGGGCCGGGGTCGTCTTCGGTTTGGCTTCACATGGGTGCGTTCGGGCCGCGCCGCGTGAACTTCACCGACGAAGGGCAACCGCTTCCGCCGCCGGCCAAACTCGTCGATAACGAAGGCTCGATCCTCGACCTCACCGATCTCGTGTTCATCGATCCCGTGAGCACCGGATTCAGCCGGGCCGCGGACGAGAAGAACGCCAAGCAGTTTCACGGCGTTCAGGAAGACCTGCAATCCGTCGGCGAATTCATCCGGCTTTACACCACGAAGGCGGGGCGTTGGAAGTCGCCGAAGTACGTCGCTGGCGAAAGTTACGGCACCACGCGGGCCTCCGCGCTGGCGAACCACCTCCAGGGAAAACTCGGCATGAGGCTCAACGGCGTCCTGCTCATCTCGGCGATTCTCAACTTCGGAACGACCCGCTTCGACGACGGGAACGACCTGCCGTACTCGCTGTTCTTTCCGAGTTATACCGCGACGGCGTGGTACCACAAGAAGCTCGACTCGAGCCTTCAGAAAGACTTGAAGAAAACTCTCGCGGAGGCCGAGGACTTCGCCTCGGGAGAGTATTTGGTCGCGCTCCAGAAAGGGCTCGGTCTCACGGACGCGGAGCGGAAGAGCGTGGCGGCGAAAGTCGCACGATTCACCGGCTTGTCGGAGGAGTACGTTCTGCGAAACGATCTGCGAGTGGAGGGGCAGCGGTTCATGCGCGAACTGCTGCGGGATCGCGGTCGGACGGTGGGTCGTTTCGATAGCCGGTATCTGGGTCGGGATTCGACCGATGCCGGCGAGCGGCCCGAGTACGATCCGAGTTATGCGGCTGTTCAGGGCACTTACACGGAAGGATTCAATGCGTACATTCGGGGGGAATTGAAGTATGAGACCGATCTGCCGTATGAGATTTTGACGGGGCGCGTGCAGCCTTGGAATTACGGCACGGCGACCAATCGCTATCTGAACGTGGCACCCGCTCTCCGTTCGGCCATGGCCTCGAATGCCGATCTCCGCGTGCTCGTGGCGAACGGCTACTACGATTTGGCCACGCCCTATGCCGCTACGCAATACACGTTCAATCACCTCGGTTCAGATCGAAAGCTACTGGAAAGGGTGACGATGACCTACTACGAATCCGGACACATGATGTACGTTCACAAGCCTTCGCTTGCGAAACTCAAGAAAGACGTGGCGGCGTTCTACAAGCCGAGCCCCTGAGGCTTCACATCCGGCGCCACGACATCGCACGCCTAGCCGGCGGCGCGAAGCCGACGGGCCGGGCCGACTCGGCCCCAAACCCTGGCCTCGCCCCCGCTGGCCTCCGCGACGCCGATGACCGTGCTGTCCTTCTGGACATCCAGACCCGCATAGCGTAACGTCGATGGAATCGGACCAGTCCTCCCGGTGTTGGCTCTGCACTCGAGCTTCGCCCGAGTGTAACCCACGTTAGCGGGTGTGGCTGGTCCGACCGTTGTGTTTACGAGGTACACCCATGAAAGCCACAACCGCATCCTTGATCCTCCTCGCCATCGCCACCCTCGCTCCGGCGGCGGACGCACCTGGCACGCCAAAACCCATGGATACATCCTTCCTCAAACTCTACGCCGAAACCCGCGGGTTCATGCTCGGCCGGCCCGTGAAGCCGAAGATCACACCGGATGGCAAGGCCGTCTTGTTCCTCCGTGCCGAAGCCAAGACGCCGAAGATGAAGCTCTTCGAGTTCGATGTCGCCACGGGAAAGACGAAGGAACTGCTGTCGCCGGAATCGCTGCTCAAGGGAGCGGACGAGAACCTGACGCCGGAGGAAAAAGCGCGGCGAGAACGGCAGCGCGTCTCGGTCGGCGGCTTCGCCGACTTCCACCTCAACCCGTCCGGTTCGCACGTCCTCGTGAAGCTCTCGAACGCACTCTTCGTGCTCGACCGCGGCACCGGCAAAGCCATCGAACTGAAGACCGGCAAGGACGGGGCGATCGTCGATCCGAAGTGGTCGCCTGACGGCAAGCTCATCGGCTACGTCCGCGGCTTCGACGTGTATGCCTACGACCTGGCGGCGGAGAAGGAAACCGCGATCACGACCGGCGGTACACAGGTGAAGACGCACGGCCTCGCCGAGTTCGTGGCCCAGGAGGAAATGGGCCGCTTCAGCGGCTTCTGGTGGAGCCCCGATTCCAGGAGCATCGCGTATGAGGAGGCGGACCACACCGGCGTGGAGCAGTGGTTCGTGGCCGACCCGTTGAAGCCGGAGGTTCTGCCCGCGCCGCAGTATTATCCGCGCCCGGGGAAGAAGAATGTCAGTGTGAGATTGGGCGTAAAGAAACTGGATGTTAAAGAGACGGTCTGGGTGAATTTCGAGGCAGAATACGAGTATTTGAGCCGAGTCGATTGGGGAACCGGAGGCTTAGTCTGCCAAACGCAACCACGAAATCAACAGCAGTTGAATACATGCCTCGTTGACCCTGCAAATGGAGATTTAGTAGTTCAATTCGCCGAACCGTTGGAAGGTGCTTTACCGTGGCAGAACCTGACTGCGGGTTTGCCGATCACTGGTGAATTTGGGAAGAAGAAAGCCATTCTAATGGCCAGCGATCGACACGATGCTATCGTCTCGAATCCTTTCATAGAAGTGGTTGGCTTCGGGAATCACTATCTCCACCTCAGCCTCTTTGACAATAAGGCTATCGAAACCCTGCCCCTTGCACGATTCGATCAATTCCTCTCACTCGACAGCGACGCGAAAAAGGCCTTTGTAGTCGGATTGAAGGATCCAACCCAAGCCCACGTTTATGAGATCACTCTGACGGATACCATCGGCACCAAGCAACTGACAACTGATCCAGGTCAGCATACTGCCGTTTTTTCAAAGGATCACACGCGTGCCGTTTTCACGACGACGACCCTTAAGCGAATGCCGGAATCAAAGGTTCAAGTTCCCGGCGGGGTCGGTCTCGGAACACTTCCTTCCACCGCCATCGAGCCATCCTTCAAACCCAACGTCACGGTCGCGAAGGTCGGCGACTACTGGACCGCCGTGGTTCGGCCGCAGAACTTCGACCCCAAGAAGAAATACCCCGTCATCGTGGACGTGTACGGCGGGCCGAAGCACCTGCACGTGGTCCAGGCAATGCGGAACTGGCTCGTGCCACAGTGGCTCGCGGACCAGGGCTTCATCGTGGTAGCTATCGACAATCGCGGCACGCCGGGGCGCGGGGCCGAGTGGGAACGCGCCATCTACAAGAAGTTCGGCACCGTGCCGCTCGAAGACCAAGTGAAGGGGTTGCACGCGCTGTGCGACAAGTTTCCGGAAATGGACCGCGAGCGGGTCGGCATCGTCGGCTGGTCGTTCGGCGGCTACATGGCGGCGAACGGCGTGCTTCGGCGGCCGGACGTATTCAAGGCCGCCGTCGCCGGGGCTCCGGTTACGGACTGGGAAGACTACGACACGCACTACACCGAGCGCTATATGGGGCTGTTGCCGGAGTCGAAGGCGGCCTACGACGAGGCGAGCTTGATCCCGCTGGCGAAGGATTTGAAGCGGCCGCTGTTGTTGGTCCACGGCACGGCGGACGACAACGTCTACTATCGGCACACGCTGAAGCTGAGCGACGCCCTGTTCCGCGCCGGCCGCGAGTTCGAGGCGCTGGCTCTTCCGGGGATCACGCACATGTCGTCTTCCGATCCGATCGTGATGGAACGGCTCTGGGCGAAGACCGCGGGCTTCTTCAAGAAGAATTTGGGCGAGCCGAAATAGTATTGCCGCTTGCGGCTTCGCGATTGCGCTTGACCGCGCAATCGCGAAGCCGCGAGCGGCCAGAATCACACCATGCCCCACATCCGGCGCAAGCCCCATTCCAGTCCCAGGCACAGCACGAACAGCACCAGCCAACTCGGCAAGAAACCCTTCGAGTGGTTGCGTCGCCAGTCTGGGAGGTAGTGCGGCTTCGGCTTGAGCGTGTCGAGTTTCTGCGCCTTGAGTTCCTTCAAGAAGTCGGGCAGGTCTTCCAACCGCAGGGCTTTGCCGCCGCTCGCAGCCGAAAGCTTCTCCATGAACTGCGGGTCGGCCGAGACGCGGAGCATCTCGTCGGATACATCCGGGAAGGCGATGAACCGCGCGGTGCCGCGATACTTCTGCGGCTTGCCGTCGGGGCCGATCAGCGGCTTACCGTCCGTCCCCTTCATGGGTGAAGTCACGACCACGTTGTACTCGCCCTGGGCTGGCGGCTTGAACAGCACCTTGGTCGCGGGCTTGCCGTCCTTCGTGGTCTTGAGCAC
The DNA here is from genome assembly GCA_043733485.1 of Gemmataceae bacterium. Taxonomy (GTDB): domain Bacteria; phylum Planctomycetota; class Planctomycetia; order Gemmatales; family Gemmataceae; genus Urbifossiella. Next base: position 5,557 of record JAYTGN010000318.1, read on the forward strand.
GGTCTGCTTCGGTGCCTTGTCCTCGTCCTCGGGCTTGTCCTGGCCGGGTGGGAGAATCTTCACTTCGAGGTCGGCGTTGAAATCATCGCCGCCGGCGGGAGCCTTGAGACCGACCCAGATGGTCTGGTCGCCGCTGACGGGTAATCGCCTGAACTCGGGGCGGGCGTAGGCCTGGCCTTCGTCTTCTTCCTGATGGGCCAGCCAGAGAATGCACTGCTTCCAGAAACGGTTGTGAATCTCGACGCCCTGCTGGGTTTGCGGTTGGCCGAGCCGCTGCCAAAGGTAGGTGTCGTAAGCACCGTAGGCGAGGATGCGGCCCTTGTTGCCCACGCCGAGTTGAGCCCCAACCAGCAGCGGATCGGTTCCCTTCGGTGCTTGAATTTCCTTGCCGGCAGGCTGTGCGGTGGCGTCGGAGGAGGCGAAGGCGTAGGTCGTGGCGTAGCCCTTTTTCACGAACTTGTTGTAGCCGCTGATGCGGAAGGTGCGGTTGTCCTGGCGGCCGTTGAGTTCGTCCCAGAGTTGCTTGGCCTTGGCTTCATCGCGGTCGATCTTGAGCACGTGATCGTCGAAGCTCTTGGCCGTAGGAACGGTCTGGAACGTGATCGGTTGCTTGGTGGCCGGGTTCACCTGCTCGAAGATGCCAGCAGGCACGATGGGTAGAAGATCGGCGAAGGCGAGCGGTCGCTTTTCGGGGTCGCCGGGGGGGGGGGCGGGGTAGCCAGTGAACGCGGCCTCGCCGCCGAGGAACATCAGGCCCATCCCCTTGTTCGCCACGCGGTCGAGCAGTTTCGCAGGCAGCGAGCCATCGGGGAGGGCCTTCTCCAACTGCTCGTAGCTCACGTTGCCGATGATGACGACATCGTATGCCTGGTTGTCGAGATCGAGCCACTGCTTCTCGTCCGCCGTGCCCGGCAAGCTCGTCTGGCGAATGACTTCGTACACGTCGAAGCGCTTCTCGATTCGCAGGGCATCGCGGAGCCGCGTCTCTTCCCAACGCAGTCGGTCGATGATGAGAACGCGAACGCCTTCCTTCGTCACGGTGAGGTACGTCTCGGAGTGGTTGTTGACGGCGGTCACTTCGCCCGGCAGCGGCACGAGCTTGCCGTTCTCTTCGCGGCCGATCTCGACCCGCACCTTCACCTCGCCCGGCTTGTCTCCCGCCTTCGTGGGAATGCGGATTTCGTTGTCCTTCTCCTTCGCGAGAAGCACGTCCACGGTCTCGGCAAGCACGTCGTTGAAGAAGACGCGGGCCTTGATTCGCGTGTCTTTGAAGCCGTAGGCGTTGACCCGCGCCACGACGGTGAACTCATTTTTAATCGGCACGGGAGACGGGTCGCACATCACGGAAGCGACCTGCAAATCGCGGGCGCTGCCGGTAGTGCCTTCCTGGCCGACGGTGAAGGTGGTGATGGGCCAGGATCGCTTGCCCCACCGGCTCGCTTCGCCGACGGCGGAGAACGCGGCTCCGTTGTCGGCCCCGTCGCCGATGATGAGGTGCCCGCGAATGAAGCGCTCCCCCTGCCACTTCTCGAACATCTTGTTGAGGTACGTGCCGTAGTCGGAGCGCTTGCCGTCGGCGGGGGTCTTCGGATCGTAGAGGCTCGCGTCGGCGCTGAAGTCCGCTGTCGAGAAACTGTACAGCTTCACGTTCACGTTTTGGTCGTTGGCGAGTTCGTCCAGCGTGGGCTGGCAGCGATCGAGGATGCGGCGAACCGCGTCGATGCGCGCCTGGCCGTTCACCTCGTCCTTCACGCTCATGCTTTCGGAAAGGTCGAGCCCGATGAGTAGCACCGAGGGGATCTTGGGTTCTTCCTGGAAGCCGACGCTCGGACGCACGGCGGTGAGCAGCGTGACGGCGAGCGCCAGCAGGCGCAGTGTCAGCACGATGAGTACGCGGCGGCGCGTGGCCTGCGGGTGGCCGAGGTACGTCCACACGGTAAAGAGGACGATCAGAATCGCGACGACGGCGAGCGCGGGCAACCCGATCGGGTAGAGGGACCAGGGGTAGGCGGGCCGCGTCGAGAAGAATAGGCTCGTGTCCATACTGAGGATTCTAACCACAGAGGCACAGAGACACAGAGGAAGTCAGAACGCGAGAGAAGGAAAATCGGATTCTGCATTCACTCTCCATTCACTCTCCTTTTCGTTTCCGTGTGTTCCGTGGTGGCAACTTTTCACGGTCCTTGTCCGATGTGCCTGGTGCGGATCTGCAACTCCGTGACTTCGACCGAGACCCAGTTTGAAACGACATCGTGATCGCGATATCTGAACCGAACGCGGAGCTTATACTTGCCGGGAAGGAGGCTCTTTTCCTCCACCGATTGAAAGAGGTTATACATGCTCGCAGACTGATTACCAGCGGGGATGTTCTTGGCGAGGCGAACGACCGCGTCGGCGTCCGCGGGTGAATTCCAGGCGTAAGAGGGTGAGATGCGTTCGTCCTTTTCGTTGCGAATCTCGGCGTCGAGGAACGCCGCGATTCCGCTTGGTCGGTCGGTCCAGACTTGTAGCTCCGCGCCGCCCGTGTTGCGGATCGCGACCCCGAAAGAATGGCCCAGCGGATGCGAAGCCGGGTTGAATCGAAGCTGCACTTCGGGCTTCGCCATCAGGTGCGTGGGTACTGGAGCAGCACTGCTGGCCAGCGGGAAAAGCGCCAAGAACAGTCCCGCGATTCTCCGCATTCGAATACCCTCCTGAACCGTCGCATCCACCCCTTAACGATACCGCATTCTACCCCGGCGAGTTGAACGAAAATCGTGGCGAATTCGCACTGGCTCCACCTTTCTCTCGCACGACCCGCACGATAACTTGCTTGTGCGGCTAACGGGCGTCCCTTTCACCTTTCCCTCAATCGCATGTCGGACCGCGAGGCACTGCTGGCCGCGATTCGGGCAAATCCGGACGAGGATTTGCCGCGGCACCTCTACGCCGATTGGTTGGAAGAAAACGGCAGTTCGCTTTCGGCAATCGACCGCGCGTCGGCCGGCGATCGTGCCGCGCTCATTCGCCTGCAACTGGAAACCGCCCGAGCGGAGCCTTACACCTCGGCGGCCCGAGCGGCGGAACTCTCGGCGAACGCCCTGCTCGACATGGCCAAAAACGGAGCGTGGACCTGGCACCTGATCGGCCTCATGCTCGACGTGGGGTTCGAACGCGGGTTCGTCGAACACGTGAATGTCGATGCCGCGAAGTTTCCGGACGATGCCGCCGCCCTGTTCGAGTTGGAACCGATTCGATCGATCCGGGCCGTGCGGCCGATCCCGAGCCGTTCGGAATACGAAGTGCCGCTCGCGCCGTTCTTCGACGTGTCGCAGCTTCAAAACATTCACTCGCTCGACCTTCAAAATGTGGAACTGAGCTACGACGATTGCGTGAACCTCGCGAATTCGCCCTACCTGACGGGCCTCGCGCACCTCTCGCTCCGCGGCAACCCGATCTTCCCGCCCTGGTTCCGCGAGTTCGTCTCGGGTCCGCTTTGGCCGAACCTTTCGAGCCTCGACCTCTCGGACATCTCGAACCTCGGGCCCGCGATTGCCAAGGGCTTTCGCGAGGCCGACCACCGCCGCTTCGCGAAGCTCGATCTCTCAGGCGTTTCATTTCGCTCGGACGATTTGAAGCAGACCCTCGGCAGTGCCTGCGTTTCAGAGTTGGAAGAACTTCGATTGCGCTGGAATGGCGGAAGTGCTATGCCAGGTTCGCTCACTCACCTGGAACTCGGATGGGTCATTCCCTGGGATCGCTTGCGGCTACTCGATCTGGAAGGGCAGGGCATCGGGCCGGAGGGCGTCCGCGAGATCGTTCGCCACGAACAAGCCACGAATCTTCGCTGGTTGAACCTGGCCCGAAATTATCTCGGGTCGGACGGCGTGCGCCTGCTGGTCGAGAAATCGAGGCTGAACTTGTTCTACCTGGACGTGCGGCACAACGATCTCGGCCCGAAGGATGAGGCCGCTTTGCAGCAGCGCTTTCCCGAGGCGATGATCGTGATTTGAGTCGCAAGCCGACGCATTTACTTCCCACCGCCGAGCTTGCTGCCGAGCGAGGCGTGAACCTCGGTGGAAGCCCGCACGATGATGGACATACTCGGGAAGTGGAACGTCACGCTGCCGGGGCCGCCGCGCTTCTTCCACGAAAGCGGGTCGATGGAATCTTGAATCGCGTCGGTGATCAATGCGACGTTCTGCATCGTTTGTTGGTAGTCCAGGAACGGCCCCCACGTCGCGGCTCCACCGAACGGCCCGACGCCCTGCACCACGTCGCCGAGGTAGTAGACCTGCGTGCTCAGCGTTTCGCGAGCCTTCTCGACGGTCATCACCTGAATCGTTTCGCTCTTGATAACGTAGGTGAGGCCCTGAGCGGCCAGGACCTGACGGAGCGCCGTGCGAGCCGAGATTCCGCGAGCGTCGAGGTTGCCAACCTTCTTCAGGTCGATGTCGAGATCCTTGAGCGAGCGCTCGTCGATGAGCAGCGGCTGATCCATGGCCGTCGAGATTTCTTGAAGCAAGTAATCGAGCGGCTTGTCCTTCCCGAAGATCGTCACCGGCTTGTCGAGTGCCTCGATGATCTTCTTTTCCTTGTCCGAGAACTTGAGTTCGTTCTTGCGGTTCTTCGTGCGCTGAACCCAATCCTTGGGGAACTCGATGTCGCCCTTCGGGGGAAGCGAGGCGTAGAGCGGCGCGTTCTGCGCCAGCAGCACTCGCTCATTCTGCATCTTCACGAAGGACTGCGCGTCGGCGACGTTGTTGCCGAACGTATCCTTCCGCGCCAACGTGATGACTGCGGGATTGTCTGGATACTTGGCGGCGAGGTCGGCCACGACCTTGCCTGCGGCCGCGGTCTGATTCGATTCCTGATACCGCTTGATGAGGTCGAGCCCCTCGCGCACGGCCTTCGACTCGGCGAGGTAATTTTCCCAGACGGCTTGCTTGTTGGCCTTCACGGCGGGGCCGGCCGGGTCGAGCTTCACACCGGGGTTCGCGGCGGGCTTGCCGGTCACCGCGCCGATCTTCGCCTGAAGCGAAGCCGTCAGAGTTTTGCGGGTTTCGTTGCTGAGCCCGGCGCTCGTGTCGAGGTTGAGTTGTGCGGCCTTGAGGTATTGTGCGGCCTTGTCGGGGAACGACTTGGACAGCCGTTCGGCATCGTCGAGGGCTTTGCGCACGTCGATCTCGGCCTTCTGGTCCGCGATCCGCTGCGAGGCCTTCGCGGATTCGATGGGATCGGGCTTCGGTTGAGCCACGACCGCGCTGCCGAAGATTGCGAGTGTGGCGAACGTGAGTGCGTAACGCTTCATGGCGCGAACCTCCGACAGCGGCGCGGATCTACCCCTGTAACGTACCCGCAGGCCGGTTCGTTTGCCAAGTCTCGAATAGGAGAACGGTTGGGCGGGACGCGCGGTTCCCGGTTCCAGCGCCACCGCCCGCACGGCTTGCCCCAAGCCCGCGACCGTCACATCGGGTATGACAACCATTGCTGGAGAACTTAAAGACTGGATTGAACTCGTCTTGCGCGACTTGGGTAGTCAGGCTGCCACATTGCCACTTCTCGTCACACGGACTTTGGCAGCCTGACCCGTTTCATGGCTGATTTCATGGGGTTTGTGAAGAAATCTGTGAGTGTCCGAACCGGCCGGTTTTGAGCCTATCGCCTGTTGGAAAGGGGACGGATCCGGGCTACGGCCTCCAAGAATCGTTGGCACACCCGTCACATCAGTTCCCGTTGACGCAAAATGTGGTGCAAGGTATAGCGCGCGGTCGCGTTCCTCGGGCGGGAAGCCGTCCCGTCGGGAATGCTTGAAGTTGCCGCACCTCGCCCGAGGGTGTCCTCATGTTTCGCCGCTCGCGCCTCATGGCGTTATTGCTCCTGGTCGGTGGCGTCGCGGCTTGCTTCGGCGGCGTCTTCCTCCTCGCCAAACGCGAACCCGCCTTCTACCGCCAAGCACCGGATCCCGATCAGTTCGAAACCCGCGAACGCGCGGCCCATCTGATTACCCGCGTCCAAGACCTGAAGAACGAAATCCGCTCGCGCTCGGAATGGGGCGAGACCTTCACGGCCGAGGAACTCAACTGCTTCTTCGTGGACTACATGGGCCGCAAGGGCGGGTTCGCCTCGCTGCTTCCCGAAGGCGTGCATTCGCCGCGCGTCGCGATCGAAGGCGACCGACTGAAGATCGGCTTCAAGTACGGCGAAGGGTTCTGGAGCAGCGTGGTCTGGGTCGAGTTGAAAGTGTGGCTCGTGAAGGATGAGCCGAACGTGGTCGCGGTCGAAGTCTGCGATTTGCGAACGGGTAGCCTGCCGGTCGGCTCGCAGTCCGTCCTCGATTCGATTGTGGAATCGGCCCGCGATTGGAACATCGAAGTGACGTGGTACCGCAACGGCTCGAACCCCGTGGGCCTGTTCAAATTCTTCGCGAACCAGGTGGGTCAGGCGAGTTCGCAGATTCTGACGTTGGATGTGGCGGACGGCAAGATCGCGGTTGCCGGTCGTTCCTCGAGCGATCATTCGCCGGTGGCACTCGGCGGCTTGAACCCGGCGTTCCGGCCCGGCGAGTGAATCGAGACGCGCCAGCCTTCGGGCCGCTTTTCCAACAGTGCGACGCCCGAGAGTCTCAACCCCATCAGTTCCACCACCACGCGGTTCGCTTCGTTTTCGATCCACTCGAACGTCCCGGCGTCCCAGCGCATCGCACTCCCGCGATTGCCCGAGAGCGGCCCCTCGAAGTCGAGATAGAGCAACCGATGGTCGAAGTTCGCCTCGGCGGCAATGCTCTTTTCGGCCTCGGGCTCTTCCAGCAATCGCCAGGCGCGAAGGACATCCCCGGCTTCCAACAGGAAGTCCCAGTGCCGCGTCGGCCAGTCGTGTTCCAGAATCGCGAACCGGGGCACGGCGGCTCTCCGAGGGGCACACGGGTAGGCGTTATAGGAGTCGCTGGAGGTTCACCCGCCCGCCTTCACACGCGGACGAACACCTTGCGGCGATACATCCAGAAGAGAATCAACCACAAGAGCGCGAGCGTCGCGGCACCGTGTAAAAGCGGCAAGTATTCCGGGCCGAGCACCGCGAAAGTGTCTTCGCCGAGGTGTTTGATCACCATCTTGTGCAGTTCAGGCTTCACGAAGGACGAGCTGATGCAGTAGGCCGCGATCGAGTTCATGCCGACGACCGTGAGCGGGAACGCCCAGCCGCGCCAGCCGAGCAAATCGACGACCGCATAAAACGCGGCCAGTAGCACGAAGCACCACCCGCCACTGAACAGCACCCAACTCGGCGTCCAGATGCGCTTCACGACGGGGCAGGTTCCTGTCAGCCCCCAGGCGTAGCCGAGCCCGAGCCCCACGATGCCAGCCAGCATCAGCCAGGCGACCTTGCCCCAAGGCGAACGCTCGCCTTTAAGCACGCCGCCGGCGATCAGTCCGAGGATCATCGTGGCGAGCGTGGGGATGAAGCTCAGCACCTGGTAGCCGCCGTCGTTATATTTGAACGGCTTCTCACGCGGGAACTCATTCAAGAACCTCACGTCGAACGTCGCGGCGGCGTTCGCGTTCTTGTTCCAGTGACCCGCGAAGCCATTGAGGCCGTGTTCGTCCAGCCAGGTCTGCTTCACACCGACCGCCGCCCAATTGAAGTCCGGCCCCGCGACCGGATGCTGCGCGAAGAAGAGCCAATACCCGACCAGGATCAGCACGACGGCAATCCACTGATCGCGGACGGGCCGGAAGCCAAGTAGGAAGAGGAACCCATAGCCCAGCCCGATCTGGGAAAGTGTGTCGGTGAAGCCGTAATCCGGAGTCTTGTTCCCGATGGAACGCAGGATGATGCCGAGCGCCACGAGCACGAACGCCCGCCAGAAGGCGTGCAGGCTCATCGCGACTTTCGACTGCCCGCGCGCCCGGCGAGCCGCGATCGAATACGGCAGGCTCACGCCGACCAGGAACGAGAACGACGGCTGAATGAGATCGTGCAGCGAGCAGCCAATCCATTGGACGTGGTCTTGCAACCCGGCGAGAAACGCCCACGCTTCGTTGCCGGGAATCGCTTTCGACACCGCGGCGAACTTCAGGATCTCGGCCATCATGAGGAACATGACGAGCCCGCGATACGCATCGACCGATTCGAGGCGAGCGGGGGCAGGAGCGGATTCGGGCAGGCCCATGATGGGGCTCCAGGAGTGGGACGAGACGATGATACCCGAAGTGAGGTGAAGTATGGCAAGATAGCTGTACGAAACTGGGACGAACTCCGCTCCCCCTTCCCGTTTCTACAATACTCCTCTGGATGGCCGACCTCGCGATTGCGCTCGAATCACTTCCCGGTCGGCTGCATGCCGTCGAGGGGTGGGGTGCGCTCCGCGCCGCACTCGACGCGGGCCAGAGCGGCACCATCGACGGCACCTGGGGCTCGGCGGGGGCACTCGCCGTCGCGGCCCTCGCCACCGATGCTCCCGGCACGTTGCTCGTCGTGCTTCCCGGCGCCTCCGATCTTCCGCACTTCGTCGAAGACCTCGCCAGCTTCACCGGCAGTCGACCTACCATTTTTGAAGCGTGGGAAACGTGGCCACCGCCCACGCACAAAGGTAAGCTCGACCCCGCCACTACGACTCGCCTCCGGCTTCTGCAAGCGCTGCCGGTCGATCCGCCGAAGGTGATTGTCGCCACGATTACGGCGCTGATTCAGCCGGTTCCCGAACGGGGCGATCTCGCGAACCGCGGTCGCAAATTAATAATTGGCGAAGTCGTCGATCCGTCCTCGCTCGCGGTCTGGCTCATCGAGAACGGCTACAAGCGTGTGGACTCCGTGGAGTATCCCGGCGAGTTCAGTCGTCGCGGCGGCATCTGCGACATCTTCCCACCGGACGCGGCCGATCCCGTGCGGCTCGAGTTCTTCGGCGACGAAGTGGAATCGATCCGCACCTTCGCCACCGGTTCGCAGCGGAGCCTGGAGACGAAGGAATCCGTGACGCTGCTCGATGTCACGTTTAGCCGCGACGCGGAGTCCTCGAAGCGGAGCGTGCAGCCCACCGGTTTCTTCACGGACTACCTGCCGCCGAAGTCGCGGATCGCGCTCGTCGAACCGGGCGACCTCAAGGAGCACGCCAAGTTCTTCTTCGAGCGCGTCGCCAATGCCTCGGGCCTGTTCACCATCGAGCACACGTTCGCCCACCTGATGCAATTCCCGACGGTCGCCATCTCGACGATGCCGCGGCCTTCGGTGGAAGCGTCGGTCCACCTTCGCGTGGAATCCGTCGAGCGCTTCAGCGGCAACGTCCACCGCGTCCGCGACGAACTCGATGCCGTGGCCACGGGCGGCTCGCGAGTACTCATCGCCTGCCAGACCGAGGCCGAGTGCCATCGCCTCACGGACGTGCTCGCGGCCGGGCAACTCGCCCAATCGCAGCGGCTGCAACTCGTCACCGGCCACGTGCGGGCCGGGTTCCGCCTCGTCGATTCCGGCATCATGGTGCTCGGCAGCCACGAACTCTTTCACAAGGATTTGTTGCCGCCGGGTACGAAGGCACCGGCCACGCGGAAGTCCAGCCGCAAGATTGAATCGCGCGCCATCGACACCTTCCTCGACCTGAACGAAGGCGACTACGTCGTTCATGTGAACCACGGCATCGGTCGCTTCCGCGGGATGCGGATGTTGGAGAAAGGGGCCGGGAGCGAGGGGCGCGAGCCTACCGATGATGAGGAAGAATCAGGGGGCTCACGCTCCCCGCTCGCCCAGGAAGAGAACCTGATCCTCGAGTTCCGCGACGGCGTGTTCCTGTACGTTCCCGCGACTCGGATCGACCTCGTGCAGCGCTATGTCGGCGGGGCGAACGCGGAGCCGGAACTCTCCAAGCTCGGGGGCATGTCGTGGGGTCGCCGTAAGGATCGCGTCGGCGAAGCGGTCCGCGACATGGCTGCCGAGATGATCCAGATTCAAGCGGTGCGGCAAGCCGTTCCCGGCCACGCGTTCCCCGCCGATACCGACTGGCAGCGCGAGTTCGAGGCTGCGTTCCCCTACCAGGAAACGCCCGACCAGATGGAGGCGATTCTCGAAACCAAGGCGGACCTCGAGAAGCCCAAACCCACGGATCGCCTCATCTGCGGCGACGTGGGCTACGGCAAAACCGAAGTTGCGATTCGCGCCGCCTTCAAGGCCATCGACAACGGCAAACAGGTCGCGATTCTCGTGCCGACCACCGTGCTCGCCGAGCAGCACTTCCGCACCTTCACGCAACGCTTCGCCGAGTATCCGTTCGTGGTCGATGTCATCAACCGATTCAAGACTGGTGCTAAGCAGAAGGAAACGCTCAAGAAGGTCGCGGCCGGTGAAGTCGATGTCGTGATCGGCACGCACCGCTTGCTCAGCGGCGACGTCAAGTTCAAGGACCTCGGGCTCGTCATCATCGACGAGGAACAGCGCTTCGGCGTCGAGCACAAGGAGAAGCTCAAACACCTGCGGGCGACGGTTCACGTGCTCACGATGACCGCGACTCCGATCCCGCGCACGCTGCATTCGGCGCTGCTCGGCATCCGCGAAATCTCGAACCTGGAAACGCCACCGCTCGACCGCCAGCCCGTTGAAACGAGGATCATCCGCTGGGACGATCAACTCATCAAGCATGCGATCCTCCGCGAGATGAACCGCGGCGGGCAGGTCTACTTCGTCCACAATCGCGTGTACGACATCAAAGAGATTTCGGCGAAGCTCAAGTGGATCGTGCCCGACGCCAAACAGGTGATCGGTCACGGCCAGATGGACGGCCACGAACTCGAAAAGGCCATGGTGAAGTTCGTGCGGAAAGAAGCGGACATTCTCGTGGCCACGACCATCATCGAGAGCGGCCTCGACATCCCGAACGCGAACACGATCTTCATCGACGAAGCGGACATGTACGGCCTCGCGGACCTCCATCAGCTTCGGGGCCGCGTGGGCCGCTCGAAGACGCGCGCGTATGCGTACCTCATCGTGAACCCGATCAAGCTTCTGAGCCCGACGGCTCAGAAGCGGATCAAGGCGATCGAGGAGTTCTCGGAACTCGGGTCGGGCTTCAAGATCGCCATGCGCGATCTCGAGATTCGCGGCGCGGGCAACATCCTCGGCGGCGAACAGAGCGGCCACATCGCGGCGATCGGGTACGAACTCTACTGCCAGCTTCTCGAGAACGCGGTGCGGGCGTTGAAGGAACTACCGCCGCGAGCCGCCGTGGAGGTGAACGTCGATTTGCCGTGGGCCGCGTTCTTACCGCGCGACTACGTGCCGGGTCAGAAGCTCCGCATCGAGGTCTATCGCCGCCTCGCCCGGCTTCGCGATCCCAAAACGCTCGACGACTTCCGCCAAGAACTCCGCGACCGCTACGGCCCACACCCGGACCCGGTCGAATGGCTGCTGCGCACCACGGAGGTGCGGCTTTACTGCGTGAAGTGGCAGATCGCCGGCATCCACCGCGACGGGCTCGACCTGGTCTTCAGCTATCGGAACGCGGACCTTGCGAAGCAACTCGCCGCGCTCAGTCGCAGCCGCGCCAAGGTCGTCGATGATAAGAGCATTTACCTTCGGTTGCGGGGCGAGGACGAGTCTGAGGCGATGTACGAACTCTTGGTGCGCGTGTTGGGCCACGACATCGCGTGAAGTTCGATTTCCAACGTAGAAACCGGGTTTCAAAGCTCATTCCCGGCGAGCCGAGCCCCGTCAGGGGCCGGGTTGGCTTTGAAGGGTTTTCTAATCATCGAAAGAATGTGCCCCGTCGCGAGCAGCACCCAGCAAGCGGCCGGGAGCCAGTCGCCGAGGCGAGCATACCACGACGTGCGGGCATCGATGGGAACGACGGCCGTCACGATCCCTTCCATCTTCTTGGAGCCGGACCACGATGGGCCGGGCAGCGCGATCACGCGGCCATCCGAATCGATGACGGCCGAGATGCCCATGTTCACGGCCCGTACGATGCTTCGTCTCGCTTCGACCGCCCGAAACCGGCAGATCGCGAGGTGCTCTTCGTGTTCCTCGGTGCCGTCGAACCAACCGTCGTTCGAGATGTTCACGAGGAAGTTCACGGGCTCACTTCGCATGTATTGCCGTGCCATGTATGGGTCCGAATCTTCGTAGCAGATCAGGCAGCCGAACGTGAAGCGGCGACCGTCGCGGGCCGTCATCGCGAAACGCGTCCACACTTCACCGGGCCGGCAACTGAAATCGTCCTGGTACGGCGTGAAGGTCTGCATCCAGGGGAACGTCTCGCGCAGCGGCACGTATTCGCCGAACGGCACGAGGTGCATCTTGTCGTAACGGCCGACGTCGTTCCCCTCGGCGTCGATGAGCAGCGCCGTGTTCGTCGGCACTTCGCGCGTGCCGTCCCATTCGTGAGCGGTGAGGCCAAGTAGCACATTGGTTCGCCACGGCGGCAGCGGGTTCGGAATTGGAGCCTGCGTTCGACCTGTCGCCAAGTACCGAATGACCGCACGATCACCGTGATAGGCCCGAGTCGCGCCCGGAGGTACCTTCGCGGGATCGACTCCGGCAGCGATCGTGGACCAGCCGAGCGGGTAGCACGTCTCCGGCCAGATCACGAGGTCGGAGCCGTTCGCGGAGGCCTGTAAACAGAGCTTCTCGTAGCGATCGAACAGCCCTTCGGCGTTTCCGTCCTTATCCGATTGCCCGATGCTGGCCTGGAGCGCGGAGACCTTCGGACCCGGTTCGAATGCGGGATGGTCGAGCTTCACGAGGCCATAAACGACGGCTACCGCAGCGAGGCCGCCCACCGCAATAGTGGAACGGAACGGTCGCGCGCACGGCGGCATCGGTTCGTTCCAGCGGAGCCAACTTCGCACGCGGGTCGAACGCAACAGCCATTCCGTCAGCGTGCCGTTGATGGCCGCAACCAGGAACGACACGACGTAGACGCCGCCGAGATCCGCGACCTGGATGAGCCACACGAATTGATGCTGCGTGTAGCCGAGGAAGTACCAGCCGAAGCCGATCATCTGGTAGAGGCCGACGTGCTGGAGGAACGGGAAGCCGGTCGGGAAGTGAGCCCGGACGTATTCGAGCGCGACCCACACGACGGGAACCGAGATGCCGAGCGGCACGAGTTTCAACCGATCGACGCGTCGCAGGAGGAAGAGCGCGAAGACCCAGAACAGCGGGCAGACGAACGCGAGAAACAGCCACGAGGCGTACATCATCGGGTGGGCGACGCGGAACCACTGCGTGGCGGGCAGGAAGAACGCGACGCCGCCGAGGTAGCCTGCGAAGTAGAGCCGCTTGCCGGAGATCGGCGCGCGTACGAGCGTGAGCCACGGCACGAGCGCGACGAACGCCAACGGCCCGAGGTCGAGCGGAAAGAACGCGGCCCAGAGCAATGGGCCGGTCAGGAGCGCGGGCAGAAAAACGCGAGGCTTCACGTGGGAATCCTTCCTTTACAGCACGATCACATTCACCGGCATCCCGGCATCCAGCCGCGATTCACCCGCAGGCAGCACGATCAACGCATCGGCACGCGCGATGCCACGCAGGTCCGGCGAGCCGGCCCAAGGCAACGGCCGCACCGTGCCGTTCTCCAACGTCGCGGGCCGATACGTCGGCCGGTCGTTCGCCTCGGCAATCGCTTCCGCCAAGGGCATCAACACTGAACGCGGGCCGGGTTCCGATTCCCCCGCAAGCTTCCGCAACGCTGGCCGGACGAACAACTCGAAGCAGACGAACGCACTCACGGGGTTGCCCGGCAAACCGAACACCAACGTGTTCCCGAACGTGCCGAAGAGCAGCGGCTTGCCCGGCTTCATCCGCACCTTGTGGAAGTGTGCCGCGACGCCGATCCGTTCGAGAATTTCGGGCACAAGATCGTACTTTCCCGCCGACACGCCGCCCGCAAGGATCAACACATCGGATTGAGCGAGGGCCGCGTCGATGGTGTCGATCATCTCCGATTCGCTGTCGCGAACGATACCGCAATCCTGAATTTTCGCACCGGCGTTACAGACCTGCGCCGCGAGCATCGGTCCGTTTGAATTGCGAATCTGACCGGGGCCGGGTTGCACATTCACGGGAACGAGTTCGTCTCCGGTGGCGATCACGGAGACGCGCGGGAATGGGAACGCGCGGACTTCCGCTGCGCCGATGCCCGCGAGCACTCCGATGGCTGCAGGGTTGAGTTTCGTACCGGCGGGCAGCACGACATCGCCGGCCCGCATCTCGGTGCCGCGCGGGAACACCCATTGCCCCGGCTTCGCCGATGCGTCCGCGATGCGAACGAGGTCGCCGTGAAGCTCGGTGTCTTCCTGCATCACGACCGCATCGGCCCCTTCGGGCATCGGCGCGCCGGTGAAGATGCGCGAGCATTCCCCTCGGCCCACGACCTTCGTCGGAACCTTCCCGGCGGCGATCTCTTCGATGATGAGGAGTTCGGAACCGTAGTTCGCGCTACGCACTGCGTAGCCATCGCGGAGCGACTTGTCGAACGGAGGCGAGTCGCGATCGGCACGGGCATCGACGGCGAGGATGCGATTGAGAAGGGCCGAGGAAAGCGGTTCCACGCACGGCAGCAGTGGCCGCGCGCGTTCCAGAACGATGGCCAGCGCGTTCGTGACTTCGAGCATGGAACAATCCTACGAATCAACCCTGATACAGGGCACACACCGCGCCGGCGGGATCGCGGATCACGGCGAACGTGCCGCCGCCCATCGCTCGCGGTTTCACCAGCACCTCGCCGCCGTTCGCCTCGCACACCGCGACGCTTCCCACGACATCCGCCACCGTGAAGTACACCAGCCACACGGGCGGCACGTCGGCGTTCAGGCCGCGTGCATGGCACACGCCGGCCGCGCCCTCCCCGCTTGGCGTCTGCATCACGAAGTCTTCGTAGCGGCCCATGTCCAGGCCCTGAGCCTTCCACCCCACGACCGCCGTGTAGAAGTCGCGAAGTTTCTCCGCGTCCGGCACCGTAAGATCGACCCAGCCGACCGTACCGACTTCGGGTTTCTCGGCACTCATGGGCTGATTCCTCCGAGTGCGATCGAACGGCGTTCCCGGTTCGAACGGTAGATCGCCGAGAACAGTTCCACGACCGCACGGCCATCTTCACCCGACACCAACGGCGGCCGCTTCTGCTGAACCGCTTGCAAGAAGTCGCGAATCTGTAGCGCATGATAGTGTACGGTCGCGTCCACCGCCGCGAACGAAGCACGGTCCTCATCCTGAAACTGCGATAACAATTTCTCTTCGCTCGGCACCGTCCACAGATCGGTGAGCGGCGGCTCGGAGATCGCCGAGACTCCGGCGATGAACGTCGCCCCGCGATCCGTTTCGACTCCAACCGAGGCACCGTTCGAGCCGTGAATGTGAACCTTGGTGAAGATGCCGGGCCGCTGTGAAACGCTGGTGATGACCGATCCGAGCCCGCCGTTCTTGAAGCGAATGTTCGCGACGGCGGTGTCGTCGACTTCGACGTTCGGATGGTTCACGTTCGCCCAGTACCCGCTCACTTCGGCGGCCGGCCCAAGCAGCCAGAGCAAGATGTCCAGTTGGTGCGGCGACTGATTGACGAGCACGCCGCCGCCTTCGGTGTCCCATTTCCCGCGCCACGGATCGGACGTGTAGTAGCTCGGCTCGCGCCAGGAATACATGATGAAGACGCCGAGCGATGGCTTGCCGATCTTGCCGGCATCGATGGCCGCTTTGATGCGTTGAACCGGCTCGAAGAATCGGCGCTGGCTGATGACGCCGAGCACGATTCCGGATTGTTTTGCCGCGGCGAGCATGGCATCGCAATCGGCCGCGGTCGCGGCCATCGGCTTCTCGACGAGTACGTGAACGCCGGCACCCGCGGCGCGAATCGCCGGCTCCGCGTGCAGCGGATGCGGCGTGCCGATGATCACCGCATCCACTTCCTTCAACATGGCGGGCAGATCGGTGAACGGATTCACGCCATATTTGGCGGCGAACGCGCCGGCGCGCTCGGCGTTCGAGTCGCACGCCGCCACGAAGTCGGCTTCGGGAATCGATTTCAACGCCGCCGCGTGAATCGACCCGACCTTCCCGCAGCCGATGAGACCGACGCGAACGGGATTCATGGCGAGGCTCCATCCGGAAAGTACTTCGCCGTGATTCGTCGCAAGAACGCCAAGGATTCTGCCATCTCCTCCATGCCGTTCATGCCGTCCTCGATGCTCACCCAACCGCGATAATTGTGCTTGGCGAGGATGCGGAAGATCGCGTCGTAGTCGTTGAGCCCCTTGCCCGTAACGCCGTGGCGCAGGTTCGGCGAGTAGCCGAGCGTGCCGTCGGTCTGGCGAATTTCGTCGAGCGACGCACCCTTCGCGAGGTAGCGATCCGAGGCGTGCATGCTTACGACGCGGTCGGCAACATGGCGGAGTAACTCGACTGGATCGTCGCCGGCGACGATGGCGTTGCTCGGGTCGTACTGGACGCCGAAGTGCGTGCGGTCCGGGATCGCGTGTACCAGTTCCAGGAACACGTCCTGCTTTTGGGCGAACTCGGGATACTTCCAGAAGCCGTCCTTGTAGTGGTTCTCGAGTCCCAGCACGATGTCGAGTTCGCGAGCAACCGGAAGCACGGCGGTGATGCCCTCGACCACCCACGCCAGCCCTTGCTCGCGGCTCACGTTCGGATAGCGTTGGCCGCTCAGGACGCGACAAACGGCACGCGGGCCGCCGAGCCGCCGTGCGACGCGGATCATTTCCACCTCGCGGTCGATCGCCCGCTTGCGGCCATCCGCGTCCGGGTTCGTGAAGTCCGGCGAACAGCAGAGCATCGGCATTTCAAAGCCGGCTGCGCGGATCGCATCCCCGACCGAATCGAGATAGCCGGGCTCCAAGTTCGTGAAGAAACCTTCGTACATCTCGAGGCCGTCGGCATCGAGTGGCTTCGCCATTTCGATCCAGTCGAAGACGGACATCGTCCGTTCGCCGGCGATCGCGTCGAGATAGCACTTCGGGAACGCGGAGAGCTTGAGCGGCATGCTGCTAATCAACGAGAAAGCCCACCCGTGGCAACGGGTGGGCTTCGTGCGCTGGGATCGATCCGACTCCGATTGTAGGGCGGGTCGAGGCTTTGCGAGACCCGCCTTGGCGATCAATTACCTCGGGCGGCGGGTCTCGTCGCAAAGCCTCCTCGACCCGCCCTACAGTTATCAATCCGACAGGTTCGCAAGGTAGTCCTCGAACTTCTTCTTCGCAGTGAACTCCTCGCCCATCAGCTTCTTCTGCTTCGCCGTCAGGGCGTCGATCTCCTTCTCCTGATCGCTCAGCTTCTTGAGGTAGGTCTGGTAGACCTCCGCTTCCTTCGGCGTGTTCGCCAGGTTCTTGCGGATGCGGTCCTGATCCAGGTTGAGGCGATTCAGGTCCGTGACGATCTGGCTCAACTCGCGGAGCGAGCTGTCCCACACGCCCTTGATGGTCAGCGCCTCGGTCAA
Organism: Gemmataceae bacterium; assembly: GCA_043733485.1. Lineage (GTDB taxonomy): Bacteria > Planctomycetota > Planctomycetia > Gemmatales > Gemmataceae > Urbifossiella. Next base: position 22,967 of record JAYTGN010000318.1, read on the forward strand.
CTTCGCCTTCAAGGCCGGGCTGGCCTCGTTGAGACTGAGGAAGTAGCGAATCTGGCCATCGCCGTTATTGGACAGCGCGATGGTCGTGTTCACGTCGCGCTCTTCGGTCACCTTGAAGTTCGTCTCCTGACCCGCCTTCACGTTCGTGCTGAATCGGTAAACGTCCTTCGTGTCCTCGACGGGCTTGTCGGTCTCGACCAACTTGAACTGCTGATTGGTGCGGTTCGGGTGCTCGATCAAGAGCACGCGGTCTTGCTGGCTCCTGTTCGCGATGCGGTACTTCTTCTCCTCGCGGATCTTGGTCATGGTCGTGACGATCCCCTTCACGGCCTTCACGCTCGTGATCTTGGAAGTACCGATGCCGTTCTGTGGATCGACCTCGGTGCCGAGATCGATGGCGTAGCTCACGAGGCGTTCCTCGTTCGGTTGAACGTCCAACACGCGGGTGTCGCCGGCGTAGGTGCTGCCTTCAAACACGGTGATCGGGCCTTGACTCAGATGCAAGCCGGAGGTGTTCTTGAAGCGAAGGCCGAGCAGCGGATGCTTCGGTTGCACGCTCGGGTTGTAGATCGAAACGCGGGTGCCTTCGACGTCCTTGCCGACGATGGGGAGCATCGCGCTCTTCTGGCGCGCGAGCGACACCGGGTGGTCGATGGCGT
>JAYTGN010000319.1:0-23518 GCA_043733485.1 Gemmataceae bacterium
CCGTGATAATAGATTGGCTCATGATGCCCCCGCGCGCGCAGTTCGGCGATCACCCGCTGCGCCTTCCCCAATGCATAGGCCCCGACCAGGATACACCGCTCGGGCTCGGCATGAAGCCGGTGCAGCAGCCGGTCGATCTCGCTCCCCGTATCGGGATGGCGGAACACCGGCAGCCCGAACGTCGCCTCGGTGATGAAGATGTCGCACGGCACCGGCACGAACGGCGCGCAGGTCGGGTCCGCCCGGCGCTTGTAATCGCCCGACACGACCACCCTCTCGCCGCCATATTCCAGCACGATCTGCGCCGACCCAAGCACATGCCCTGCCGGCACAAAGCTGACATCGACCTCGCCAACGCGAACGCTTTCGCCATAAGCCACTGGATTGGCCGACTGCTGGCCATAGCGGACGTCCATGATCGCCAGCGTTTCCGGCGTTGCCCACACCGCACCGTGCCCGCCACGCGCGTGGTCGGCATGGCCATGAGTAATCAGCGCCTTGTCTTTTGGCTGCGACGGGTCGACCGACGCATTGGCAGGTTGGACGAAGATGCCTTCCGGAAAAGGCTCGATCCAGGAACCCAGGCGGCCCATTGCGAGCTATAAGGCCAGACGGGGCACCAAGTTCCACCCCTATTAAAGGAAGTCCTCATGGATATCGCCGGGTTCAACCTCTTCTCGGTCGAAGTGATCGGCGCGATCCTGCTTCTCGCCGTGCTGATCTTCGCCGTCGCTCGCGGCGCCAAGCGCAACCCCGGCGAGGCTAGCGTCGAGACCAGCGAACGCGCCACCAAGGACCTTTACGCCGAGGAAGAAGCACGCAGCCGCGACGGAACGGACGCAAAACCTGACTAGTCGTCTGCCAACTCTTCTCCCCAACGTTATCGAGAACTGGTTCGCCAGCCGTGGCTGGGCGCCACGCCGGCACCAGCTCGAGATGGTCGACGCGGCGCGGGACGGCGAGCATGTCCTGCTCGTCGCCGCGACCGGCGCCGGCAAGACGCTCGCCGGTTTCCTGCCAACGCTGGCCGACCTCGTCGATCGTCCGCGCGAAGGGCTCCACACGCTTTACATCTCCCCGCTCAAAGCCCTGGCGGTCGCCAGGAAAATCGGCGAGTGCCAAAATCTATAGGTACACCCCCTCGCGCCGTTTGCTTGACGGCAAGCTGGGAAACCGGGAAGATAGGTGGATGAAGACCACACTCGATCTTCCCGATTCGCTGGTGAAGCAGCTCGTCTCCACGGACCCCAAAACGGGCTTGCCGCTCATCGTTTGTCCGCAGGCGGCCGCGCCGGGCGAGGAAATCACACCGCATTGCATCGCGGAAATCCTCCTCGCTCAAGAAGCGGAGTGGCACCATGCTGCTGGCCGATAGCAACGTCTGGCTGGCACTCGGCTTCGATCACTCCACGCGGAGTTCCGGGAACACGTCGGCCGAGAGTTTCGCGGCGCGGAGGAACTCGTGGAGGCGCTTCTTCGCCTGGAACTTCACGTTCGCGACCTGCTGCTCCGAGACGCCCACCCGCGCCGAGACTTCCTTGTTCCCTTCACCCTTCACGAAGAGTAATTCCAACACCATCACGCTCTGATAGTCGCCCTTGGTTCGCCATTCGGACACGATGGAAACCAGAGCGCGGCCGAGGGATTCTTCTTCCTGATCGCGCCGTTCCGAACTGCGCGCCAGGCTCGAGGCGGCACGCTGCTTTTCGTCCGGCGAGCGGTCGAGGATTTCGCCTTCTCCATCACCTCCGGGCGAGGTAGGCCGCCGACCGATGCGGCGGAGTTGATCCGTGACCTTGTGCGAAGCAATGGTGAAGAGCCAGGTTTGCAGATCGCGGCGATCGTCGTAGTTCGGCAGGCTGTTGTGGAAGCCGATGAACGTCTCTTGAACGATGTCGTCGACCGAGGCGTGGTCGCGGAGCCGCCGGCGAACGTAGGCACCGAGGCGACCCTGATAGCGGCGAAAGAGTTCGTCCCACGCGGCCTTGTCGGCGGTGCGGATGCGTTGAACCAGGAGTCGATCGGATTCGGTGGACATGCTACTGCCAATCTTCCAATTTCAAACCTGGAACGCGGCTGAACTCGCGCGTGTTGTGAGTCACGAGGATCAACTGATTCGCGAGCGCAATTGAGGCGATCATCATGTCGTTCGGGCCGATCAACGTGCCTCGTACAGTCAAGTGTTCTCGAATCTCAGCATACTCCTCGGCGGCAGTGTCGTTGAAAGACAATGAGATGAAATCGCTCCGTAATTTTGCGACGCTTGCCATGTTGAGAGCCCGATATTGCGATTTTCCATGCAACGCTCCAAATATCAGTTCCCCCAAGACCACGGAGCATAAGTAGACACTGCCGGGTGGAGCGGCATTGAGGCGGGCTGTCACGTTCGAGCCAGATCCGTTACGCATGTATTGAATCCACGAATTTGAGTCGAGTAGATGGCTCACGACAGTGGGTCTCGCTCCACGTGCTCACCTTGGTCGGGCCGTACGAAGTCGCCTTGCCACGTGCCCGCGTTGGCCAGGATTCGTTGAGACCATTCCTCAGGAGTCGGAATGATCTCGATAATCACCCGAACTTCGCGATTTGCATCGTCCGCTCCCATCGGACAGTCGAGGTGTAACACACCGTCGTTGCCAACTCGGGAATTGATCTCAACGCGTTCCATCTGTTGCCTCCAGGAATCACACAAACACCAGGGCCGCGACGATGCCGCCGCCGAGGGCCGCGGCGGCGAGCGCCAGCCAACTCGTGAGGTAGCCCTTCGACCATTCATCCAGCCGCAGGAAGAAGAATCCCGCCAGCGAGACGGCTGCGATCGCGCCGAGCGTGCGAAGGCCGTCGGTCACGCGGTTCCGCGTTCGCAGTTCGCGAATCTGCTCACCCGTGATCTCGACTGTGAATTCCACATATCGGCGGTCCGGGTATCCCGCCTGGGCGATTGCATTCTTTTCACTGTCCGAGGGGAAACGCACCAGCCGGCTATCCTTGCGGATGTACTCGTTCCTCACCACGGAGATGGGCGGCAAATACTCCACGGGCGGGTCCAGCTCCTTGAGTCGCTTCTCGATGAGTTTCTGAGCCTCCTCGATGGCTCGCGCGTCGGCCTCGACCTCGGTCGGGTACGGAATCTCGGTCACGATTCGTTCGCTAATCACGACCACGCTCGTTCGTCGCGCCTCCGAACGCACCAAGGGTTCGAGAGCTTTGAAGGCCGGAGCTTGCGGTTGCTGGGCCACCGGCGACTTCGGGGTAATGGGCGGAGTCGGAGCGGGAGGGGCCGAGACGTTCGGGAAGATCGCCGAGACGAGCTTCTCGCCCATGCCTTTCTTCTTCAACTCCTCGTGGTGCGCGACCTGCTCCCGCGCCGCGAATTGCACGCCTTCCAGGGCCGTATTCTCGGCCACCTTGCGGTTCTCTTTCGCCTTGGGCGTGTTCGCACCGCCCTCGCGGGAGCCGCTTTCGTTGCAACCGATCGAACCGATCAGCAACGCGCCGATTGCGCTCAGCGCCAGCGAACGGCAAGTAATGGATCGGCTTTCTTCGATGCGGCGGAACATGGAGGCACTCCTCTTCGAACATCATAGCTGAACGGCGCTTCATCACGCATATCGTTGCCGGCGAATGGGCCGGGCCACCGGCCGCGTTACTGCCGGCGGGTTCCAAGGGCTCGTCACCTGCACGCAAACCGCCGCGATCACGAGCGGCGCGAAGGCCAGCGCCGGCGAGGCCGCTTCCCACGGCCAAAGGAACAACAACGCGCCCGCCCACATGCCGGACGTCACGATGGGAAGGAGCCGGAATCGCTCCTTGCGGCGCGGGTCGGCCATCGACCACCACCGGCACGCCGCCACCGAAAGCCCGAAGTAAAACAGGTAGCGCATCGCGATGGAGAACGTCTCGGGGCTCACGCGGGCATTGTTCCACAGCACGAGATCCTTGCTGCTATCGGCCGGGCTGACACCGCGGGGGATGGCCCAACCATCGAGCCAGAAGGCGAGCAACCCAATCGCGCCGCCGACGAGCAGCATGTGGAAGCGGCGGCCCCACGTTCGCTTCGGGTCGGGCAGCGGTCGAGCCACGAGCAACGCCCCCCACGTAAGAACCGTCGAGAGCATGAACACACGGCCCAGCAGCGACCACGATTCGTTTGAAGTAAAGAAGACCCACGGGGCGGTACACAGGGCCGCGATCAGCGGGGCGAAGGCGAACGAGCCTGCCAGTTCCGTGAGCCGCGGTCGGACCACATTTGGGATCGGCCCCGAGGCGAACTTCGGCCGGTTCAGCGGCGGGACGGGTATCGCCGCCGGTCGCGGCGGCACCGACTTCACGCCCGGTTCTTCCACCGTCGAATGCACCCGAGGCGGCGCGATCACCGCATACGCTTCCTCGCTACCGACGGCTTCCACGGCCTTGGCGAACTCCTTGACCGTTCCGAACCGGGTGGCCGGGTTCTTGTCGAGAGCCTTCTCCAGAACGGGGCGGAACTCGTTGGGCACCCGCGCCAAGTCCGGGCGGTCGGTCAGGTGCTTCATCATCACTTCGCCCGGCGTCTGGCCGTCGAATGGCGGATGACCCGAGAGCATCTCGAAGAGCATGACGCCGAGGGCGTAGATGTCGATGGACTGCGTGTAGTTGCCGTTCTTGATCTCGGGTGCCATGTAGTTGGGCGTGCCGACGCCCTGGGTCATGTCGCCGCCCTGGCTGATGCTGACGCGGCGCGACAGGCCGTAGTCGCCGACCTTCAGATGCCCGGCCTCGATGAACACGTTCGCGGGTTTGAGGTCGCGGTGAACGATGCCCTGATCGTGGAGGTAGCCGACGCCGCGGCACAGGGCCGCGAACCATTCCTTAACGAGGTCGGTCGGCAGGCCGGTCGGGTAGCGGTTGATCCACTGGGCGAGCGATTCCCCAAAGATGTACTCCATGACGACCCAGTGGTCGCCGCGGTCGTCGGTCTTGAGGTCGAACAGATGGATGAGATTGGGATGTTTGAGGTTGAGGCAGTGGGCGATGCCGCGCAGTTCGGCATCGGGATGCCGATGGAGCAGTTTGAGCGCGACTTCTTTGCCGGAGTCGGAGACGGCGAAGTAGACTTCGCCGAAGCCGCCCTGGCCGACGCCGCGCTTGATCGTGAATCCGTCGAGCGGGCGCTGCCCGGATCGATAGGTGAACTTCATGGAATCGCCCTGGTGGTGGGGCGTGATGCCCCTCAGAGGGGATTATTCGCCGTGGCCGGTCGAATCTTTACGCCATTATAAGTGGAACCGGGCCCCTCGAAGCCGCCGTCTTCCCTTTATCTTTTCTCTCCTTCGCCGCATCTGCTTTGCGAATCAACGACTTGCGAGGAATCGCGACGGTCGAGGCGGTGGAAGCCGCTCGCGATTTCTGCTGTAAGTTGCGTTCCGTCTGTTCGTTGCGCACCGCAGCGAACGTGGCCGCAGCGGTGGCAGTCGGGAACTCATTGGCTGGACAACACGTTGCGTCGAAATCGGGCTTGAAATCGCGAAAAACTCGCACGATTCGGCCCCGTTTCGGGGTCGTTTGGGCATGTTTTCACCTCATTTGGGCACCGGAGACTTGGTGCTTTGGAGAAATGAGCCGCGAGAAGTGTACGATCCGGTTTGGGAGGTTCAAGCGAATCGGATCGCTACACAACGCTGCTCGGCGGCGAGCTCGCCGACGCCCGCCTTGGATGTCACGCTCACCCCGCGCGAGGTGAGGGAATTACTCAAGTATTGATGGCGCTGAGGTAGCGCGACTCGGGGTTCACGTTCACCCTTGCTTGCGCGTCGGGCTCCGTCATTTGCCGGAGCCCGACGCGCAAACAAGGGTCAATGCACTAAAAGCTCGTGGAGATCACTTCAGCACGGAGAAGCTCTTCACATCAAGTAACCCGTCCCCGATGTACACCATGAAGTCCTTCGTGGTGTTGGGCTCGGCACTGACCTTCACCTCGTGAATCCGTGTCCACCGCTCCGTCTGAATCGACAGTTTCAACTTCTCGATGCGCTTCCCGGTGTCGTTGTGTACCGTGCCGTCCAGGTAACCGGATTCGGTGCTCTTCATCTGCATCCGGACGTCGGGCACATCCCTTGGGCGACCGCCCGCCGCTTGCATCATGCGGTCGAAGAAACCGTTGGTTTCTTGATCGGCGCTCGTGGTCCCAGTTTCCGGGGCGGGGGGTGGGGCTGACGGTGGGATCGTTTCAAAATAGACCTTGGACACGACATCAAGGCCTGCTGCAAGGAAGAACAGCACCGCTACGCCCGTGAGGCAGCGCCGCATCCTGTTCCGGTGAAAGATCCTTGCCGGAACGCCGAACAGGACGCCCCAGATAAGAACCCCCAGCAGGAATGTGAGTGGGTGGACGAACAAGAAGGGGCTGTGATGGAAGACGAATAGGAACAATCCCACGATCGTGAAACCCCACACGGCCGGTCCGGCCGTGGGCTGTTCGTCCAAGCGAATCTCCTGGCCGCCGTTATGGGGCGGCTGAGCCGGCCTGCTCGCAGGGTCCGGTTTAGGAGGGGTCACCCTCCGATTTTCCAAGGTATCGGGCCGTGGAGTCATCGTGGGCGCGTCGGACATGACCCCTCGCTTGGCGGTGGAAAACGTTGGTTATTGGGCGATACGAATTGAGCTTAGAACACAATTCGGGCCGTGCCGTTCCCACGCGGAGCATGGGAACGAGGGTTAAGCTCGCTTGCCGCTCGATGTCAGATAGTTGTCGCCGGGAAACGAGTCCTTGAAGCACACGACGAACTCGGTGGCGCGAGCGACGGTCTGTCGATTCATCGCAAAGGCTTCGTTCGTGAGATCGCGAGCCTCGCTGAATTGGCCGCCGTTGATCATTATGAGCGCGATCTCCGACGATACGGGAAAGGTTACCAGTTGGACGCCGTCCTGCTTTTGTGCGAAAACCGGCTGGTCGCTAGTCACGAATGGTCGATCTCTCGTTGTGCGGACCAAGCGCCATTGCCATTGCAGCAAACGGAGCTGGAGGCTTTGGGACCACACCCAGATAGCGCCAAAGGTGCTGGGCTTCAAGAATTCACCGTGAGATTTGGAGCCGTAGGGCTTTTCCGTCCAATGGCACCACTGCTTCACGAGGTCGTCCGATTCCGAACGAGCGGCAGGATCTAAGCCGTCAAGATGCTCCGCGAGCACACCGTTCATCACCGCTGGCGACCGAGCGAACGTCAGGGCAATGAACAATGCGACTGCGGATCGTTCTTTGGCATCAATGGCTCCTCCTGTGGCCAGTTTCTTCATCGCTGGTGCAGCAGGGTCTTCGACATTTAGCTTGAGAAACTGGTCGAACTCGTCAGTTCGATTTCCCTTCATGTCGATCATAGAATAGAGGTATGGGAACCAGCCGACCCCGTTAGGAGTGCAGGTCTTCCATCGTCTTTTTTGAAGGTCGTAGACGTGTAGCTTGTCCGAGAACATCGGCTCTGCAAAGTTCCGGAGGTAGAAACGTGCGCTGAAATGCTGCCGCCGGTTGGTCTTCGCCATGGCTACTTTCCTGGCATCACTTTGAACGCGAGTACGATTCGCTTGTTCTCTTCAAGAGTGAGATGCCGCATGTGCAGAAAAGGTTCGCCCCGCGAAACTCCGAGGCCTCAGCCCGACGTGTTTTGTTCCTGAATCGCCCCGTTGGGCTCCAACTCACGATGACCACATGTATTCCCGCATACCAGGGGTTCCGCTGCGCTCCACCCCTGGCCATTTTCATTCGCCCCTTCGGGCCTCCGGGGCTATCACGACTCTGTCCGCCTCGCCTAAAGAGCGAGGCGTCGCGTTTATTACGGGAGCAGTGCTTGGGGTGTATTCATGGCACAAACGAATTTGAACGAGCCGGCCCTTAAGCGGGCCCTGAAAGCGGCACTGGTGGAAACGCTCCAAGAGCAGCGCGATCTGTTGCGCGATGTCTTCACGGAAGTGCTGGAAGACTTTGCCTTGACGGAAGCGATTCGCGACGGTCAAAAGACGAAACGAGCCACTCGCGATGAAGTGTTCCACATTTTGCACGGCAAGTCATGAAGACTGCCTTTCGCAAGAGTTTCACACGGGATCTGAAGAAGATCAAGGACGTCCATGAACAAATCCTTGATCGGTTCCGGCTCGACTGGTACCCTATGGGTATGGAGTACGGCCACATCATCACCGTCGAACAGGGCAAGCGGAGCGGGCAAGCCTGCATTCGCGGCATGCGTATCACGGTGCGCGATGTTCTGGAATACCTCGCTGGCGGCATGACCCCCGACGAAGTGCTTTCCGATTTCCCGGAACTGACGCCGGAAGACATCCGGGCCTGTCTCGCCTACGCAGCGGCTCACAGAGGGGTGTAATCATGGCATAAACGAATTTGACCGAGCCGGCCCTCAAGCGGGCCCTCAAAGCGGCACTGGTGGAAACGCTGCAAGAGCAGCGCGATCTGTTGCGCGATGTTTTCACGGAAGTGCTGGAAGACTTTGCCTTGACGGAAGCGATTCGCGACGGCCAAAAGACGAAACGTGCCACACGCGAGGACGTGTTCCACATTTTGCACGGCAAGTCATGAAGGGGCAAATCCGCGGCGCATCTGGTTCGCGGCAGCACGAATTGCAGCAGATAATCGGGGCCGCCGGCCTTCGAGCCGATGCCGCTACGAGGTCGCCCAATTCTCCACCGATAAGCCCGGCACCCGCTTCATGTCTGAGTCGGACGAGACCACTGTGCATTTCCCAAGCGTGAGTGCCGTGGACGCAACCATCAGGTCAACGGCACCAATCGTGGAGCCTGCCTTTCGCATGATGGCGTAAAGACGTGCATACTCTTTCGCCTCGTCCAATTCAAACGGCCAAAGTCGAAACGTACCAATGGTCCTGTTGACAATCACCAAGTTGCTGTCGCGAGTTGAGCTGTACTCGATTCCCGACAATAGTTCGGCGATAACGGGATAGCAGGTGCCAAGTTTCGCACCTGTCATACGGACTTGCCGCGCTTTCTCATACACGCCCCGTCTACGGAAGATGTAATCGGATACGGCATTGGTATCGAGCAAGTAGCGGGTCATTGCGAAGACTCGTTAATCCTCTTGATCAAGGCCTCCATCTTCGCCTCATGGAGTACATTCTGCTGCTTCCGATACTCGAGCCAGTCCGCTTCTTCTTCCGGCGTTATCACGGCAGCAGGGATAGCGTCCGATTCCGCGATCCAGCGCGCGATGGATTCCGGATCGTTGTGCTGTGGGTCGCCAATCGTGCCCGGTGGATCGGGGTCGTCGTCGAACGCGTCAATCGGTTCCGCTTCCACCCGGACCTTGTGGCCGACGGATAGCGCAACGGGGCCATCCGGGACAAAGACGCGTCCATCGAAATGCGCCAACATCGTCATGAGACACCTCCAATTCGTTCACGCAGACGCCATTGTAGTCTGGGAAAAGCACTCTTATCAACTCTCCGGGGCAAATCCACGGCGCATCTGATTCTCGGTTATCGTTCGCGGCAAGGTGGCCCTGCGAGATCAGGTATAGCGGCTGCTCACGTACTGGAGGTCGAAGAAGATCGGCAGGTGGCGATCGATTTGCAGCAGGCCTTCCCGCGTGGTGTCGATGCTCTCGCCGGTCACGGTGAGCCAGCCTTCTTCCTGCAACTTGGCGAGCGCGGGCTGGAATGCGTCGCGGATGTCCACGCCGTACTTCTGCTGGAAGTACGGCACGTCGAGGTGGCCGGTCTTGAGCAGCAACACGATCTCGCGGATGAGGCGATCGCGCTCGAGCGTGGGGAACGCCCGACCGATGGGCAACTCGCCCTTATCGAGCTTCTCGAGGTACGCTTCCCAGGTGTCGACGTTCTGGATGTGAACGCCGTTGACGTGGCCGAACGAGGCGACGCCGGTGCCGAACATGTCCGCCCCGCGCCACAGCGCTTCGCGATAAACGAACTTCGTGCGGGCCTTGTCCTTCACCACGGTCGTGGCGCTCGACACTTCGTAGCCCACCTTCTGCAGTTCGTCGAAGGCGTACTGCACCCACGCTCGCTTCGTCGGCCAATCGGCGATGGCCATCGGCGGCTCGTCGGCACCGAGCATCTTCAATTCCTTCGAGAAGACCGTGTTGTAGGGCAACTCCATCTGATAAATCGTGACGCAATCCGGGGCGAGGTCGATGGTTTTCGCGATGCACGTTTTCCAGTTGTCCCAGTCTTCACCGACCATGCCAGCGATGAGGTCGAGGTTGATTTGCGGGAACCCGAGTTCGCGAGCCCAGCCGAAGGCGCGGTAGATTTCTTCTTCGAGGTGCGCCCGGCCGTTGTACTGGAGAATCTCCGGCTTGAAGTTCTCGACGCCGAGCGAGAGCCGCGTGACGCCTTGGGCGCGGAGCGTTTCGAGCTTGTGCTTCTGGAGCGTGCCGGGTTCGCACTCGAAAGTCACTTCGCGAGCATGGTCCCACGGCATGATCGCGCGCAGGCGGTTCATCATGCTCTCGAGCTGCGCGGCACTGAGGTAGGAGGGCGTGCCGCCACCGAAGTAGACGTAATCGAGCGGCCGACCGCCGACGCACGCCGTGCGGCTGAGGAGCTCGACTTCCTGGATGATCGCGTCGAGGTACGTCTCGATGTCGCGGGCGTTCTTGTCGGTGTAGACGCGGAAGTAGCAGAACTTGCAGCGCTTTCGGCAGAAGGGAATGTGCAGGTAGAGCCCGAGCGGGACGCCGGGTTTCGGCGGGCTGTTCAAGGCCGCTTCGGCATCGGGGAGGTAGGACTGCTTCCAGAACGAGAACTGCGGATAGTTCGCGATGAAGTAGTTGCCGAGGCCGGTCTTTTCTTGGTCGGGTGCGGTGGTCGTCATGCTTTGATCCAAGTCTAAAAAGTCGACCGCTTGCGGCCAGAGGCTTCACTTCGACTTCGTTCCGAGGCAGTACAACATTCCCTTGTCCGTTCCCACCAATATACAGTCCGGGCCGACGGCCACGGAGCCGACCACGGCCGAATCGAGATTCAACTCTTGCAGTTTCTTGCCGGTCTTGAGGTCGAGTACGTAGAAGTTGCCGTCCTTGGACATGCAGCCGACGTAGACGCGATTGCCGACCACGACCGGCGAGCCATCCACCATGCCGTCGGTTTCAAAGCTCCAAACTTCCTTGCCCGTGTTGCGGTCGAGCGCGTACACCCGTTGGTCGCGACTCCCCGCAATCACGAGCCCCTCCGCAATCGCCGCCGAGGAATAGAACGGCTGCGACCGCTTCGGTGCCTCGAACGACCAGAGCTTCTTCCGGTTCTTCCAATCGATGCCGACGACGGTGTTGGTCATGGTGCCGACGAAGGCGAAGTCGCCGTTGACGGCGGCGGTCGCGGCGGCCTGTCCGCCGAGATCGACGTTGCCGAGTTCCTTGCCGGTCTTGGCGTCGAGAATGTGGAGTACGCTATCGCAGCCGGCGACGAACGTGGTATCGCCGACGACGACCGGCGAGCCGTTCACGGGGCCGTCGGTCTTCACCTCCCAGACTTTCTTACCGCTCGAATCCAGGCAGTAGAGAGTGGAATCGTGGGAGCCGATGAGGATGTTGTCGCCGTGGAAGTTGCAGCCGGAGGAGATTTCGCCGCCGGTCTCGAACTTCCAGATTTCCTTGCCGTCGGCGGCGGCGAGGCAGAAGAAGTCGCCGTTGAGGTTGCCGACGTAAACGCGGTCGCCTTTGACGGCGGCCGAGGCCTTGATGTGGCCGAGCTTGAGCTTCCACTTCTGCTTGCCGGTGGCGAGATCGATTGCGTAGAAGTGCTTGTCGAAGGAGCCAACGTAGACGACGCCCTTCACGATAACGGGCGCTCCTTCGATGGAGTCGCCGGTCTTGAAGGTCCACTTCTCGTCGAGCTGATCCGGGAACGGCTCCGGATGGGGCGGTGCGACCCCGGACATCTGCGAATCGCCGCGAAACAGCGGCCAATCGGCGGAAAGAACGGCCGGTAGCCCGGCGACAAGCAATGCTACTAAAAGAATCCGATTGATGTAGAGCAGCATCAGTGACTCCGGTTCACAGCGGTAGGTACTCGACGCGATTTTCCATGTATTCAAGACTGGAGGCGAGCACGATGATCTCCAAATCCTTCACACATGTGCCAATCGAGACGACGACCTGCTTGGCATACACCACACCGGCGAACGGGGTTCCGTACACCTGGTGATCTTGGGCAATCGCCAAGAAATCTTCGTCTCGTGTGAACACAACTCTTCCCAGGTACAATGCCCGATCCAAGATGACATCGTCCTCGGCTTGATCGTGTCCGTCATCTTGTACCCTCAGGACATCCACGCCCCGCCGCCGAAGGCCGCGCGTGATGGCATACTCGACGTGTTGATCCATGTAGTAGGCGATCATCAGGGGAGTTCCGCTGCGCAGTCGTCGGGCAGTGGCCGTTCGGGGTACCGCTCCTTGATGCGCGTCAGCAGTTCTTCTCGAGTGAATCGGTTGGGGTGCTTCGCCCTCATCTCATCGGCGTACCGAGCACCATCCACGATCTCGGCGTCGATCTGTTCTTTGTGATCGTAGTAGTAAGCCAGGGCCGCGTGAATCTGGGCAAGGCTCAAATGCGGGTACGCTTCGTGAATCTGTGCCGGCGACAAGCCGTTCATCTGGTCCATGACGACCTGACGAACCTTCGAGCGCGTCCCAATCAGTTTCGCGACTCCGCGATCGTCGATTTCGATGTATTCCTGTGCAACAGTCGTCATAATTCACCTCACCATGCGGCTTGGTACAGCTTCAGAATATTGGCGTGGCCCACGGGGCGCGGGTTGAACCGCGCGGTCCACTGTTCGTTCGCTTCTTCCGCCAGCAACTGGAGGATAGTCTCCGAGACGCCGCACTCTTTCAACGTTTTCGGCAACCCGGCGTGGGCCAGCAACTCTTCGACCCGACTCGCGAGCCGATCCGCCGAGCCGCCCACTCGCGAATAGAGCTTCGCCGCGGCGGGGTCGCCCGCATTGAATCGTATCACATGTGGCAGCATCACGCCGATAGCGACGCCGTGCGTGATGCCGTAGTGTGCGGTCAGCGGGTTGGCGCAGCTGTGGCAGACGCCGAGCATCGCACTCTCGATGGCCATTCCCGCGAAGTGGGCTCCCAGAAGCATGGCCGACCGCGCCGCCAGATCGTTCGGGTGAGCCATGACCCGCTCGAAGTTCGGCTCCAGATGCTGGAACGCGGTGAGCGAGCACATCTCCGAGAAGGCATTCCGCTTCAAACAAACCAGCGATTCCAGGGCATGTGCCACTGCATCGATGCCCGTCGTGGCAGTGACGGATCGCGGCTGAGAAAGCGTGACTTCCGGGTCGAGGATTGAGACGCGGAACGCGGCCTTCTTGTCGCCGCAGGCCATCTTGAGGTGGGTTTTCTCGTCGGTGATCAAGGCGTAGCACTGGGCTTCGCTGCCCGTGCCCGAGGTGGTCGGAACGCCGACCGAAGGCAGCATCGGTTTGGACGCCTTGCCGAATCCGCGATAGACGGCCATGCGGCCGCCATTCGTCAGCAGGAAGTTGATCCCCTTCGCGCAGTCCATGCTGCTGCCGCCGCCGACCGCGACGATGGAATCGATTCCGTGACCGCGGGCGAAGACGACCCCAGCCGCGACTTCGCGCTCGGTCGGGTTCTCCTTCACGCCGTCGAAGGTAAAGACTTCGAGCCCCGCGTTTCGAATGGACTGCTCGGCGCGCTTGGGATGCCCGGCGTGCTCGAGCCCCGGATCGGTGACGAGCAGAACGCGGCGGCCACCCAGATCGCGCACCACTTCACCGATTCGGCCGAGCCCGCCGGCTTCAAAAATGACGCGACCGAGCGGGAGGTAGTCGAACGCCGGTAGAGCGGGCGAACTGGTTCGCCCGCTGGTCGTCGCCGGTGGTGTCGCGGGTCCGCTCATGCTCGGCTACTTCTTCTTTTTGCGCGCGGCTTTTTTCAAGAGATCCGCGGCCCACACGGCATCGGTGGAGCGAAGCGGCGGCACGGGCGGGAGCGAATAATCGAGTTCGTCCGCGTAGCGACCCTCGTCGTAAACGCGGTCGAGTGCGGAACGCAAGTTCAACGATACTGCCGGCACATCGAGAGAAATGGGAATTGGAATGACGGGCAGCAAGGCTTGAACGTTCATCGCCCAAGTTTCAGTTGCGGGATACTCCTCTCGACGGCAAGAGAATACATAGTAATCCGATGTGGGTGGAACGGGCCGGCCCATCGGCATGCGGTTTCCACTTCGCAATAAATCGATTTCGACGAAGTTCACGGAAGCGAGATAGCCGCGGCGCTTCTGAACGTACAAATCGCGATCTTCACCGGGATCCTTGTTCGATGGACTGAGAACTTCCAATGCCGTCAGTACACTTCGACCCCGCGTCGTCACAATTTCGAGAAACCGATTCTTACGTTTTTCGTTGTTGGGAAGCGATCCTCGAACTGTTGGAACAGTCGAGCGATCCAGCACCGCAACGGAACCGCGACTCGCGCTTCGCGGTTCGGGTACGAAAACATCCGGACGCGTTCGGAAGCTCGAGTCGGGATCATCCGTGTCGCGCACCCAAACGTATTCATCGATCCTGGCGACATACCCGTCGGGGAGTACGCGATTCAACTCAGCCTGGATCGCGACAATGAGCGTGAGGTGAACGCCCGCCCAGCCCGAGGGGTCTTCCAAGTACGGGTCCATTCCTGGAAACGGTGACGGCATCGCCCACTCCTCTACCCGTTCACCGGGCCTTCGTGCTGGAAGGCGCGGGCGCGGAACAGGAAGTCCACAATACTCCCCTCGTGGGGTTGCAGCCAGTTCAGCTTGATCGTCGGCATCGCCCCGATGTTCAGGCGGTCGATGTGCGTCGCGTCGATGAGCGTCCGCTGGAACTTCGCATCCTCCGTGATCGCCGAGCAGACCAGCGTCGGCCCGATCTTCTCCAACATCTTCTCCTGAGGACACTTCACGACCGTGGCGAACGGGAACATATATTCCTTCTTGGACATCGCGGTGTCCGGCGAATCGCTGTGCATGATCGTCGGCCGCATGTACACGCAGCGTTCCCGCTTGTCCATGCGGTTGCCGTACTTCGCCGTCACGTCGGTCACGCCCGCTTCTTTGAGCGCCGTCTCGATGTCGGCATTCACGCCTTCTGCCTGGCCGGCCACGGTGAACGGGGCCAGCGCCGATTTCGGATCCTCCGGCGGCAGCGGCGTGATCGGACCGATCTTGGCCGCGATCGCCTCCGCGATTTTCTCCGTGTGCCGGCTCGCCCACACGCCCGAACAGTTGATGCAGCCGCGGCCCGAGTTGATGTAAATGCTGTCCGCCATCAAATCGATGTACTTCTCCCACTGATCGACCTTGTCGTCGCCGAGGAGTATCTTGCTGAAGCCGGGGCCGTGCGCCTGAACGCGGGGGTTGCCCTTGTACTGTTCGACGGTGGCGGTGCCGCCGAAGATCAGGCTGCGCGGGCATTCCTTGAGCACGGCGGCACCGATGTCGCCGAGGCCCGGATAGATCGAAATCGCCTGCTTCGGCACGCCGGCCTGTACGAACGCATTGAACATGCGGTACGGCGTCCACGGCTCCTGTGGGCCGGGCTTGAGTACGAGCCCGACCTGCATCGGAATGATCGGCAGCCAGAGCGTGTGAACGCCCGGCGAATTGCTCGGCAGCACCATGCCGAGCACCGGCGACTGGCACTGATAACTCACCGGCACGCCGCGAGCCTCGATGCCGTACCCCTTCGACAAAATGTTGAGATCGAGGCCGCGGGTGAGCGAATCGAGAATCTTCTCCATGTTGTTCAACACGAACTGATTCTTCTCCATGTTGAACTTGCACATGTGTTCGGGGAGGCCGGTGGTGGCCGACTGCATCCGGGCGAACTGATCGGGCGTTTGCGTGCCGTCGCCGAGGGGAAGCTCGGCGGTGGCGTAGAGGTCGCCGGCCTTCTTCATCATCTGCATCAGGTCGCCGATGGGAATTTGGCGGAGTACGTCGCGGGCGCGCTGGGCGAAGCGCATGTCGCGCTCGACGAGCGCGGGGTTGGCCCGACCGACCTCGGCGAGCACCTCGCCGGTGGCGAAGTGAACGACCTTGTCGGTCTCGAGGCTCTTGTACGGTTCGCCCCAACGGAGTACGGGGATGTGAAGCATAGTGGGTTTCCTTTTTTAGGTGGGATTCGTTCGGGAAGCGAGTAGGTCGCGGGCCCAAGTGGCGTCCGGCTCCCGGAGGGGCGGCTTCGGCGGTTTCGAGTAATCCAGCTGTTCGGCGTATCGGCCGAAGTCGTACACATGATCAATGCAGGCACGCAAATCGATCATTAATTCCGCAACGTCTGGATCCAGAGGGATCGGCATGAGAGGAAGCGTCTCGCGAACTGAAACCGGCCAGATTCCAATGCGGCTTCTCTCCCAGCCGCGATGAACCAGGACATAGTAATCGGAAATCGGCGGTGCCGGATCCCCGAGTGGGGGCCGCTGACCGGCTCGCAGCAGATCGATTTCGACAAGGCTGATTCCACTCGCAAGGTACTCTTCCCGCTTGAGGCGGTACATCTGGCCGTCTTCGCCTCCCGTCTTGTTGGACGGGCTCAGAATCTCGATGACGGCGACGACCCGCCGTTCCTCGGAGTCGATGATTTTCACGTATCGCTGCTTGCGGACTACACCGGGCAGCACGGTGTTGATAGGCGCGGCGAGCGTCGCCACTCCTCCCGACCCCGGCACGGGATCGCGGTCGGAAACAAAAACGTCCGGACCGCCCATCAGCAACCGCTCGGAATTGTCGACACGCCAGACGAACAATTCCGTGGAGGCGATAAAGCGTTTCGGCAACCTCGGGTTCAAACGATCGTAGATGGCCGTGATCAGGTTGGAATGAAAGCTTCCCCAAATCCACGATTCGATATAGGGGTCCATTCCCGGAAACGGCGTTGGCATCGCAAAGTCTCCTTATCGGAATGGAGGAATGTCGAGCGGCAATCCGATCCGCATAAAGTACCGGGCGAACGCCTGGGCCAGATGTTCGCGGTAGGGCGGGAGCAGACGCAGGCGCTCGGAACAAAGGCCGGCGCGTTTGCGGGTATAGCCGAGCGGCAACGAAAACAACTCGCGAAAGTCGACGATCCTCAGTCCTCGTTGAAATCCCGGGAACTCACATTCGGCAAGCAAGTGATGCGACGGCAGGTTTCCCCTTCGCACTTCCTCTCGACCCCGCGGACTGGAAAGGTGTCCTTGTGAGAAATCGGAGAGTTGCCAGAGGGGACAGACCACGACCTGAGAGACTTTTTCCCGCCCTTCAACCAGATCGCACGACTGAGACATCACAATAATGTCCCGATCTTCAAACTCGAAAAAAGGCGATAGCGTATCGCTTCCGGCAAGTTCCTCCGGCGGTAGATAGACCGGACAAGCTTCCAGGATATCGCCCTGCCCCAACTCTTCGCCGGAGAGAATTTCGTACCACGGATAAGTCGCGGGCGTCATGGCAAGTATTCTTCATCGGGGTCGGGAACAGGCATGGGCTTGGCACGGCCTTTGTATACCAGCCGCACCATGATTTTCCCGCGTCGTTTCGGCGGCGGAGGCGGCTGGTAAAAATCCCAGTCCAGGCGCTCCTCCGGATCGACCGGCAGCGGCTCCGCCTTCTTCTTATCCTTCACATCGCCCGTTTGTTCATCGTTCATCGTTCACCTCCCCGTCTTAGTATACGCCGACGGTCGTGGTGGCCGCGATCTCGTGGAAAGGCCGCACGCCGCTCACGCCGTGCCACGGGTACTTCTGGCTCGGTGCCTCGCGCTCGCCTTCGTCCCGCTCGGCGAATCGCGGCACGAAGAACTCCTGCGTCAAGGTCGTCAGCAGCACCCGGCCGGTGCCGCCCACCGGCACCAACTTGTCGTAATTCTCGAACTCGACCACCTCGGCCACGGCCCGCGGTTGCGGCGCGTAATACGCGATCTTAAAGTTGTCCTCGGCCTTGGGCATCTCGGACGCAGCCAGGCCCATCAGCGTATTCCCGTACGTCGGCGCGATGTACACGTCCGGGCCGAGGTACTCTTCCATCGTGAAGCGAATCCACTGCGACGTCATCTCCGTGCCGCCGCAGAAGATGCCCTTGATGCCCGCCTTCGAAATACTCGAGCCTTCCTTCTCCAGCCGCAGACAAAGTGCGTCCAGCAACTTCGGCGTCGTGAACATGCACTTGATGTCGTGCCCCGCCGAGAGAATCGTCATGGCCTGATCGACGCAGTGTTCCTGGTAGGCCTTGAGGTGCTCCATCCAACCTTTCTTGATGACCTTCACCACCCAGCGCGGGTCGAGGTCGACGCAGAAGGAGATGCCGCCGCGATATTGGGCCATGTGTTCGACCGCGAGCCGCAGCCGCCGCGGGCCGCTCGGCCCGAGCATGAGCCAGTTACTGTTCTTCGGGAAGAACTTGTCCGGCAGCGTGTCCGAGAACATCTCGTAGTCGATGCGGAAGTCGTCGGCCACGACGCGGCTCTTGGGAATGCCCGTGGTGCCGCCCGTCTCGAACACGTACCACGGCTTGTCCTTGAGCCCCTTGGGAATCCAGCGGGTCACGGGGCCGCCGCGAAGCCATTCATCCTCGAAGAAGCCGAAGAGCTTGATGTCTTCAAAGGTGTTGACGTCTTTGAGCGGGTTGAACTTGAAAGACTTGGCCTTCTCGATCCAGAAGGGCGCGCCGGTGTCCGGGTTGAAGTGCCACTGCATCGTGTCTCGAACGGTGGCGTCGAGCTGGGTCTTGGCGTTCTTGATGCGTTCGTCGAGCGTCGCGCCGCTCACGGGGGCAGGCTTTCCAGGGGTGTCAATCACGGAGGTTCTCTTGAAATCTGTGGATGGAGAAAGCCCACCCGTGGCAACGGGTGGGCGGCCCAATTACTTCTTCGGCTTGATCGCAAACAGCGTCTTCTCGGTCATCACGTAGAGCACGCCGTTGGCGGCCACCGGCGTCGAACTCCGGATCGGCGCGTCGAACTCGATCTTCGCGATCAGATACTTCTCGGCGACTTCCTTCTGTTTCGCAGCGCGGTACTTCCTCGCCGCTTGCTGGTTCTCGGCCTTCTCGTCGATGTCGTCGATCTTCTCCGGCGTCTTCGTGTGCTTCCACACGTAGAGGTCGCCGCTGTCGTTGCCGATCATGATCTTGCCGTCCACGTAGTAGCACGAGCACCAGGTGCTGGATTTGGTGTCGTACTGCCAGTAGTGTTCGCCGGTCTTGGCGTTAAAGCAGTGGATGTAGCCGGGCAGTTCGCCGAGGTAGAGGATGTCGTCCACGATGCAGGCGGTACTCATGGTGCGGCCGAACTTGAAGTCGCGCACGGCGAAGGGCCGCTTTTCCTCGCCGCCGTAGAACCAGACCTTGCCCGAGTTCGGGTTCGGCTTGCCGAGAATTTCAGTCTTCCCCTCGGCGTTCTTCTTTTCGCCGGCCACGAGTTCATCCGAGATGTCGCCCTTCTTAATACCGGGGGCGATGCACCAGATTTTGCCAATGCCGTCCGTGTGTTCGGGGTCCTGTCCCACGGAGATGTACACTTTGTTGTCGTAGATGACGGGGGTGGCGATGAAGTCGTTCTTGGTGCCGGTGCCGCCGAGTTCGTAGACGGCGTTCTTGGCGTTGCAGTCGAACTTCCAGACGATCTCGCCGGTCTCGGGCACGACGCTGTAAAGCCAGCCATCGCCGCCGGGGAAGATCACCTGCCGCACGCCGTCGATCTCGCCGTAGGCGGGATTGGACCACTGGCCGTGCATGATGTTGCGGCCGGGGTAGTTCTTCTTCCAGAGGAGCTTGCCGGTCTTCTTGTCGAGCGCGATGAAGCTGGGTGCATCCGGCTCCGGAATGTTGAAGTGGCCTTCATCGACTCCGTTCGCGGTGATGATGTAGATGATGTCGCCGACGATGAGCGGCGAGCAGCACGTCATGTTGTGAGGGAA
This sequence comes from Gemmataceae bacterium, assembly GCA_043733485.1. Lineage (GTDB taxonomy): Bacteria > Planctomycetota > Planctomycetia > Gemmatales > Gemmataceae > Urbifossiella. The sequence continues at coordinate 19,940 of JAYTGN010000319.1, forward strand.
CACGTTCAGTTCCTTGATCATGTCGTATTCCCAGAGGATGTCGGCATCGGTCGGGTCTTCGAACCCCTTCCGCGCGATCCCCTGGACTCCGTTGGCACGACCGTTCACATCCGCACAAGCCACGGTGCAGCGATTGGTGGCGAAGTAGATCTTGTCGCCGTCCACGCAGGGCGTGGAGCAGAGCCCTTCCTTGGGCCAGTCCACCACTTGACCGGCGGGAAGTTTTGGGAATACCGCCTGCCAAAGGAACTTGCCGGTCTTCTCCTCGAAGCACATGAGGATGCCGCGGTCGATGGGTTCTTCCTCGCCGTCGGCGTTCTTGGCGGAGTCGCGCTTATTGCGGGGTCGCTCGTTGTTGGTGCCGACGAAAATCTTACCGCCGGAGACGATCGGCCCGCCGTAGGAACGCGAACCGAGGTCCGCCTTCCAAAGGACGGCGCTCTCGTCGTCGATCTTGAACTTGCTGGGAACGTCCTTGGCTTTATGGTTCACCATGTTGCGGTCGAGTGCGCCGCCGAACATGATGTGGTCGGTTCGATCCGCGAGGCTGTCCACCGCAATCGCGGACGGCTTCGCGGAGCTCGCGTTCAAGGCCACGAGCGCAGTGGCCCCGCAAATGAGCAGAATCGCCCCGCCGAAAAGCACCGGTCGAATGGGAGTCGAATGATTCATGGGTTCGGGTTCCCTGTTGGGTACAGTTCAATCCAAGCCCACCCATGGCAATGGGTGGGCTTCTCAATTCACTTCTTGTTCGGAGTCAGAATCACATTGTCGTAGTAGATGGCGGAGCCGGGCTTCTCGGGCGTAATCTGCGGATCCGAGACGTAACCGTAAAGCGCGGCCGCTCCCTCACGGTTCGGGCTCGAATCTTCAAACTCAATCGACCACTTCTCGGGTTCGGGCTCGCCCACCTTCCAGACTTTCCCCCGAATCAGGGCCGTCTTTTCCTTCTGCTCGACCGCGAACTTCGCGGTGTACCAAACGCCGGGCTTCCAGTCCAACCCAACGGCGACGTTGATGCGCGGTCGCGCTTCCCACGAGACGATGCGAAGCTCGCGGGTCGGCGGTTTCAACTCCGCGTTCGTCTTGCCATCGAGGATCAGCGTGTAGCGGCTATTCACGAGACCCATGTCCGGGATGCGGTCGCGAACTTCGGTGCCTTGGAGGTCGGCCTGGATCGTATAGTTGGCGGCGTTCGACGACGTGATGTACCCGTTGGCCCGGGCGAACGGCGGCCGCGGATCGGTGTTCACCTTCGAGAGGACCTTGTTGCCTTCCAGATCGACGATGGTGAACTTGCTCTGCACGTTCAACCACCCGCCCGGCGCGGCCCCCACTGGTACGTTGGTGAAGTCCTGCTTGTAGTTCAACCCACCGGCGACGCGCACCCGAGCCCGGGCTAAGATTTCGGGATTCTGTGGAGCGGAAACTCCGACGTACCCTTGCTGAGTTGAAAGGGGGCCAAGCGTGAGTGGCCCACGAGTTTCGTGCTCGAACTTGCCTTGAAGCGGAGGCGGCCCTTTGAGTGCGGGCGCTTTTGGATCGGCAGGCTTGGGCGGCGGAGAACTCGGAAGGCTCCAGATCCAATTGATTGGCCTTGCAAATTTAACTACACGACCATTCGCATCCATGACGACGAAGCTGAGTTCGATGATCTCGCCGGCTTTTGCAGTCACATCGGCAGGGAAGATTCGATAGAAGGAGCCTGCCTCTTGCTGGAACGGCGTCTCCGCAGGCATGGGCTTGTAAGTGCCGCACTCGTCTTTCGCGCCCGGCTTGCCCACGCAGAACAGATCGGTGCGGGTCGTGAAGTAAAGGCGGTTATTCACGGCGATCACCGTGCCGTTGGTTTCATTCAAGCCGCCGGTCGGGTCGCGGAACTTGTATTCCCAGTCGGCCTTCGGCTCGTTGTCGCCATCGAGCGTGAGGATGACCAGGCGGCCCTTCACATCGAAGATGTAGAGCTTGCCGTCGGCGATCAGCGGCGCTCCGCGAACCTCCGTGCCGTAGCGGAAGCTCCACAGCACCTTGCCCTTCTTGGCATCGAAGCAGAACAGTTCTCCGGAATCGTCGGGCAGGTAGAGCCGGCCATCGGCGACTGCTCCCGAGGCGAGCCCAAACCGCTTCGCCTTATTGAACTCCCACACCTTTTTGGGCGATTTGGTCTTCGGGTCGATCTGGCTCGCATCGACGCAGATGACGCGCCCGATGGGGCCACCCTCGGGGTTCTCCTCACCGTGGTGGCAGTAGACGAGGTTGCCGTCGATGATGGGGGAACCGTTGACGACGCCAGCACCGAAGCGGTAGCTCCAGGCGCGTTCGCCGGTGCGAACCTTGAAGGCGTGGAGGTAGCCGTCCGCGCCGCCGGAGATGAGCAGCCGCTGCCCGCCAATGACGCCGACCACCGGGCTGGAATAGTAGGTACCCTTGATCGGGCTCGGGGTATCGGCCCACCACACGACTTCCCCGGTCTTGCCGTCGAAGGCAACGAAGCGGCTGGCGGCGCGAGCCATATCGCCCCAACTCGAATTCACCATGCCGACGATGCAGAGGCCGCTGTCGAAGATGGGGCTGACGATGCGGCCGCCGTAGCCGCTGATGCGGCCGAATTCCTCGGTTAGGCTGCGCGACCAGATGAGCTTCCCCTCGGGATTCAAACACAGGATGAGGCCGGCCGTGGTGTGGGCGTAGACGTTCTTTGAAGCAGGGTCCGCGGTGAGCGTGGTCCAACCGAGGCGGCTCGACACGATGTCGGTGTGGAAGACGTTGACGCGGAAAGTCCAGAGCAGTTTGCCGGTCTTCTCATCGAGGCAAACGACTTGTTCGCCTTCGGTGATGCCGGCCCCGGTGCCCTGGATCAGGTAGAGCTTGCCGTCCATAACCAGGGGCGCGGAGCGACCGCCGAAGGGCGCTTGCCAGACGACGTTGCCCTTCGGGCCGAGCTTCGGGTCGAAGCTATCGGGCAGGCCGGTTTCGCGCGAAACGCCGTTCTGTTCCGGGCCGCGCCAGTGGATCCAGTCGCCGCCTTCGGCCGTGCTGCACAGGGTGAAGAGGGATGCGACGGCGAACAGTCGGATCATGTCGATCTCCACAGGTACCAGGGCTTCCGCCCTGGGCTAAGTCAGACGGCCGCTCCGCGGCGAAAGCAATTTCTAGTCTTCGCCCCGGAGGGGCCGCCGTCTTTAGCCCAGGGCGGAAGCCCTGGGCTTTTAGACGCTCACCACGCGGCGGGCCTTCATCTCGAATCGGGGCAGGCTTCCCGGTGAAGCGGCGCTCACGTCCACGCGAAACAGCAGGTCGTCGCGAATCGCACGGCTCACGGCATCGACCAGTTCGCGGGCATCGCAATCGGTTGCCGGTTCGACTTCGATCCGGAGGTCGGCCAGCGGCCCACGGTGATCTACCAAGATACGGTATTCCGCGACGCCGGGAAATCGACGGATAATCGCTTCGATGGTGGCGGGGTAGAGGTTGTTCCCGCGCACGTGGATCATGTCGTCGCAGCGACCGAGGATTCCGCCATCGAGGCTTCGCCAGTTCCCTGGGAGCGCGGCCGTCCCGGCCGCTTTATGCAGAGCG
>JAYTGN010000320.1:0-9809 GCA_043733485.1 Gemmataceae bacterium
GTAGAGAACGGAAGTTGAGGCGGAATCTGGGCGATAAACGGTAATCTGGGCAGTTTCACTACCCTCGTGGCATCGGGTTTCAGCCAGGGTGATCTAGCCGTTCCACTTTGTATTACTTGGGCAGGATTCGTTTCGGCCGCTCACCTCGGGCATAATGCCACCGTTGGGCAAAGTCTTGGCCGTCGCTCAACGGAATCGGGGGTGCCATCGGATGCCTCGCGCGGGTGGTGATTCAGTGAGATTATTGTCTGAGGCCCCCCCTGTCGCAAAGCAAATCCGAAGCGATGATTGAGTTCTCCCGATCAACCGCTGCCACCCACAAACGGCTTGATGCATCTACACTCGGAAGAGAGGACTCGGCGGAAATCCCATCGCGACTACACGCGGACCACCGCCCAGCGGAGCAACGGCGGATTCGGAGCTCATACGAGTCCTTGACTCATGCGTAGGATCCGCGATGATGAGCCCAAACTGCTAGTGAGCAGTTCAAGTCACTATCGTGTCGAACGGGTACAAAACAATGTCCGACTGGTCGCAGGTTCTGGCAGGCGCAGTTCGAGAAGCCGAATCTGGGTGCGTAAAGGCCGCATTCGACAAGGCCTTCAATGCACTTGAGGTTTGCTACTGCCATATGGCGAACGTACCTGTGGAGAAGCAAGGGGACAACATGAAGAGGGTGATCGAGACGTTGCTCACTGACGGGAAAATCGCTCGGGATGAGCGAGATCTTGCCGATCACCTTCGGAATGCTCGCAACGTTATCACGCACAAGTTCGGTCTGGCGATTACGATGAAAGAAGCGCGACGGTGCATCGACCGGATTCGCAAACTCTGTCTACGGTTCGCTGGCACCGTAGCGGATGTCATGGTAGGTCCCGTCGTTTGTGCGAGGCCAGAGGAAACAATCGGCGAATTCGTCCGCATGATGCGAGACAACGGATTCTCTCAGTTCCCCGTCGTGGATAACCAAGGGGGTATGATCGGAACTCTTGACGAGAAGTCGGTGTTCGACGCACTGGCTAACGCAGATGGGCACATGGATCTCGGCGGACAAGTCTCTTGCGTCATGCGTAAGGAGTTGTTGCCGACACTAACCGCTGAAACGCGAATTGAAATGGCCAAGGAGGAAATGCGTTCTCGCGATGTGACCGCGTTCATTGTCCTGAAAGACGGTAAGCCGGATGGTATCGTAACGAAGTTCGAGCTTATTCGCTGATGGGCCATGTAGTATGTTGAAAATCGGTTCACGCTTCCCGCATTTCAAAATTCCATTTGCATGTCCTCCCACGGATCGTACGCTTCTCGCGGCTCAAATCTCGCCCGCTACTCCGCTTTCAACATCGCCCAGGCACCTGTCGGAGCATGGCCACCTTGGTCGTGCTCCGGTTCGTTGGAGGATTCCGCCATGACACGACTTGCGTCGCCGGGAAAAGTGAGCATGGCCAGTATGGCCCGCGGCGAGTCACGCGAAGTGCTTGATTTCATGGCGAATTCGAGCATCATGGCCGGAAAATATCTCAGCAAAGCGATGTGGCCACAATCACTTCGCCGTCAGTCGGGCCACTTCGGCGCAGTCCTTGTCGCCCCGGCCACTGAAGCACAGCACCACCACGTCGTCCTTGTTCCGCTTCGCGGCGACCTTCATCGTTTCGACCACGGCGTGCGCCGTTTCCAGCGCCGGCAGAATGCCTTCGAGCCGTCCGCAGAGGTGGAACGCATCCAGAGCCTCGCGGTCCGTCACGCTGCAGTAGCGGACGCGCTTCTCGTCGAACCAAAAACTGTGTTCGGGGCCGACGCCGGGGTAATCGAGGCCCGCCGAGACGGAGTGAACGTCGGCGGTCTGGCCGTCGTCGTCTTGCAGCACGTAGCTGAAGCTGCCGTGGAGGACGCCGGGTTGGCCGAAGCTGAGCGTCGCGGCATGGCCGCCGAGTTGTGGCCCGCGACCGCCGGCCTCGACTCCGACCAGTTCCACGCTCGTGTCTTCGACGAAGGGGTAGAACATGCCGGCGGCGTTGCTGCCGCCCCCCACGCAGGCCAGCACCACGTCGGGCAATCGGCCCACCCGTTCGAGGCATTGCGACTTCGTCTCCTGGCCGATCACCGATTGAAAATCGCGGACCATCATGGGGAATGGATGCGGGCCGACCACCGACCCGATGATGTAGTGCGTGTCTTCGACGGTGCTCATCCACTCGCGCATCGCCTCGTTGGTCGCGTCCTTGAGCGTCTTGCTACCGGACGTGACGGGGAACACTTCCGTTCCCATCGCCTTCATGCGGAAGACGTTCAACTCCTGGCGGCGAATGTCTTCCGTTCCCATGTAGACGCGGCAACTCATGCCGAAGAGTGCCGCAGCCGTCGCGCTGGCGACGCCGTGCATCCCGGCCCCGGTCTCGGCGATCACCCGCTTCTTCCCCATCCGCTTCGTGAGCATCGCCTGCCCGAGGGCGTTGTTGATCTTGTGCGCCCCGGTGTGGTTGAGGTCTTCGCGCTTCAAATAGATTCGGGCGCCGCCGGCTTCCCGCGTGAGCCGTTCGGCGAAGTAAAGCCGACTCGGTCGGCCCACGTAGTCGTTCAGCAGACGATGGAACTCGGCCTGGAACGCGGGATCGTGCTTCGCCTCGCGGTACGCGTCGTCGAGTTCGCCGAGCGCGAACATGAGCGTCTCGGGCACGAACCGCCCGCCGTAAGGGCCGAATCGGCCGCGAGAATCGGGAACGCGCGAAACGGGAGGGGCCAACGTCGTCATGGTGATACTCGTTCGACGGGCGAGGCGTGTACTCCTTTTGTGTCAGAAGTGGTGCTCGGGTTCAAGCGGTTGGTAGGCTCGATAGGGCGGCTTGGCCCGTGGGAACCAGTAATTGATCTCGAAGCCGCACTCGAAGGCCGTGAGCCAGCCGCCGAGGAGAAAGAGGAGTGCGATTCCGATGCGAGACCACCAGAGATACTCGATTTGAGGTGGATTTTTACCTTGTCGCACGATGGAAACTGCGGTCGAACCCCCTCGCGGTCCGTCGAAGTAGACGATCAGGGTGCTGTAACAAGAGTCCCATCGTCGGCCGAAGTAGTCGCGAATCGGCATGCGTCGGGGGTCACCGGAACTATAGGTGAACTGCGGCTCCCCTTCGCGTCCCATGTGCCTTTCAACTTCAGCCGGAGTCATGCCCAAAAGTACCTGATCCATCCGCCACTCGCCCAGATCGGGCACGATAAGCCTGTCGAAATAGACGAGCGTCAACGTCGTGGCGAGCGCAATCAGACCCACTCCCAGATACAGCCATTTTCGAGTCATTCGTCTTCTCCAACAAGTATCCATGCAGCGAGCCAGGATGAACAGGATCGACGGGATGAGATCGGGTTCTAAATCCCGTCGATCCTGTTCATCCTGTCAATTCCTGACGCTGCCGGCACGGGCTCGAGCGGTTCGGAACGAGGGAAAATAGGATCAGTCCTGTGCCGACCACGATCAGCCAAAGACAAACCACGCGCGGGGCCAGCGAGTCGAAGATTTCGAGGGGTGTCTTCTGAGCTCGCTTGACCTCAATCACGCGGACGTTTCCCTTGCGACCGAAAAAGGTGACCGTGATGGTTGCAAGCTCATTCTCCCACCACTCGATTGAGTAGGAGTGTTCGGCCCAATAACTCTCGCTCCCACTGATGTACGCAAACGTTTTCGCATCGTTGCGAGTCAAAGAGAGGTATCCGGGCGGGCCGAGTATCTCTTTCGTCTCATCGGGAGTCATTCCGATACGGACTTGAGAAAACTTAGCCCGACTCGTGTCGAACGGTGCCTTCAGGTCGTTGCGGTGAGCATGAGCGTGGAACCCAGCCAATGCACAACAGCCTAAACCGATCAACGCTAGCAGGGATCGCCTGCGCATCATCAACCTCTCGAGTCCGACGCTTCTTCTCAACCAACTCATGTGATGCTCCACCGATCGCCCGTTCCTAAAGGTTAGCACACGGCTCGCAAAACGGGATCGCCTCTGTCCACCGGACACTCGTGTGCAATAATAGTTCCGAGAGGCCCGAAGCGGACGGCCCGCCTTCCACCCACCGCCTCGGATCACCGCAACTTTTTCCCAGGAGACGTTCGTGAAGTCGCATCTTCGACTGACGTGCGGCGCGGCTCTTGCCGCCTGTTGTGTTTGGGCCGCGGCCACGGCTGCCCCGCTGGAACTGCCGAAGGATTCCGCCAAGGCCGCCACCGCGGCGGACGTGGCCGAACTTCAGAAGAAGCTCGAAACCATCGCCGCCAACCCCGAGAAAAGCAAGGGTGCGATCCGCACCGCCAAGGGACTCGTGCTGAGCATCGGCATCTACGGCGACGAGGCGACTCAAGGCCAGGCCGCCAAGGTGTTGCTCGCCCTCGACAAGAAGGATATCGCGGGTGCTGTCGAGGCGGCCAAGGGGCTGTCCGCTCCCAAGGCCGATCCTGCCGCTCTCAAGGCCATCGAAGGAAAGTTCGACCTCGAAGACGTGATGTCCCAGTTTCGACTCGCCAAGTCTGGCGGGAACAACATCGAGAAGGACATCCGCGACGGCATGAAGAGCGGCGCGATTGATCCGAAGGCCGCGGAACTCCTCGGCGCGCGTTCGGCGGCTCTCGCCGTCTACACCGAGAAGCTGCCCAACGACAAAGCCAAGACCAGCCCGGCGATGACGAAGAAGTGGGAGAAGTGGGCCAAGGATATGGCCGGCACGGGCAAGGAACTCGCCGAGGAAGGTAACAAGGGAGCCAAGGCGGATGCGAAGAAGCTGACGGGCCTGCTCAAGAAGCTCGACGCCAGCTGCAGCAACTGCCACAACGAATTCCGCAACGAGTAAGTCATCTGGCTTTTCGGATGCGCGACGGGAGCCGAGAGGCTCCCGTTCGCGTTCCCAGATTCGAGCTTCCCATGATTCGCTACCGCATCTCGCACTCCACGACCTACGTTTACGGCGAACCCGTTTCGCTCTGCCAAAACGTCGCGCACCTCGTGCCGCGAGCTTGCCCCTGGCAGCAGGCCGAGGAGTCTATCCTCGCGATCACGCCCGATCCCGCCGTCATCGAAGAACGCATCGACTACTTCGGCAACCCGATCGAGTACTTCACGATTCAGGAGCCGCACCGCGAGTTGACGGTGAAGGTCGAGCATCGGATCGCGGTGGAGCCGAGGATCATTCCCGAGCCGAACGCGACGCCGCCGTGGGAATCCGTCCGCGATCGGCTCGCGTTCGATCGCTCGGCCGAATGGCTGGATGCGTTTCAATCCCTTCACGCCTCGCGGTACGTGCCGTTGAACGAGAAGTACGCGGAGTACGCCGCGGTTTCCTTCACGCCGGGACGACCGATTCTCGAAGCCGGATTGGAACTGACGCAGCGCATTTTCGCCGAGTTCACTTACGACCCGCGTGCGACGACGCTGGCCACTCCGGTGGCGGAGGTGTTCGCGGAGCGACGTGGCGTCTGCCAGGATTTCGCACACCTTCAACTGGCGTGCTTGCGTTCGCTCGGCCTCGCGGCCGGATACGTAAGCGGGTACCTTTCCACCGTGCCCGCGCCGGGTCGGGAACGCATGATCGGTGCGGACGCCACGCACGCCTGGGTGCGGCTCTTCTGCGGAGATGCGGGTTGGGTCGATCTGGATCCCACGAACAATGAGGTACCGTCGGATCGGCACATTTTGCTGGCGTGGGGCCGGGATTACGACGACGTGAGCCCGTTGAAGGGTGTGATCCTGGGCGGCGGCCAACACAGCGTGCGCGTTGCCGTCGATGTGGAACCGCTGAACGATTAGCGATCGTGTTCTTGCTCGCGCGATGCCGCGCTCACGAGTTTACTCAGCTTCTCCCAGCGGGATCGGCGTTCCGTTTGCAAAATGCCGATCCGGTGTTCGACCCATTCCTGGATCGCCTCGGACGTATTCGGAATGCGGCTCATGGACCCGAGCGGCGCGAGGCCGGGCATCGGCGTCGGATCGCTGGCCGTGGGCCGCGAGTGCTCGGCAAGTTGGGCGAGCGATTGGCGAGTCACTTCGGTTTGAAGCTTACCGAGTTCTGCGTTCAACTCCCCGATTCGAGCCAGTTCGCGCTGTAAGGCGGACGCATCGGCAGCGGGAATGCGACCGAACAATTTGGCGACGAGTTGAAGCGAGTGTTGGAACTGATCGAGCATCTGGCCGTGAATCTCACTCAATTGTTTGAGGAGGGGCGCGAGCGCGGCATCGCCGGTCGCGAACGGGAGGACGGAGCGCAGGTGCGGCATGGGGGCCGGAGTCTGCCGCGAAACGCTCGGAGTGGGAATTTGGGGAGGCGTGGGGCCGGAGCCCTGGACGTAGATCGGTGCGGAAATCGGCCCGCTCGACGACGAAAGCTGAAAGGCATCGCACATGATGTGCGAGCTCGGCAAACCCGACAGCGGATCGTGCGTCGGCATTCCCCCCAGCGCGACTTCATCTTCCGCAATCGCAGCAAGCACCCGGGTGGGCCGCGTTGGCGGCCCGTTCGATCCGTTCTTGGAAGGGGAACCCGATTTCGCGCTTCCGGCGAGCCGCGTGCCGCTCAGGGAGGCCCGGCTCGCGCTCGGAGTCTCCCCCAGCGCGGGATAGTGGCAACCGATGAGGAATCGGCCCACCCAAAGTTCCGCGCCGTGCGTCAGCGGTGCCACGCGCATTCGCTCGCCGTTGACCACCACGCCGCGGCCCGAGAGATCGACGACCCAGAGGCCAATCGGAGTGTGAACCAGACCGCAGTGGTAGCTGGAAATATCGTCGGCCTGGAGTTGCAGTTTGCAGCCTTCCGAACGGCCGACGAGCGTGACCGCACGATTCACGGTCCAACGGTCCTTGGCTCGCTTCCCGTTGCGGAAGTCGAGTTGAACGATCGGCCGGGTGCGGTTGAGGTTTGGGTCTGCACCGAGCGGATCGGGTCCCGGCTCGCCGACGGTCCGAGAAACCGGGGCGCGAAGTTGAATCTTGAACGGCCCCACGCTCACGGGGGCGTCCACGTCCAACCAGCCCGCCCGCTTCGCGCGATCCGGCCAGACGAGCCCCGCGCGGCTTCCCAGGTCGAGCGCGTAAACGCGACCGGCCACCACCTGAAACCACGCGTGGCGCGGATTCACTTCCGGATCGTTCAACGTGACGTCGCAGGCCTCGTCGCGACCGATTAGTGTGAACGGTTGTTGGACGCTTCCTTCGGCCAAGACGCTACCATCGGCGAGGCCGACCCGCAGATTCAACGGGTTGGCCGCACCGCACGCCTCGGCAAACTTGGCAATCAGTGGGTCGTTCACGATCCGAAGACCCCCTACACGTCTGGTTCAGTCATCATAACCAGGATGAGCCTTACTATAGATCAACAATTCGGGTCGTACCGAGGATTCTTTTTGGGAGGGCACAACTCGCGGAGCCCGAGGAGAGCGCGTTCGCGTTTCTGTCCTAGACTTCAAGCGTACGGCTGCGGCCCTCTAGGTCTGAAGTGGATTATCGTGTAAGCTGAACTCGTCGCGAAGCCCGCGTTCGCCACGATCCGAGGAACTTTCGTGACTGCCAAGCCTGCCGCCGAGACGATTCGCTCCCCCGGATGGATCGCTGCGCTCGTCGCAATCGTCGGAGTGCTCGGGTTCGTGTACTTCCCGCTCATGCGGTATTCCTTCGAGCAGTGGCTGAAGCCGGATTACTCCCACGGGTTCCTCGTTCCGGCGTTTTCGGTGTACTTGGCCTGGATGTGGCGTGTTTGGGCACCGACGGAGATCGCGTGGCCCGATCCCCTCGGCTTGGCGTTCATCGTTGGCGGGGCGGCACTCTTCCTCGTCGCCGGGCTCACGAATACCGGCAAGGAATGGCTTCAGGGGCTTTCGCTCGTCATCAATCTGTGCGGGGCGACGCTCTTGCTCGGCGGGACGGTCGCCCTCCGCTGGCTGTGGCCTTCGCTGGCCTTCCTGCTGTTCATGTTCCCGCTGCCGTACTCGGTTGAAGTCACGCTCGGTTGGCCGCTCCAAAAGGTCGCGGCGATCGCCACCGAATTCGTGCTGCAAACCATCGGCTACCCCACCTACCGAGAAGGCATGATCCTGCACTGCCAGGACCACGTTCTCGAAGTGAAGAACGCCTGCAACGGCCTGAGCATGCTGCTTACGTTCTTCACGCTCTCCGCGGGGATGGCCATCGTGATTCGCCGGCCCTGGTTGGACAAGGTCATCATTCTGTTCTCGGCAGTGCCCATCGCGATCCTTTCGAACGTGGTCCGCATCGCGCTCACGGGCGTACTTTACAATGAAGCGGGGAAGGAACTCGGCGATCGCGTGTTCCACGACTTCGCCGGCTGGATGATGATGCCGCTCGCGCTGGGCATCCTGCTGCTCGAACTCAAGGTGCTGGATTGGGTGCTGCAAGACGACCTGGGCAAGGCCTCCCGCGAGGACGTCATCCGGAACGTGACCTCGAAACCAGCCTACCTGTTCATGCCGGCGTTCGAGAAGGCGCAGGCCGAGAAGAAGGCGAAGCCCCCGCACGGAGCGGGCCGGTGATGGCCGACCGGCATTTCGCTCGCCGCGCGCTCGGCCTACTCGTGCTCGGCATCGTCGCCTTCACCGTCTACGGTAGCCTCGTTCCCTTCGACTATCACTCGCGACCCTGGGCCGAAGTGGTAGCCGCCTTCCGATGGGCGATGACGAATCGCTGGTGGATCGAATCGCGGTCGGACGGCATCGCCAATGTGATGCTGGGAATCCCGCTCGGATTCGGACTGCTCGGGTTCTTGCAAACGGGACGCTCGACCCGAAAGGGCGACGCACTGCTCGGCGTCGCACTCTTGCCCGCGTGTCTGGCCTTCGCGGCAGCCGTCGAGTTCGCCCAGCTGTATGTCCCGGAACGGACGTGTTCCGGTTCCGACGTACTGTGTCAGGGTCTCGGCGCGGTTTTGGGAATGGTTGGTTGGGTGATCGCGGGGCGATGGCTCATGGCGCACGCCGAGGCCGCCTGGAACGGAGCGGAGCCTGCGAGCCGCTTGCTCGTTGCGTACCTGGTGCTGCTGGCGTTCATCCAGCTGTTGCCGATGGACCTGACGGCGAGCCCGCGCGATCTCTATCGCAAACTCCGGGACGACGTGGTGTACGTGCCGTTTTCCGAACTGACGGGCGAGGCGACCTGGGGGCGAACGGCGAGGTTGCTTCAAGTGTTCGGCTTGTTCGTACCGGTGGGCTTGCTCGCTCGCCAGACCGCGCGACTGCCGCCGATTCGAGTGGTCTTGGTCGCGGTGGCTTTGGCTGTGGGTATGGAAGCGCTCCAACTGATTGTGAAGTCGCGGGTGCCGAGTGCGACCGATTCCGCGATGGGTACGGTGGGGGCGGTCTTCGGATGGATTGTCGCCGCGCGGTTCCGGGTGAGTCTCGCGGTCCTTTGGTTCGCCGGGTTGGCGTTCATCAGTTGGCAACCCTTCGAACTGGTTGCGGACCCGCCGTTGCCGTTCGACTGGATTCCGGGCCTGCCGTTGGAACGGGGGAACCCGCTGTTCGCCCTCGAAGAGATGCTCACCAAGTGCATCCTCTTTGGGCTCGGCGGTGCGTTACTCCGGCCGTCCGATTCTGCGGGACCGAACGATTCGATTCGCCAAGCCGCGGTGCTCGGGCTGGTGGTCTCCGCGATTTTTGAAGTGGGGCAGACCGCGTTCGCGCAGCATTCGCCCTGCATCACCGACGTGTTGCTCGGAGCGCTGGGTGCGGCACTGGGATGTCGTTTCAGTGTCTGCCGCTTGCGGCTTCGCGACGGCAACTGATCGATCTGTCCGTTAGCCGGACGCGCCAGCGACGGTCCGCCATCCGTCGC
>JAYTGN010000321.1:0-23436 GCA_043733485.1 Gemmataceae bacterium
TCTCGGGACGCACTGAGAAACCCGGTTTCCAAAGCAGAAACCGGGTTTCGGTCGGGCTGCTCGCCGAACACTTCCGGGAACTCGATTTCCCAATGGAACGGCGTCACCGGGTGCGGGCCCTCGCGGAGCGTCGCTTCCTCCTTGTTCGGGCGGTGCAGGCCGGTCACGAGGTATTCGCCCATCAGGCCGGCGAAGATGCCGCGATTCTCTTCGCGCTTCTTGTCCTTGTCCGCGGAGAAGAACGCTGCGATGGCGAGGTTGCCGCCGAAGCGGATCGGCTCGAGTAGTTCGTCGGCGCTGCGGAGCTTCTGTTCCTTGTTCGCGTCCACTGCCCCTTCCGGCGCGTTGCGGATTTCGTTGCGGCACTTCAGCGCCTCCGCGATCCGCTTTCGGAACTGATCCTGGCCGAACACCTGCGAGTCGGATTCCTTCCAGTTGAGGTCCGCGATCTGTTTCGCGGTGAGGCCGACGAGCGAGTCGCCGCATTTCAGCGAGTGGTCCAGGTTCCCCGAGTTGGCGGCAGGCCTCGACGAGGAACGCGCCGGAACCCATGGCCGGATCGCAAACCTTGAGCGCGAGGATCTGTTCCGGCGCGATACCGTTTAGCCGCGACGCGGAGTCCTCGGAGCGGAGCGCGGCCAACACCGGTTCGAGTGCCTTCCGCACGATCGGCCCCGTCAGCGCCCGCGGCGTGTAGTGCGAACCGGAGCGGCGGCGTTCGTCGGACGGTTGGAACACCATGCCGCCGTCGGGGACGATGTTTGGCGTCGGGGCGCGGGCCACTCGCTTCTCCAGCGCCGCGACCAGCCCTTCCACCGAATCCGCGGCCTTGAGCGCGGCCAGCGGCTTGCCGTCGAGCTTCTGGTCGGCGTGCTCAGCGAGCCACTTCCCGCGCTCGGCCGGGCTCTTCTTCAACAGGGCTTCCAGATTCACGGTGACGGGCGCGCCGCCGCGCTTCTTCGCCTTGAAGGCGATGCTGCGGCCGTCGGCCTTCTCCAACCGGTAGCCCATGATCGATTCGTACACGCTGCCGATGTGTGCACGTGTTCGCTTCCTTGCCGGATCGCTCCCTGACGGTCGCGGTTCGTCAGCCGCTCACGGGCCAGAGGTACACGAGACCGACCGGCTCGATGCGGCGGGCTTTCACTTCGTACACGTCCCGGATTCGTTTGGGTTCCTCTTTCAACTCCGTCTCGATCTGGGCCAGTCGCCGCACCCAGTGCCGCTTGTCCGCTTCGAGTTGGCGCTGTTCCTCGCCGGACCAGTCGAAGCGGAGTTGCGTCTCGGCGGCCTGCTTGGTGGAGGTCGATTCGATCCGCTTCTTCTGGGTTTCGAGAATCTCCAGCATCTTCTTCGATTCATCGGTCCCGCGTGCGGTCAGTGCTTTCTCGGCACGGTCGGCGAGTTGTTCGCCGCAGGTCTCGGATCGCACGAGTGATTTTCGAGTCGATGGCGTAACGGGAACTGCTGGCGGGGGCCGCGTGGTGGCATTCGTCGAGGATCAGGAGCGAGCCGGGGCGGAACTCGCCGAGCCAATCCCGCATCGAACTGGTGTACTGCTCGTCGATCAGGAGCCGGTGTGAGATCAGGAACCGGGTGTGCGTTTTCCACGGGTTGGTCGAGAATCCCCGCTCCCGCCGCGTGTTCAGGATGTAATCGCGATCCAGAACCTGGAACATCAGGCCGAATCGGTTTTCGAGTTCCTCCTGCCACTGCGGCAGCACGGAAGGGGGCAGGCGACGACGACGTCCCGGACCTTCTTGCGGAGCAGCAGTTCGCGGGCGATCAGACCGGCCTCGATCGTTTTGCCGAGACCCACATCGTCGGCGATGAACAGGTTCACGCGAGGAAGGAGCAGAGCTTTGCGGAGCGGCTCGATCTGGTAGGCATCGATCTTGATGCCGGCCCGGAACGGCGCCTGGAATAGCTTCGGGTTCGTCGCCGTGACGCAGTTCCACCGGAGCGTGTGCAGATACGCTGAGAACAGCTTCGGCGGGTCGAAACCGCGAGCCGCGAGATGATCCCAGCCAGATCCAGCGAGCAATTCAGCATCGGGTTCTGATTCCCAGAGAACCTCGAGTTGCTGTCCTTGTGCATCGTCATCCACGCAGGAAAGCCGAACGAGCGTTGCGTCGGTGGTGGACTCGGCGAGATCGACACCATCGACGAGATAGCGACGCTGGCGTACCGTGACGATTCTTCCACGTTCAGGAATAGCAGTGCCGAAAAGGCCTGATTCTGGGTGATAGCCGCGACGTGTCCTTCTACGACGACGCGCGGGTCGCTCCGCGGATTCCGCCGTGCGACTAATCGGCAAGGCGCGATCAACTCGCCGAGAACTTCTTGGCGTCGAAGGGCCGTCGAGGAACGCGGCGGGTGTGGCGGGGAGATTCTTCTCGAAGGTGGTGCCGGCGACTCACGTCGCGGCAGGATGCTTTGCACAATTCCCTGTGGCGAAGTGGAATGCGAACTGGTAAACTCCACCAATCCTGCCAGAAGCACCGTCGCGTTCGATACCCGCCGCCGGAGTTCATTTCATGCCCTCATCCTCGGTCAATCGCGTCGGTTGCGAAGACTTCCACAAGACGATGGGCACGAGTCGTCGCGGCTTCGTGAAGGCCGGTCTTCTCGGTGCCGCTGGATTGGGCCTGAGCGACGTGTTGCGTGCGGATGAGAAGAAGCCCACGGCTTCGAAGCTGAACACGGTCCTCTTGCTCTGGATGCGCGGCGGACCCAGCCACATCGACATGTGGGATCCGAAGCCCGACGCACCGGTCGAGTATCGCGGCGAGTTCGGCACCATCGGAACCAGCGTGCCCGGCATCCGCCTCTCCGACATGCTGCCCTTGTCCGCCAAGCTCATGCACAAGTGGTCGATCGTGCGCAGCTTGCACCACCACGACGCGGGCCACAGCACCGGCGACCAAATATGCTTCACCGGTTACAACAGCGGCATCGCCCCGGACGAGAACGTTCACCCGAGTATCGGCTCGATCGTCTCGAAGCAGATCGGCCATCAGAACCCGACGATGCCAGCTTACGTCATGATCCCGAAACACACGCCCGGCGCAGGCTCCGCGTATCTCGGCGTTTCTCACAAGGCATTTGAAACCATCGCCGACCCCGCTCAGCGCGGCCCCTTCAAAGTGCCCAATTTCTCGCTCGCCACCGGACTCTCCCACGAGAATGTCGGCGACCGCAAGACGCTGCTCAAGGACTTCGACAAGCTCCGTCGCGATGTCGAGAGCACCGGCCAACTCGACGCGCTCGACCGCTTCCAAGTGAAGGCGTGGGACATGCTGACTTCCCCTAAAGCGCGCGATGCCTTCGACCTCGACCGCGAGCCGGAGAAGGTTCGCGAACGCTACGGGATGATGCCGGAGTTCGACCCGAAGGCGTCGAACCGTTGCGGCGCGCCGAACTGGGCACAGCGCATGTTGCTGGCTCGCCGACTCGTGGAAGCCGGCGTGCGAATCGTCACCGTCGATCTGCGCTGGTGGGATACGCACGTGAAGGGCTTCGAGTCGCTGCGGCTCGGCTTCTTGCCGCGCTGGGATCGAGCCTTCTCCGCCCTGATGGAAGACCTCGACTCGCGGGGGCTTCTGGACACGACACTCGTGCTGGCTTGGGGCGAGTTCGGCCGCACGCCCAAGGTGAACAACGACGCGGGCCGCGATCACTATCCGAACGTGTTCAGCGGCGTGATGGCGGGTGGCCCGATCAAGGGTGGTCGCGTGGTCGGCTCTTCGGATTCGCACGGTGCTTACCCGAAGGCGAATCCGAAGAGCCCGCAAGACGTGCTCGCCACCGTCTACCAGCACCTCGGCATCGACGTGAATACGCAGTACCCGGACGGCAGCGGCCGACCCCACCCGGTACTCCCCTTCGGCAAGCCGATCGATGAGTTGGTCTCTTGATCAACCCACCGCGACCGCGAATTCTTCCGATTCTTCCGGCACCGGCGTGGCCATCGGCACGGGGGTCTGGATCAACGCTTCGCCGGCTCGCCTTCGAACGTCGGCATCCGAATCGGCGACCACGATTCGCAGTGCCTGGGCCACGTGGTGATCGTGCGGCGCGATCTGCCCGAGCAGCGTTGCACAGCGGCCCCGCAGTTCCGCGTTCGAGTGTTCCAGCCCGAGCATGAGCCCCGGAATCGCGGCCCGACCGATGCGCTTGAGGGCCGTGGCCGCGACGACGCGCGTCCGCGTTTCCGTTTCCAACAGCATGTTCACGAGCCCCGGTACGGCAGGCCCCGCCACGGGTCCGAAGCGACCCAGGGTGCCGGCGGAATCGCGGCGAACGCTCGGGTCGGGGTCGCGGAGCCCGGACGTGATTTGAACCAGGGCCGTTTGTCCGTGGATGCCGAAATCGCCGAGCGCGCGAGTGGCGCGACGGCGCACCCGCGAATACGGATCGCGGAGCGCCTCCTTGAGCAGCGCCACGCGCTTTGAAGGCGACACGCCCAAATCGGTGAGCGCCACCACCGCCAGCTCGCGAACCTGGCCGTTCGGGCTCTTCAACGCCTCCGCCAGCACGTCCAACGCGATCCCGGTTTGCGAGTCCGGCAACCCGTGGACGAGGATGGTGAATACCAGCTTGTGCATCACCTGAGGCGTGAGTGGTTCCATGGCGGGCATACTAACGGGTCTAGCCGGGTGCGATCACGGGGCGTGGGGTCGGCGGGCAGTCCGAAGCCGGCCGAATCAATCGAACTCTAGATCATTGTTCTCTTGCGAGTCGCGATTCCCGTCTGAATCCCGCCGATTGTGGCCCCGCCTGAGAAATCGCGAATTCGGAAAGCACTTCCACCGGCGGGTTTGCTCGGTACAACAGCAGTTTGAGTTGAACTTTCGCGTATCCTGGGGTTGCCATGTCCGTATTCGTGGGTTTGGATGTGGGCGGCACGACGATGAAGGCGGCCGCCGTGACGGACGAGGGCCGGGCTCTCTCCGAGCCGGCCGTGATGGACACGAACCCCGAGCGCGGGCAAGTTGCCGGCCTCGAAACGATGTGCGAGACGATTCGCCGGGCCGTTGCCGCCGCCAACTTGAAGATGGCGGATGTGACGGCGATCGGAGTGGCGACGCCCGGCCTCATGGACATCAAGGCGGGCCTGATTCTCGATCCGCCCAACCTCAAACCGTGGAAGAACGTTCCCGTTCGCGATCACATCCTGAAAGCGTTCGGCAAGCCGACCGTGTATCAGAACGATGCGAACGCGGCGGCCTACGGCGAGTTCTGGGTCGGTTCCGGTCAGGACGCCAAGAGCATGGTACTCTTCACTCTCGGCACCGGCGTCGGAGGAGGCATCATCCTCGGCGACGTGATCGTCGAAGGCGAGCACAGCCACGGCGGCGAACTCGGCCATTTGCGAATCGACCGCCCCGATTGCGGTCGCCTCTGCGGCTGCGGCGCGCGCGGTTGCCTCGAAGCCTACGCCAGCGCCACCAACGTCGTCAAACGCGCCCGCGAGGGACTCGCTACCTGGCGAGGCGACACCCAACTCCGCCAGTACTATACCGCCAACGACGACGAATTCACTTCGAAAGAAGTCTTCGATCTCGCCTTGCTCGGAGACGAACTCGCACGGCAAGTCGTCGACGATACCGCCTACTACCTCGCGCTCGGGGCGTGTGCCGTGATCGCGACGGTCGATCCCGAGATGATCGTGTTCGGCGGCGGGATGGTCGCGGCTGGGGAGTGGTTCCGCTCGAAAATCGAGGCCCACGTTCGCCGCTTCGGGCTTCCCTTCCCGACCAAATCGGTGAAGGTGAAGTTCGCGTCCTTGGGGTCGGACGCGGGCTTCATCGGCGCCGCGGGCTGTGCGCGATTGGCCGTTAAAGGCAAGTGAAGGAATGGCGGGTGCAGAGCTCACTTTGCAAACCCGGAGCCTTGAAACCCGGTTTCTGCTTTGGAAACCGGGTTTCTAATGGCTTTCAAAAAACCCGGTTTCCAAAGCAGAAACCGGGTTTTATTGCGTGTCTCACAAACCGAGTCCTACTCCCAGGAAAGGCTCACTGATGCGAGGCCGCACTTCGCGAATCGGCTTCCAACCGTTTGAGTACCTCGGCCAATCGCGTTCGATCGGTGTCCAAGTTCGCCCGCAAATTGGCGAGCACGTACTGCTCGACTCGCTCGCGATGGGTGGGCACGTTTTGATAAACGCACAGCAGTGCCTCGGCGAAACCGGGTCGGTCTCGGTTGAATTCGACGTGGCGAACCGGCGACGTAAGTCGCCGGGTGCGATTGAAACCCGGCGACTTACGTCGCCGGTTCGCCTGGAGAAGCCGCGAGTGCCTTAATCTATGGGTATACCGTCGCGGTCACGGGCACTTTCTGGCAAGCCACCCAACTGGAGAAGCCGCGAGTGCCTTAATCTATGGGTATACCCTGCGGTGCGAGTTCAGTGGCCTGGGGGCCTGTCAGACGATACGATTCCGAGACCATGACTCAACCGATTCGCTCTTCGCCAGATTCGCGGCGCTCGTCCCTCGTGTCCATTGCGGCAATCATGGTCATTGCCGCGCTCGGCTGGTTCCTGCTCAAGGAATTGGCCTCGGTGCTGCGGCCGCTGCTCATGGCCGTGATCCTCGCCTACGTGTTGATGCCCTATCACAGTCGCCTGCGCAAGCACGTCTCCGCGCCGATCTCGCTCGTGCTACTCGCGAGCTTCACGGTCGGCTTGTTGATCGCGCTCGCACTCGCCGTTCAGATGAGCGTGCTCGAACTGAGCAAAGAGCTACCGGTCTTCCAAGACCGGGTGATCGCGCTCGTTCATCGCGTGCAAGACTTTGCAAAACTGCACGTGCCGGGCATGTTGGACGAATCGGCAGGGTCGGCGGGCGAACAACTCGCGGCGATGGCGGCGCAGGTTGCAGGTCCGGTTCTGAACGTGGCTGCGGCAGCGTTCGTCGAAGCCTGCGTGGTCGGGCTCTACTTGCTCTTCCTGTTGCTGGAAGCGTCGCGATTTCCCGATCTCATCCGACGAGCGTACGCGCCGAAGCGCGCCGACGAAATCTTGCACCTCGCGGGGCAGGTCAACGCCGCGATCGTGAGCTACTTGAAGGCGAAAGTGCGTTCCAGCCTGTTCCTCGCGGTGCCGGTCGGCCTCGTACTCTGGTCGTTCGGCGTGAAGTTCTCACTGCTCTGGGCCGTGCTCACGTTCCTCTGCAACTTCATTCCGTACATCGGCAGCGTGGTGGCCTACTGCCTGCCCGTGGGCTTCGCCTTCCTGCAACTTCCGCCCGGTTGGGAACCCCTCGCGGTGGCCGCGCTCTTGCTCGGCTGCCAACTGATCTCCGCCTCCATGATCGAACCGATGCTCCTCGGCCACGCGGTCGGCTTGAGCCCGCTGGTGATCCTCGGCTCGCTGGCCTTCTGGGGTTTGCTCTGGGGCATCCCCGGGATGTTCCTCGCGGTGCCGCTCACGGTGGTGGCCGTGATCGTGATGAACCACTTCGAGCTGACGCGGCCCGTCTCGAAATTGATGAGCGGTGGGGAATGAAAAAAGCGGAGGCCGAGGGCCTCCGCTTTTCGTTCGTTCAGTTGCAAGCTTTACTTGGCCGCAACGACGGGAGCCGGGATCGCTTTGCGAGAAATCTCGACCAATGTGTCGAACGTGGTTGGGTCGTGAATCGCGATCTCGGACAGCGACTTGCGGTCGAGCGAGACCATCGCAAGTTGCAAGCCGTGCATGAACTCGCTGTAGCGCATGCCGCGCATGCGGCAGGCCGCGTTCACGCGAACGATCCACAGCCGGCGGAACATCCGCTTCTTCGCGCGACGATCACGGAAGGCGAACTTTCGCGCTCGGACCAGCGTGACGATGGCCTGGCGATACAGGTTGTGCCGGGCGAGTCGGAATCCCTTCGTGAGCTTGCGCGTCCGCTTCTTGCGGGCGGCCGTGACGGATTTATTTACCGCGCGAACCACAGGCGTCTCCTCGGATCATGTGTTGGGGGTGTTGGGGTGCGGAGTGCCGAGGCACTCTTACAGCAGGCCCAGGGCAATCTTGTACTTCTTGAGCACGCTCGGGCGGCCCTCGATCACACCGGCCTGGCGGAGGTGTCGCTTCCGCTTTGCCGACATGTGTGCGTTCAAGTGGCGCCGACCGACCTTCGAGTACTTCAGCTTGCCCGTCCCGGTCACCTTGATCCGCTTGCGGACGCTCTTGTTGGTTTTGTTCTTCGTGGCCATTCGCGATCTCCGTGGGAGGGAGCGGTGCAACCGTTTAAAAGGTTGATGCCGTCTTGAGTCCCCTCGACAGGGTCGTTCGAGGTTCGACCGCGGACCGCCCGCAGGTTCGAGAGCGCGAAAAACCGCCAGGGTCGAACCCGGCGGCTGGAAGCGCGGTAGACGGGTAATGTAGAAAGGAATGGGGCCAACGGCAACGTGAAGGGCGACGAGGTGTTCGTTCGTCGCGGTGCCAGCATCCCGTACACCGCGCGAAGGGCCGCAGAGGATCTCCTCGCGCCCAACGACATCTGAGAAGCGAATGAAAATCGGAGATTCGCTTGCTCGGCAGCAGCGGCGTGCCGACAATAGCCGAATGGTTCGCCCGGACATCTCGCCCACTCACTCCCACGAGGTTCATCATGCGTACCAGGCTGTTCGCTGCCGCGATCGCGCTGATCGTGTCGGCCGTTTCCGTTCGCGCGGCCGAAGGGCTCGCCAAGGGCACCGTGGACGCCAAGTCCGCGACCGCCCTCGCCTTCGGCCCCAAGGGCGTGCTCTTCATCGGCGACTCCGCCGGTGCCACGATCTACGCCGTCCAGACCGGCGACACGAAATCCGCCGGCGAGAAGGCCGTCAACATCGAACGCGTCGACTCCAAGATCGCCAGCCTCCTCGGCACCACCGAGAAGGAAGTCAAGATCAACGACGTGAAGGTGAACCCCGCTTCCGGCAACGTCTACCTCGCGATCACGCGCGGCACCGGCCAAGGCCAGCCGGCCATCGTCTGCATCAAGCGCACGGGTGAACTCGAAGCCGTCAACCTCAAGGACGTGCCGACGTCGAAGGTCGCGATCCCGAACCCCGCGGCTGGCAAAGGCGCGACCAGTTCCATCACGAGTATGTCGTTCATCAACGGCAAGCTGATGGTGGCCGGTCTCTCCAACGAGCAATTCGCGTCCACGCTGCGGACGTTCGACTTCCCGTTCAAGGAAGCGGACAAGGGTGCCGCGATCGAGATTTATCACGGGGCTCACGGCGCGATTGAAACCCGCGCCCCGATCCGTTCGTTCGTGGCCTACAAAATCGGGACCGAGGAATCGGTGGTGGCCACGTACCAGTGTACGCCACTCGTGAAGATTCCCATTTCGGAACTCAAGGCCGGTTCGAAGGTGAAGGGCACGACCGTGGCGGAACTCGGCAACCGCAACATGCCGCTCGACATGATCGTTTACACCAAGGATGGGAAGGACTACATCCTGGTCGCGAATTCGGCTCGCGGCGTGATGAAGATTCCGGCCGAGGGGCTCACCGGGGCCGAGGCGATCACGGCCCGCCCCGCGACCGAGATCGCCGGCGTGAAGTACGAAACGATCGCGGACCTCAAGGGCGTGACGCAACTCGATAAGCTCGACGCCACGCACGCGATCTTGCTCGTGACCAACGGCACGGGCTTCGATCTGAAGACGATCGAACTGCCGTAAGGTTGTGCCGCGTGCGGCTTCGCGATGGGCGCGAAGCCGCATGCGCCTGGGAGTCACTTCATGTACGCTCTCGCGTTGCTCCTTCTCACGGCCGCGGATGCACCTCAAGCGCGAGTGGTCGCGGGAATCGTCGAGATCGCCGGCGTCGAGAAGGACGCGCTTCGCGAGTTGAAAGCCCTGGGATTGGGACTGTCGAAAGCCTGCAAGCTGGTCGTCGGTGAAGGCACGCCCGAAGAGATCGCGAAGCGGCAAGCGGTCGCGGGAACGTGGACCATTGCCGAAAATACACTTCGCTTCGAACCGCTGTTTCCGCTCGTGCCCGGTGTGAAGTACCAGATCCGGATCGACGCGAAACCGCAACCGATCGTGCTTGCGTTGAGCATTGCGAAGCCGCCACCCGGCCCGCCGACTCGCATCGCGGCCGTCTTCCCGTCGGCGAATATCTTGCCCGAAAACACGCTGCGGCTCTACGTCCACTTCTCGGGTCAAATGACTCGCGGGAACATTTATCGGCACGTGAAGCTGATCCGCGACGATGGCCGGGAAGTGAAGCGGCCCTTCCTCGAACTCGATGAGGAACTCTGGTCGTCCGACGGCTTGCGAGCGACGTTGTTCTTCGATCCGGGCCGCGTGAAGCGCGAACTGGTGCCGCGCGAACAGGACGGGCCGATCCTGGAAGAAGGGCATACGTATGCTCTGGTCTTCAGCCGCGAGTGGCAGGACGCCGAGGGCCGTCCGTTCCCGGCCGATTTCAAGAAAACGTTTCGCGTCGGCCCGCCGGACGAGAGCGCAATCGACCTCGGAACGTGGTCGCTGATGGCACCGCGGGCTGGGTCGGACGCGCCGCTGATTCTGCGATTGGGGAAGCCGCTCGACCGGGCGTTGCTCGGTTCCACGATTTCGATTTTGGATGCTTCGGGCAAATCGGTGCCGGGTGAAACGACGGTCGGTGGCGGCGAACGGGTGGTGACCTTCGCGCCGGCTCAACCGTGGAAGGCGGGCGAGTATCGGCTCGTCGTCGATCTGCGGCTGGAAGACGCGTGCGGGAACCGCGTCGGCGAACCGTTCGAGGTTCACCTCGCGAAGCCGAAGAACGCGCAGCCCATCTCGCACGAGCGCCGCTTTCACGTGAAGTGACATCCCTGGGAGCGCGGGCGTCCCGCCCGCAACACCTTCCCGAGGCTCAAGCGGTCGAGCCTTGCGCCGGTTTATTGTTGAGCCAAGCGGCCGGGACGGCCGCGCTCCCAGGGGAAAACGAAGCGAGCCGCGGGGGTTGCCGCGGCTCGCCGAACGGTCGCCGATTGTTACTTGCAAGCATCCGCGCACGGGGCTGGCTTGCACGGGTCGCAGGCGAGGCGGCACGAGCAGAGCTTGCCGAAGAAGTCGCGGATCGGACGCGGGCTACATGCATCGGTCGCGCACTTCGAGGTCGTGCAGGTCGGGCCGCACTTCGAGCCGCAATGGCCCTTCGCACAGTCGGCCTTGCCGCAGTCCGCTTTCGCACAATCGGCCTTGCCGCAGTCGCTGCATGGGGCGGCCTTGGGCTTGCCGCTGGTGCAGTTCGAACACTGCGGGTTGCTGCAGCCGGGGCCGCTGCAATTCTCCTTGCACGGAGCGTAACGCGGCTTCTTCACGGTCACTTCCACAGGCACCTGGACCGGAACCTTGCGGCACACCGGCGTCCGCACCATCTCCGTCTTCGTACACGGCACCTTCACCTTCTCCACCACCGGCACCTGCTTGCACACCGTGTACGGCACGCACTTGGTCACGCACTTCGGCTTCATGCAGGTCACCGTCGTCGGCACCTGACGCACCTTTTCTTCCGTCACCATCCGGCAAGTCGTCACCGGCACGGACTTCTGAACGGTGGTCGGTACCATCCTCACGACCTGCTCGGACACCTTCGTGATCTGCTCGAAGGGAACGGTCTTGGTGACCTTGTAAGGCTCGCGGCGAACTTCATTGACCTGCGTCATGCGGGTCGCGTTGGTCGTCACGTCGCGAACCACTTGCGCGCCCTCGACGAAGACGCGGCCGGGGCCGTCGGCATCGAAGGTGCCCGCTCCGGGGGCGAGTGCGCCGGGGCCGAGAATCTTCGCACCGTTCCTGGCCGCGTCCGCGGCACCGGGAACCAGCGAAGACGGGTCGGCGTAGGCACCCTGAGCCTCGCGCTTCACACTCATCGGCACCTTCACGTTCACTTGAATCGAGACCTTCTTGGTCACGGAGACGTTCTGCTTCTCGCAGATCGCCTTCTTCTCGAAGGTCGTCTCCTCGACTTGCTCGACGACCTTACGGGTGCGGGTCACCTGGCGCTGCTCGCTGTGGCTCGGCTCGCGGACGAGCTTCAACTCCGTGCCGCACTCCTTCTGAACCGTGGAGCACGTACAGGGGTCGAAGCTCGACACGAACTTTGGAACGCGGTCGAGCTTGAGCCGGCCCTTCACGCAGACCGTCTCGCAGACCGTTTCCGGAACCGACTTGCACACGGTCTTCGTGCTGGTCTTCGGCACGCACACCACCTTGCTCACGTCCTTGGAGACGGTCTCGCACACATCGCGCACCTCGGTCTTGCACACATCGCGGTACTGCGTCTCGCAGATCGACTTGCTCACGGCGAAGCACTGCTTCGTCGTCACCGGCGTGCACACCGGCTTGCACACGGTGTGCAAAACGTCCTTGTAGCACGTCTCTTCGACCTGCTTGTAGCACGTGGTCTTGCAGTCCTTCACGATCGTCTCGCAGACCGGCTTTACGATCGTCTCGCACACGATCTGGTTGCAGGTCGTGTAGACCGGCGTCTGGACCGTGTACTTCTCGTTCACCATCACGGTCTCGGTGACGGGCACCTGCACGGTTTCTTGAACCTGCTTGTAGGCGGTCTCGTTCACCAGGCGAAACGTCGTGCGAACTTCGTCCGTGTAGGTGGTGCGGAGTGTGGGCTTGTCCACCATCTCGGTGACGGTTTCGTAGCGGGTTTGGAAGCGGCGTTCGACGACGGAATCGTAAACGATTTCGAAGCCGGCACGGCTCGGGAGTACGACGGAGGCCGGTATCACGCCGGGTGCGGCGTTGTCGGCCAAACTCGCCGTGGCGGCACAGAACAGGGCCAGTGCGGCCGCGGCCATCCCTTTGCGGGTCTTCATGATTGTCGCCTCCTGCGACTCAGCGGTGCTGATCCGCGGGAAGCGGCGAGGCAATCCTTGCCCACGCCGAGTCCCGCGTTCGGTTCGTTCGTACCAGACAGATCGCGCGGCGCGATTGCGCCGAGGTTCGCGTCTGGTTCTGGTATCGGAGTGAGGCCGAGAAGGGATGATCGTGCGGGCCGTGCCGCTGTCGTTTCGTGCCCTAACGGGGATCGGTTCGGGCGCTCGTGTCGGTTCGGCCACGGATGCGGGGGGTTCCGATTGTGCGGCTTCGATGGGTTGCTGAAACGAGACGGGCCGGCGGGCTCTTCGAGCCGCCGGCCGTTGGGAATTTGTGCAGTCCGAAGAGCGGGGTGGTGTGGTCGTCTTGGGGGCGGACCCAAGCCGTCGGGGGGAATCGAGTGACTGATACGAGCCAAGATCGGGAAGCCGGTGTTTGTCCGCCGCCGGCTGTCGTTTCTTGGCGAGAGAAGGTAATGCACCCGCCGTGCCAAACGCGTCGCTCGGGTCGCGTTCATTCGCAAAGGCCACGAAACGCAGCGTTCGCAACGCCTGCAATTTCCCGTGCGAAACGCCCGGCAACGCCCGAGCGGAACTTCTTACAACGCGTCGGACGGAATGTGGGAAGGAACCGGATGGAAGGGTTGTTCCGTAAGAAGCGGCTTTCCGCTTGACAGGTACTAGGCACCCTGTGTCAGATGGAAGTGAGCAACGTGTTGCGCGGCGGTTCCCCTCATGCACTCGCACGACCGCCAAGCCGCACCGAGCCCGCCGAACGGGACCTCCCTCCCGTTCGCCGATCCCATGTCTTTTAAGGATGCGAAGGCCATGCTGCACTTCTCGTGTGACAACTGTGGCAAAGACCTGGCCGCGAATTCTTCCAACCGGTACGTCGTGAAGGTGGAAGGCTATGCGGCCAGGGATCCGGCGGAACTGACGGACGAAGATGTGGATGCCGATCAAGTCGAAGAGATGGCACGGCTCCTGCTGGAACTGGAAGAGAACGGCGACGACGCCCCACCGCCGATTCCGGCTTGCCGGAAGATGCGGTTCGATCTCTGTACACTCTGCTTTGGGAAGTTCGCCTCCGACCCGTTGGGCCGGGAGAGCGTCGCCAAGTTCGACTTCAGCGAGAATTGAGAAGCCATGTTCCGAATCGCTTTCGGTGCGCTGCTCGCTCTGAGTCTGGGAGCGGGCACGAGTTCGGCCCAATTCACGGCTGGCCCGTGCATGGGTACCGGCTCGTATGGCGGTAACCTCTTTCCGCCGTTTTTCCCGGCCTACCTGCGGGGCGCGATCGCCGCGCCCTCCACCGCGCACCGCCCGATGAGATCGGGAACCTACCCGGCGCACCTGGGGTTCAACTCCGCATACTACGGCGGGTTCGGCGGTGGCTTCATCACCAGCCGCTACTACGTTCCCTTCTACGGTTACGGACCCACTTCCAACTACAACGACGCACCCTCGGCACCGGCATCGAGTCCGATGTTGCCTCCGCCGCAACGGATCGTGGAACTGAGCGGCGAGAGTACCGCGACGTTGACTCTCGAGTTCCCCGCGCCGGCCACGGTATGGTTGAACGGAGATCTCGTCGAAGGCGAGCCGGAGGCGATTCGCGTTCTCACGTCTCCCGCGATCCGCGCGAGCGAGAAGTACGCGTTTCAAATCCGCGCCCGCTGGGTACGCGATGGCCAAACCTTTGAATACACCCGCGAAGCCTCCCTCGGCTCCGGCGACCGCAGCAAGCTCCTCGTCGTCTCCGGCACCGCAGTGAAATAGGCCCACATACCGCACGGTTCAACTCCATGCCCGGAAGCCTGCCCGTTTCGATTGGCCCGTACACCGTGGGCGGCGGGGCACCGCTGCTCTGGATCTGCGGGCCATGCGTCATCGAATCGCACGACCTCACCCTGCGCATCGCCGAGACGCTCAAGGGCTACTCCGAGGCGCTGAACATCCCCATCGTCTTCAAGGCCTCCTTCGATAAAGCCAACCGCACGTCTGGGAAATCGTTCCGAGGCCCCGGCATTCACGAAGGGCTCAAGACGCTCGAAGCCGTGAAGCGGGCCACCGGCTTCCCCGTCACCACGGACATTCACGAGTGCTCGCAGGCCGCGATCGCGGCCGAGGTGTGCGACGTTCTTCAAGTGCCGGCATTCCTCGCTCGCCAGACGGACTTGCTCGAAGCGTGCGGACAAACCGGACGCGTGGTCAACGTGAAGAAGGGGCAGTTCATGGCCCCGTGGGACATGAAGAACGTGGTTGCGAAGTTGGCCGAGTTCGGCAATCGCCGGGTGCTGCTCACCGAGCGCGGCACCACCTTCGGTTACGGCATGCTCGTGAACGACATGCGGGCGATTCCGTGGATGCAGGAAACCGGAGCCCCGGCGATCTTCGATGCGACTCACAGCGTACAGAAACCAGGGGCGCTGGGCGACCGGACCGGCGGCATTCGCGAAATGATCCCGTATCTGGCTCGCGCGGCGGTCGCGGCCGGGTGCGATGGGGTGTTTCTCGAAACGCATCCGAATCCGGACGAAGCCAAGAGCGATGGGCCGAACGCCTGGCCGCTCGATCAGCTGCCCGAGTTGTTCCGGGTTTGCCTCCGGATTCGCGAAGCCCTTGCCGCCTCCACGAGCCCGCCCGCATGAATCGCAAGTCTGCTGCTGCTGTTGTCGGTTTGGCCGCGGCCGTCGTCCTCGCCTTCGGGTTCGCGTCCGGATGCGGAAAGCCTCCGACCCTGCCCCCCGACGACCCGAAATCCAGCGGGAAGAAACTCGACCCGTGGGAAGCGGTCGCGACTCGGCTGCGTAAGGAGACGGACCTCGCGGCGTGCAAGACCGCGCTCGGCCAGTTGAACGGCGACCTCGCCGAACGCACCGATGTTTCGCGCGCGGCTCCGATGACGGACGATTCCATTCGCGCGCTCTCCGCCGTGGTGCCCCTCATGCGCGACGACCTGAGCGAGATTCGGCCCACCGCGTATTCCAGCCTCGACCCGGCGTACCTCGTCGAGTGCTTCTACATGCGGGATGCGGCTCGCTCGCTCGATCCGTCGGGCCTGCCGCCGGTCGAAGTCGCCCGTCTCGGCTTCGCCTGGATCTGTCGACAACTTTACTTGAAGGCGTGGGAAGTCGAGGGAACCGGGTTCATCCCCGCGATTCCGCCGACGTATTCCCTCCGCCGCGGGTACGGCTCCGGGCTGGAACGATCCTACGTGTTCCTCGCACTCTTGCAGCAGATGGGCCTCGATGCCTGCCTGATCGGGTCGCCCGGGGCCAGCGAGAAGCCAACGGGCGCGTTCGCGGTCGGCAAAGACGGCCAACTCGTGAGCGTGGAGAACAAGGGTCCGTTCTGGGCCGTGGGCGTGCGAGTCGGTTCGGAGATCGCGCTGTTCGAGCCGTGGCGCGGCGAGCCGTTCCCGGGGCCGGGCGGTAAGGGGATCGGAACGCTCGCTCAGGTGAAGGCCAACCCCAAGCAGCTTCAGGCGTGGCGCGACGACAAGACGGCGCCGTGGGCCGTGTCGCCCGACGAGGTCAAGGACGCGGCGGTCTTCCTCGCGGTCCCGCTCAGTTCGCTTTCGCCGCGCATGGCAATGTTGGAACAGAAGGTGCGGGAGGAAGCCGGCGTTCGCCTCGCGATCGATCCCGCGGCGCTGCGAACGCGATTCGCGGCCGCGGCACCGAACGGGCCGGGGATCGAAGCCAAGTTCTGGAATCTCGCGGGGGATCGCTTCACGTACTGCCGTTCGCTGATCGCATTCCTTCCACTCGAAGAAGGCGGGTTGGATCGGGCGGAACTCGCGCAGCGGCTCTATTCGCTCTACCGGCAATCGCTGCTCCCGCGTTCCCTGCTGAACATTCCACCGACGTTGAAACCCGCGGCGATGGAGCGGCTGGGGCAAACGATCCTGGGAATTTATGCGAACGCGTTCTTCGTGTCGCCGAGCCCGAGGGAACGGATCCAACGGGGCCAGTTCCAGGATGCGGCCCGCGACCTGACGCAGAAGCAGTCGATTTTCGGCCGCGGTCTCGAACGGCTGCGGCATCTGGACCCGGCCGAGATCGCCGAGTGGAGCGAGGCCGCCAATGCCGCGTACGAGAACTTGAATCGGAAGCGTTACCCCGACCCGGCGCAGCGAACGCCGCAACCGGACGGCGACCCGGACGTGATCGAGGCGAAGAACGGGATCGAAGACTTCTGGCGGAACCGCGATGCCGTGACGCGATTGCTCGTGGACCGTTCGACCGCCGCAATCGGCCGCAGTGAGGCGGGCTATTTGCTGGCCCTCGCCAAGCAGGAAGAAGCGGAGCGTCATCAGGTTCGCCTCGGCACGCCCGGCAGCGAGGTCGGCCGTACTCGCGAGATCGCGGCCGATGCCTGGAGCGAAGCCGCCAATGCCTGGGAATCGTTCCTGGAGCAAAACACTTCCACGGCCCTACCTGCCCGTACGGACCACGCCAAGAAGCTCGCGGCCCGCGCCAAGAGCTTTACGACCGCAAAATAATCGAGGCAGGATGCTGCTCTACGAGGATCACGCCTCGGACCATCTCGGCGGGATCGTTTACGCGTTGGCCTTCTCCGCGGATGGATCGCTGCTGGCGAGTGGGGCGCGCGATGGGTCCGTCTCCATTCGCGATTTCAACGGTGTCGCCCTTCGCCTCTCCGACTTGAGTGCGGAACCCTCCATCGTTCACGCCTTGGCATTCCTTCCCGATGGTTCGCTGGCCGTGGGCCACGAACGCGGCTGGGAGTGCTACCGCGATCGCGACGGCTGGCAGCGCGACGGGCCTTCCTCCGCGATTCCCACAACGGGTTTGGCCATGCTCTCCCCCGAACTTCTCGCCGTCGGCACCGGCGACCGCTTCAAATCGAGCATCGGAACGTTCGAACTCTTCGACTGGCAAACCGAGCGGCGGCGAGAACCGAGCCACCGCGAGACCTTCGGCGTGCGCACCGTGGCGGCGTGCCCGACGAAGATGCTCGTGGCCTGGGCCACGGGGCACAAAGAATTGAAAGTGTGGGACGTTCGCCGGCAGACGCCCTTGCGATTTCCACTCGCGCACACCAGTTCGTCCATCGCGCTGGCCCCTGATGGTTCCGCGGTCGCAGTCGCGCAAGATTGGGTCGTCCGGCTCATCGACCTCGAACGCAAGCAGGACCGGGCCGTGTTGAAGGGGCACAAGGGAATCGCGTCCGCCGTGGCGTTTCGGCCGGACGGCTCGACGGTTGCGACGGGAAGTTGGGATCAGACCGTGCGGCTGTGGGATGCCGCGACGGGTCGCGAACGGGCGGTGTTCCAGTGGCCGATCGGGAAGGTGTTTTCGCTCGCGTATTCGCCGGATGGCCTGCGCCTCGCGGCAGGCGGCGATCGCGGTGCCGTCGTGATCTGGGACGTGGAGTGACGCATTGAGGCGAGCCGAGCCCCGGCGAGCCGAGCCCCGTCAGGGGCCGGGTTGGTTGGCCGATTCACCTTACGATTCCTGAATGAGCCGTAACGCCTGCTGTGCGGCCTGCCGCAAGGCCTCGCCGCCGGTTCGCGCCGCAATGCGAAGTTCCGCCACCGCCCCGGCCGCATCCGCTCCCATTCGACCCAACGCCTGAGCCGCATATACGCGGCACGTTTCCTCCGGGGTCGTGCCCTCGGTCGAAGAGCTCGACACCGGGGTCAACGACCCGCTCGACCCTGTCTGCTTCGACGAAGCTTGAAGGAGCCGATCGAGCGAACCTCCGGGCGCTGGGGTGTCGCGGAGCGATCGCGATTGCTTCCCTCGAACGAGTTGCGCAAGGTGCGGAAGCGCGGCCCGCGCCGCCGGGCCGATCCAGCCGATGGCGAGGGCCGCTTCCCCGCGGACGAAGGGATCGGTGTGCTGCAAGTGGTCGATGAGCGAGGAGACGGCTGGAGCGCCGATCTGGCTCAAGGCCTTGGCGGCGAGCCGGCACAAGACGATGTTCGTTCCGCGCATCGCCTCGGTGAGCGCGGGAATCGCCTCGGCGGCATCCTCGCCCATGTTGCCCAGCGCCTGAGCCGCGCCGGAGGCCGTGCGCGGATCGAGATCCTTGAGCCCGCGGCAAAGCGAGGTGAGCGCGGGCTTCGCTTGAACTCCGAGCCGGCTCATGGCCCAGATCGCGTTCCGCCTCACGTATTTGTCCGAATGAGCCAACATGCCGCTGAGGGCGGGAAGGGCCGTGGTGCCCATCTGCCCCACGGCTTGAGCCGCGGCTTCACGCACTTTCGCATCGTCGTCTCGGAGCAAACCGACGAGCGTGGGAAGCGCATCGCGGGCCAGCGATCCGAGCCGGCCCAGGTCTTTCGACGCGCGGATCCGTTCCGTGGCAGTGCGGCTGCGGAGGGTCCGGATCAGGCCCGGAAGCGGATCGTCGGTGGTAGTCGGCATGAAATCTGCGTTCCGGCGTCGTGCCACGGGTGTTTCCGGAGGGCGAACGCTGCAACTCTAGTTCACGACCCGCCCACCGCAACTTCTCCGGCACCTTTTTGACGGGGCGCGAACCGCCGTGCGTCGAATTCGCGCCCGCCGCGAGAACGGTCCTCAGTCGGCCTTGACGCCATTCACATCCCCCGGCATATCCCGCACTCCTGGAACCCATTCTCCGGAGGGCGAACCCATGCTCCGGTTCGGTGCTGCAACCGCCGTTGGTCTGATCTCGGGAATCGCGTTGGCCTTCGGGGTCAACCCGCTGCCGAGTACGCCCCCGGGCGACCTCGGCACGATTCAAGGCTATTGGAAGCCTCTTCAAATCGAGTTCGAAGCCAAGCCGCAGATGTCCGCGGAAGAGATGAAGAAAGTCACGGTCGTCTTCGATCAGTCCGAGTACCACCTGTACTACAAGGACGCGGGGAAGGAAGCGATCAAGCTCGCGCTCATGAACGTGACGCTCGATTCGAGCACGAGTCCGAAGTCGATTTCGTTCGAGTTTGCCGCTGGTGCCTTGAAGGGCCAGAAGCGGCACGGCATCTACGAACTCGCCGGCAACCAACTCAAGCTGTGCTACGGACCCGCCGAGAAGGCGAAGCCCACGACCTTCGCCGCACCCGAGAAGAGCGGCTACTTCCTCGAAGTCTGGGCCCGCCAACCGATGAAGTGACAACCTGGGAGCGCGGGCGTCCCGCCCGCTCCGAAGCGGCCGGGACGGCCGCGATCCCAGGTGCTGCCCGTACAATCTTCTCATGGATGCTCACACGCTCGAGTTACTACAGTTCGACAAGGTTCGGGAATTGCTCGCCGGGTACGCCGCATCGTCGCTGGGGCGCGAACTCGCTCGCCAAATCGAACCGAGCACCGATCTCGCAGCCATTCGCGCCGAGCTTTCGCTCGTCACGGAAATGTCCACTTCGCTCGGCCTCGGCCAAGCTCCACCGTTTGCCGGCCTGCACGACGTTCGCTTGCTCGCGCGCCGCGCCGCCATCGGCACCATGCTCTCCGCGGAACAACTCCTCGAAGTCGGCGAATCGCTCACTTGCACCGGCGCGATGTACCGCTATCGCATGAAGATTGCCGAACGCCTCACCGGCCTCATCGAACTCCTCTCGGGCATCGAAGACCTCGGCATCGTCGGCAAATCCATCAGCGGTTGCATCGACGGCCGCGGCCACGTACTCGACATGTCCAGCCGCGATCTCGCCGCCGTTCGCCAAAAACTCTTCGACCTCGACGAGAAGGTGAAGGCCGAACTCAAACGCCTGCTTCGCGATCCGAAGTTGCGCGAAATCCTGAGCTACCCGAACGCCACCGTGAGCGGCGAACACTACGTACTTCCCGTCATGACGAACCACCGGCACAAGGTGCCCGGCGTCGTGCATCGCGTCAGCGGCACCGGCGAAACCATCTTCGTGGAACCGGCGAGCATCGCTCACCTGAGTGCCGAACGCGAGACGCTCAAGGCCGAGGAAGACCGCGAGATCAAGCGCGTGCTGCGGCGGCTCAGCGGCGAAGTCGGCCGCGTCGCCCGGCCGCTCTCCTACGCCCTGGATGTGATTGCGAAGTTGGACCTGATCACCGCGAAGGCCCGCTTCGGCCGCGACTATAACATGTGGCCGCCGGACCTCAATGCCGAGGGTCGCCTCTGGCTACGCGGCGCACGGCATCCGCTGCTCGAAGTTCTCTTTCGCAACGAACCCGTGCCGCGAGCGGTCGTCCCCATCGACGTGCGGCTCGGCATCGGTTTCAACTTGCTCGTCATCACAGGCCCCAACACTGGCGGCAAAACCGTCACGATCAAAACGACGGGGTTGCTCTGCCTCATGGCTCAGTGCGGCATGCACATCCCCGCCGGCGAAGGCAGCCAAGTGCCCATCTTCCAGCACATCCTCGCGGACATCGGCGACGAACAGAGTCTCGAACAATCGCTCAGCACCTTCAGTTCGCACATCACGCGAATCGCTTCGATCTTCAAAGTTGCGAACGGGGAGAGCCTCGTGCTGCTCGATGAACTCGGGGCGGGAACGGACCCGACGGAAGGGGCGGCGCTGGGCCGGGCGATTCTGGATCAACTCGATTCCGTCGGCTGCCGAGCCATCGTCACGACGCACCTCGGCGACCTGAAGACCTATGCGTTCAACAACGAGCGGGCCGAGAACGGTGCGGTCGAGTTCGACATCGAGACGATGCGGCCGACGTACCGGCTGCTCATCGGACAGTTCGGCATGAGCAATGCCTTGAAGATCGCGAAGCGTTTGAAGTTGCCTCGCGAACTGCTGAAGCGAGCCCGCCGATACTTGAAGCGCCGCAAGGGAAAGACCGGTGACCTCGCCCGCTTGCAGGAACTTCGCGAAGAGGCCGAGAAGGCCCGCGAGCAGGCCCTGGCCGCACAACATGCCGCGACCCTCGAGAAACAAGACTTCGAACGCAAGACCGCGGCCTTCGACCGCGAAGTCAAGGACCTCGCCGAGCTTCAAGAGATGCGAGTGAGCCTGAAGGCAAACGACGTGGTGATGGTGTCGCGCTTCGACCGCTCGGGCAAGGTGGTTCGCGTGGATGTCAAGAAGCAAACCGTGACGGTGAGCGT
This sequence comes from Gemmataceae bacterium, assembly GCA_043733485.1. Lineage (GTDB taxonomy): Bacteria > Planctomycetota > Planctomycetia > Gemmatales > Gemmataceae > Urbifossiella. Next base: position 21,836 of record JAYTGN010000321.1, read on the forward strand.
GGGCCTAGGCCAGTGGGAAGTGCCGTTCGACGAGGTGTTTCCGCCCGTGTAATGGAGCGTGTTCATGTCGACTCCGAAGCCGCTGGAAAACTACACATCGTACAAGGGCCTTCCGCAACTGGCGGGGCTGTGTACGGTCGAGGAAGCGGCGAAGCCGGGGCTCGCGGTCGAGGAGTGCGTTCGCCGGTTGAAGCGCTTCCACTATTGCTTCAAGCGACTGCACCAAATTCTCACGGCCCGCATCACGTCGGAGCCGATCTACGAGTTGAAGACCGGCTTTGCACACCATGCCTATCTGTGCGCGGAACACGCCACGGCACTGCGAACGCGGATCGGCGAGATGCGCGAGCCGCCTCTGGGCCTGGAGGACGTGCCGCACCCGGGGCTGGAGGTGTTCTTCGATGAGATCCTGTGTGCGCGAAGTACAGAAGAACTGGTGTACGGGGTTTACTCGCGTGCGCTACCTGCAATGCTGGACGCCTGTGAAAGGTACGCCGGCGATTGTAACCCTCTGACGGATGCCCCAAGCCTTCGAGTGCTTAAATTCGCACGCCTAGAACTCGCCGAAATGTGTGAGTACGGCCAGCAAGTGCTCGACTCGTTGTCGCCCAAGCCCGATCCCGATTGGTACCTCACGCTCGTCGGTCTTCTGCAGATCGCACGTGGCATTGATGGAACACTTCCCGATTCAGGTTCAACAGGCACCCGTCTCCCACGAGCGTATTCGGGTAAAGGATACACCTACGATCCCATCCCCCAGCGCGATGAACGCTTCACCGATCCGTGGAACCAGGGCGTGAACGCCGAGTCGTTCCTCTACAACGCCGCGTTCCCCGCGAGGGCCAAGGCCCTCATGATGCTCTACAAGCGCCTCCGCGAAATCGACGTCCCCGAAATGATGGCCAGCATCATCAGCCAGACGCCTGGCAAACCGTGGGGCTACTACCGCGACATGTCCCGCCAACTCTGGGACGAAGCGCGACACGCCATGATGGGCGAAGTCGGCTTCGTCGCCCTCGGCGTCGACTGGACCCAGGTGAAAATCACCTTCAACTGGTCGTACCGGCTCAACACCGAATGCACGCCGATGGAACGGCACGGCGTGCTCTACTTCATCGAGCAAGGCCTGATGCCGAAGACCGGCAAGCGCTACGAGTTTGAAACGGGCCAGGCGAGCGGCCTGCCGCTCATCGCGACGATTCAGGACTTCGACTGGGCGGATGAAGTGCTCCATTCGCAGATCGGCCGGGTGTGGTACGTGCCCGAGTTCGCGAGCTTGCAGAAGGCCCTCGAATACGGCGACGCGGCGTGGTCGAAGGTGCTGAGCAACTGGGCCACCGTGAAAGACGCGGGCCTGACGCAGCACGAGAACTGGTGGCCGGCGGTGTACGCTCAGGCCTGTGCCGCGGAAGGCGTGCCGCCCGACCCCGCAGTGTTGGCGTTTGATGAGACGTACGAAGGCAAGCGCGCCGATTTACGCATCGTCGCGGAGTGAATTGAAACCCGGTTTCTGCTTTGGAATCCGGGTTTCTCCTCGATCGAACAGAAACCCGGTTTCTGCTTTGGCGACGGGCTGAACACCGTCGTGCCGTACGCCGACG
>JAYTGN010000322.1:0-47906 GCA_043733485.1 Gemmataceae bacterium
AAACCCGGTTTCTGCTTTGGAAACCGGGTTTCTCGACGCAAAGAGAAACCCGGTTTCCAAAGCAGAAACCGGGTTTCAAGTCAGGTCCGTTCCGCGTCGCCGATTGGCCGAACGGCCATTTGCTGAGCGTCGAGTCCGCCATCGACGGTGAAGATCGAACCCGTGGAATACGACGCCCCATCCGATGCGAGGAACACGTACCAGTGGGCGATGTCCTCGACCGTCGCGATGCGGCGAAGGGGAATCTGTTCGAGAATGGCCTGCCGACCCGCCGGGTCGGATTGCAAGCCGAAGTCCGTGAGTGGCGTCTCGACGAGGCCGGGCGCGACTGCCGCCGTGGTGAACCCGAGGGGCGCGAGTTCCACGGCGAGTTGCCGCACCAGGGCGTTCACGGCTCCCTTACTGGCATCATACAGCGTGTGCAGCGGCTCCGAGCGCGTGCCGTTGAGCGAAGTGGTGAAAAGAATGCGGCCCACAGCACCGGCTGGAAGCACGGTGCCACCCACCATTGCTCGCTTCACGAACTCGCGGCTCATCGCGATTGCGGTCCAGACGTTCAACCGAAAGATGAAGTCGAAGTGATCGCGCGTCAGTTCGAGCAGCGGCGGCTCGCGGTACGTTCCCACGTTGTTCACCAGTACATCGAGACCGTCGAATGCGGCCCAGGCTTCTTCCATCAGCCGCTCTGCTTCCCCCGATGCGAGCAAATCGGCCTGGAGGTAGCGAGTCTGTGGGTAGTCGCTGAGCAGTCGCTGCACTTCGATCAGCGACGCGAGCGGCCGTTCGGAGGTGAGCACGACCGCGGCACCAGCAGCCGCGAACGCCTGGGCGACCCCCAGCCCGATGCCCTGGCTGCTTCCCGTGACGAGCGTTTTCTTACCGGAGAGCATGACGAGTATCTCGAGCGGGTGCGTCGCTGATTAAAACAGTAGAGTACCATTCGAGCGGATTTGAAACCCGGTTTCTGCTTTGGAAACCGGGTTTCTCTCTGCCTCAAGAAACCCGGTTTCCACAGCAGAAACCGGGTTTCAAGCTGATTCCTGGAGTTTCGCGATGCCGATTGTCAGCACCCCCGCTCGCGTCTTCGTCCCGTCGGAAGACGAGGACGGTTTCCTGCCCGAAGGCCCGCACTCAATCGTCATCGATGGCCGCGAGGCCGTGATCTGGGTGAACATCCAGACGGCACCGGACGCGACCAGCGGCACGCTGCACGTTCGCTTCTGGGACGATGGCGAACAAGGACTCTGGAAGCTGCGCGGGCGGCCCGGGTTCGTGCTGCCCACGGACAAGCCCGGCACCGTCTTCATCGGCATGGGCAAGGAGATCGGCACGCTCGATCTGGAAACGAACGACTTCCGCCTGCTCGGCAAGATTCCCGACGCGAACCCGCGCACGATCATCAACGATGGCGAGGTCGCGCCCGGCGGCAAGACCATCGTCTTCGGCACGAAGGACACCAAGTTCGCGGATCCGATTGCGGCGCTGTATCTGTTCGCCTTCACCGATGGGGCCATCTCCGTACTCGCGGATCGGCAGACGTGTTCGAACGGGAAAGTGTTCGGTCGCGATGCGAAGGGGCCGGTGCTTTACGACATCGACACGCCGACGCGAACGGTGGTTCGCTACCGTTCGGAGGTGGGCAGCCGCACGGCGAAGCCGGACGGAATCGCGCTCGATTTGCGCGATCAACCCGGCTTCCCGGATGGCATGTGCGCCTGCGGCGACGGCACCGCGATCATTGCCTTCTACAACCCCGAGCCAGTGTCCGAGGGCCGCGCCGTGCGTTTCGACCTTGCCACGGGCCGTATGATCGAGGAGTGGACCACACCCGGTTCGCCGCGCGTGACCTGCCCGCTGCTCGTGAAGCGGCCCGACGGCGTGAAGCTGATCCTGACCACGGCAACCGAAGGGATGCCGGCCGAGATGAAAGCGACCTGCCCCGAAGCCGGGAACCTGTTCATCGCCGAGACGAGTCTCGCCGATTGTCCGACTCCCGAGTTGGTTCGGTTGTGATTCTGTGGAACTGCTGGACGCCCGAGAGCCTCCGGGTTCTCCTTGAGGTGCGGAGGAACTGAGCCCATGGCGGAGAACGAAATCGCGATCGTCAAGCCGAGCCTGCTCGGGATGTTCGTCGTCCTGATTGTTTCCAATTTGGGCTTCGCGGCAGGGCTTTTTCTATCCTGCGGGCTGGGAGGGGTCTCTGCCGCCCTACTCACAACAGGCATCGTCGGCAGCACGATCCTCTTTCTCCTCTCGGCAATTCGAGGTCGACCCGTCGTTCGGATCACCGACCGAGGCTTCAGCACCCAAAACGTTTTTCAGTCTCGGGCCTATCGATGGTCGGATATCGACGGCGAGTTCGTGGTCAAGCGGAGACTGTGGATGAAGCTGATCGCATTCCGAGTCACGCAGGAGTACAAGGCCACCGGCGCTAAGCTTCCTTCACCGCCGTTTCCAGGCTACGATTTCGCGATCTCAGGCGTTTTCAAACTCTCGATGGAACGGCTTGCCGACCTGCTCAATCAACAGAGGCATCGCGAGCAGACGGACGCCAGTTCGAGCGTCTGACCGCATGGGAATCCAATATCGATCTTGCCCTTCTTGCGGTCGGCACCGCGCCGCCGTATCGTCTTCATACCCGCTCAGATGCTCACCTTGATTGATTCATGATCCACCACGTTTGCCGAACCCTGAGCCGAGCCGTGCGACCCGCAATCGCGGTCGTGCTGGTGTTCGCGCAGGTCGTGACGGCATTCGGCTTCCCACTGGTCCAGACCCAGAAGACCATCAAGGCGTGCGGCTGCGTCACGCCCTGCGGCGCGGAATCCGACAACTGTTGCTGTGCGAAGGCACCACCCGTTGCGGCCCCGGAACCCAAGAAGCCTGGCTGCCCGAAGTGCCGCGATCGCGAGGCTCCGGCTGAGTCGGCCGTGGTTTGGGTCGCCGGGTTCAAGGCGCGCCAGTGCCGCGGTGAAAGCCCGATGGGGCTGCTCGCGGAACTGCCTGCGCTTCCTCCCGTCGTTGCTCCCCATTCACACCCCATTTCGGCCTCGACAGACCGCATCGCCATTTGCGATTCCCGCCTCGTTTCTCACTTCACAGTTCCTCTCGACCCTCCTCCCAGACTCGTCTGAACTCACTGGTCAATCTTCACCCGGTCGCTTACGCGACTCGGCTCGCCATCATTCGCAGTACCGGTCCGAGGATCGGTGCTTCTACACGCATCCAATCATCTGGGAGTTCCTCCATCATGCTGCGCAAGAAGGGCTTCACGCTCATCGAATTGCTCGTGGTCATCGCCATCATCGCCGTCTTGATCGGGCTGCTGCTGCCGGCGGTTCAGAAGGTCCGCGAGGCGGCTTCACGCATCAAGTGCGCCAACAACCTGAAGCAACTCGGGCTCGCACTCCACAACTACGAGGGTGCCAACAAGGTCTTCCCGCAGGCCCGCAACCCGTACCCGCTCGTCCACTCGGGGCTGTCGCGGCTGCTTCCGTTCGTGGAGCAGGACAACCTGCAGCGTCTGTGCGACTACACGACGCCGCCGACCAGTGCCACGAACGTGGTCGCCTCGCAAACCAAGGTTCCGATGTTCCTCTGCCCGAGCGATTCCATCAACGGCCAGGTTCCTGGCTACCCCGATTTCGGCACCAACTACGTGGCCAACAACGGCAGCGGCACCGTCGGGTACGGCCTCATCGCGTCCGGCGACGGCATCTTCACGCAGTCTCCGATCAAGGTTGCCGACGTCGCGGATGGTCTCTCCAACACCGTGGCCATGAGCGAAAGCGTGCTGGGCACCGGCACGGTGCCTACCGGCATCCCGACGGATCGCCGCACGATCGCGACCTCCGTTCTGGAAGTTCCCGGCGGCACCGATCCGACGCCCGCCGCGTGCGGCTCGGCGGCCGGAGCTTGGTCCGCGAAACGCGGCGCGAAGTGGATCGACGGCCACTACGGAAACAGCCTTTACAACCACTTCTACACCCCGAACCCGAACACCTGGGATTGCGGCAACGCCAGCCACAACAAGGGGCTCTCCACTGCCCGAAGCTGGCACGCGGGCGGCGTCAACGTACTCCTGCTCGATGGCAGCGTCCGCTTCGTTCGCGACAGCATTGACCTGGCCACCTGGCGCGGGCTCTCCACCCGCGCCGGCGACGAAGTGATCGGCGACTTTTGAACCGCGAGGCTATTTCGGTTCCTCTTTGAACCGGATGTCGCCGGTGAAGCGGTCCAAGAGGGCGACTTCCGCCGGATGGGCGATCCCCGCCACCGGCTTGTCCTTCGCGGCGGGCCGCAGCTTCCAGTAGACGGTCAGCGTCTTGCCGGCCGCGTCGATCTCGGCTCGAGTGATCTCGATGTGGCTGCCGGCCGCTTGCACACCGCCACTCACCCCGACCACCATCCGTTTCGCGAAGTCGATGTCGTCCACCTTCATGGCCTTCGCATACCGGGCCTTCGCCTCCATTCGCATCCGCTCGAGAACTGGCTCCGGAGCGCGCAGACGCGGATCGATCAACTCCTCCTCGCTGCGAACGAACCACTCCTTTCGCGGGGCCTCCGGCGGCCACCCGTCCGGCCAAAAAGCACGACCGACGGGCACGACCGCCTTGCCACCAGCGGGTGGGTCCTGAGGCTTCGCGGGCGGGTCTGGCAGGCGGTCGAACTTCACCTCGAAGTCGGACCGTGCCACCAGCACCGCTTCGAGCGGGCGCGTCAACACGTGATCCTCGTCGCGCGGCAGACGACGCCAGCGAACGGTCAGCACCTTCTTTTCCTCGTCGCGATCGATGCGCACGATCGAAACCGTGTAGGGGGCGCTGGGCGGGCTCCCACCGCTCACCCCGACCATCGGCTGGGTGCCGTCTTCGACCGCCAGGATCATGACTTTGTCGAAGTCGATGGAGGAGAGCTTGAAGGATTTCGCCGCAGTGATCCCCGCCCCGCTCCCGGCGGCCTTGGCCAGTTCGTCCGGAGTGCGGATCGCACGGGTGATGGCGGCACGATCGGTCCCGATCCCGGCGGAGGCGTGCGTCGGGAGGTGCGGCCAAGGGCCGCGACCCAGGATTTTCACGGCTCGGCCCTCGTCGCCGGTCGCGCTGCCTCCGGCCAGCAGAAGAAATGCCCACGCTATCCTAACCATCGCGATTCTCCGGGCGATGTGTCCGGCACAAATGTCCGGGGAGCTTCCCTATTTTAAGACTAACCGGGAGGTTGGGTCAAACGGAATGCCGGTGACACACGACGTCTGACCACCCCATTGGAGAGCCGACCCCATACAACACCTGAATGCTTTCAATTGCCGATTCCGACGCCTGGTCGGGCCGCGTTCATCAGACGCTTTCGCTTTACTCCGAGCCTCTGCTGAGGCAGGTCGCGGGGAAACTGATCCGCCCTCGGACCAACCAGCCCGTTGAAGAACTGCTGGAGAAATCGGTCGGCACGGCAAGCAATCCGCCGGTGATCGATCGGCGGATCAAGGACCTTTCGGTCGCGGGGCGGAAGCTGCTCGCGGTGATCGGCCTGAGCCGACAGCCGCGTTGGAAGGTCGGGCACCTCATCTCCATTCTTTCGGCCCTCGGCCACGCTGAGGGCTTCGCTCCGATCCAGGAAGCACTCGAAGCCGGGCTGCTCTTTCCCGAGTTGAAGGGTGGCTCCGTTCCTCCCGCCGGTGCTGCCTTACTCGACGACTTCGCGGCGTGGCTCGGCGAATCGGGTACGCTGCAGGCCACGGTCTTCGCACATCCGCTGGTTGCGGGTCGGGCGCGAGCCGAATCGTTGGACTTGCCCAACCTCGCGACGGCCGCCTCCGCGGCTTCCGTTCCTCGCTCGGCGGACGGCCTCGACTGGCCGCTGCGCCTGGCAGCAGTCTGGCAGCAAATCGATGCCGGCTCGGTCCGACTCACGCAGGCGAACACGCTCTTCAAGCGCGACCAAACGCGGCTTCAATCGGATGAAGTCCTCAATGCCCACGCTGTCGATCAACTCACGACGATTCCCGATCCGGGTGCCTTGAGTCTGTTCTGGGCGCGAGCCGTCGGCCTGCTTCAAGAAACCGATGGCGAACTGAAAGCGCAGCCCTTCCCAGAATCGTGGCACGGCGCGCTACCGAACGTACTGACGACTCTCTTCGCGGCCCTGCCTCTGGTTGAGTCGTGGGATCCCCTCGCCGGTTATGCTCCGGTTGAAGCGGGCCTCGCGCCCTTTCCCAGTGCCGCGACCCTCTGCTTGCTCATCCTGGCGAACGGCGGCAAGAAGGCTCCCGAGACGTGGTTCACCTCTGCCGCTATCGCAACCTGGCTCTGGGATCACCACCCCTCGTGGGCCGGCACGCTGCCCCCCGAGGCACATAAGGACCACGGCCAATCGTGGGTCGAAGCCTTCCTCTACGGCATCATCTATCCGCTGCGGCTCTTAGAGGTGATCGAAAGTCCGGGTGGCACCGTGCTTCCAGCCGGTGCATCTGGCTCAGCACCGGCTGGAAGCACGGTGCCACCCAATCAGGCCACGAAGATCACGGCATTCCTGGTTACGCCCGAGATGCCGGGCTTTGAGGTACTCGAAGCCCGCGCCGAAAAGTGCGGCATCCGCGGCACCGCCACCAGCAAACTCCGCTTCACCAACATGCGCGTGCCGAAGGCCAACGTCCTCGGGCCCATCGGCAAGGGGCTCAAAGTTGCACTCACCGTTTTGGACTTCGGCCGCACCACGTTCGGAGCCAGTTGCACGGGCCACGCTAAGGTCTGCCTCAAGGCGATGGTCGAGCACGCCAAGAAGCGCGTGCAGTTCCAGCAACCGCTTGCCGAGTTCCAACTGGTACAAAAGAAGGTCGCTTTCGCGGCAGCACACACCTTCGCGATGGAAGCCGCAACCTTGCAGTGTGCCGCGTTCATCGACCGCGGCTTTGAAGACTACATGCTCGAAACGGCCATCCTCAAGATCTTCGCCACCGAGCACCTCTGGACCATCGTGAACGACACGATCCAGGTCTGGGGTGGCAAGGGGTACTTCTGCGATCAGCCGCTGGAACGGTGGATGCGCGATGCCCGCATCAACACGATTGGGGAAGGGGCGAACGATGTGTTGAAGGCGTTCGTGGCCGTGGTCGGGTGCCGCGGTCCGGGCGAGTATTTGAAGGGCCTGCGCGACGACGTGATGGGCGGCCGCTGGAGCCTGAAGAAACTCGGGGCCGCCATCGGCGTCGGGGCCAGCCTCGTGGTGCCGTGGGCCACGACCGGCACCCCAGACGTGCCCGTGAATTCCGAGTCGCTCCGCGACGACGCCCACACGCTTGGCAAACTCGTTCGCGAGTTCGGCCTCAAACTCCCGCACGTGTTCCTGGGCCTGAAAGACGAAACCAAGTTCGTGCAAGCGCAACTCGTCCACGAACGCCTCGCGGACATCGCGATCGATTTGTACGTGTCGAGTTGCGTGCTGAGCCGCCTCGATCACTTAATGGCGGGATCGGGTGGCACCGTGCTTCCAGCCGGTGCAACGGCAACCGCACAGGCTGGAAGCACGGTGCCACCCGGATTCACCGATCCATTCGCGGACGTTTCGGCCGGACAGTATTTCTTGAAGCTCGCCTTCCGCCGCATCCGCGCGTGCTTCCTGGCACTGGATGAAAACGACGACGCGGCCTGCCTCCAGGCCGCGAAGACTGCCTTGACGAAGTGGTGAACCGACTACTTCCCGTCCACTTCGATCTGGACGGCTTGCAGGATCTCGCGGGTCTTGTCGTTCTGAACCAGCGCGATCACCTTCAGATCCTTCAGGTCGAGCGGTCGGACGGTCGGGTAGGGGAAGGGGCGATCCTTCGAGAACTCGTCGAGGTACTTCACGAGGTCCTTGCGAATCGCGGCCACGTCCGCGGTTGCGGTGTGCTTCATCGCGCTCGCCTTCACGGCGACGCCCCCGATGCCGCCCGGCATCGCCCGCACCACGTGGTGGTGGAAGCGAAGCTTGTTCCCACCGACGTACTTGATCGTGTCCTCGACCACGAGCAAACGGAGCTTGAGGTCGTCGGTCGACTCGACACCGGCGAGATCGATCGCGATCGAAATCTTGTCGCCGTCGCGGGTCGCCTTGCCGTTCAGTTTCAACTCGGTGGCCTTCTCCAACATCGAGTCGACGATCTTGCGGTACTGGCCGAACTTACTCTCGGCGTCGACCATGAAGCCGCCGGTCCCGCCCATCGGCTTGCCATTGAACAGGCTGGTCGGCGTGCCTCGGACATCTTCGGGGAACTGTTCCCGATAATAATCCCAGCGGGCCTCGGTGTCCGCGTTGGTCAGTGGGTCGGGGCCGGGGATGTGCATGTGGTACTGGATGAGAACGAGGTCGCTCGGCTTGTACGATTTGTTCAGTGCATCGAAGGCCACGTCGGCGGCCACGCACGGCGGGCACTGTGCCCCGGTGAACAATTCCATCACGGCAACCCGGTTGGCTCCGTCTTTACGGCCCGCGAACTGGGTCGGCTTGAACGGCGGCACCGTCGCCAGATATTCCTTGTCCATCTCGCCATCGAGCTTCACCAATCGAGCGCCGATCGACTTCGCTTCCGTTGCTTTGCCGGCTCCTTCGAGTGCCGACTTGTAGGTCGTGAGAATGTCGAATTGGACGGAGGCGGCATCTTTGTCCGTGAGCCCCTTGGCGATGGGCTCGATCGGAATGAGTGCGATGCCTTCGAGGCCCTTCTGGCGAACGAGCGACTCGGCGAGGCGCGTCGCCGTCGGCTTCACGAAGCGCGGGCCGTACATCTCGGCCTGCTTGAGGATCAATTTCGTGAGCGACTCCCCTTCGGCAACGGTCACCTCGGACTTCGCGGATTGAGCGAGAAGCGCGTACGCGGCCTCGAACGCCGACGACGTCTCCGCATGCTTTGCAACCACCTCGCGATATAGCCTCGGCGCCTTCTCATCGACTTCCTTCTGAGCATCGTCGGCCTCGGCGCGAAGTTCCTTTTTCTTCTCCACATCCTTCTCCAGTCGAACCTTGTTTTTGGCCAGATTCGCCTTCAAAGAGAGTTGCTGGACCTTCTGCATCGTGTCGGCGGCGGGGCCGCGCACGAGTACCGATTCGATCGCGTCCTTGTCCGTTGCAGTCAGCTTCGCACGAACCGAAAACGCATCCGTTCCGAAGCTGCCGAGAATCTCCATGGGGTTCTTGCCCGGAGCGGCCACGAACTTCCGCTCCGAGGTGGACTTCAGTTCCTTGCCGTTCTGCGTGAAGGTCTGAACCGACTTCACGGTGAACGAAAGCTCCTTCCCGGCCGCATTCACACCCGAGATGCTGGCTTCGACTTTCGGCGGAGTCGCCACGACCGAGACGACGATCTTGCCGTCCTTGGTCTCCGTCTTGAGGATGCAGACGACGGCGTCGCCGATGGGGTTTGGCGTTGACAGAACCCAATTGCCCTCGGGCAACGCGGGCTTCTCGTCCGTCTTCGCGACGGGCACGGCCACCGCGAGAAACGCGGCGGAAAGCAGCAGATAGCGGAGTCGCATGGCGACACCTCGTATGAGGGACTGTGCCGATCTTGGGGAAGAGCGAATCTCGACCGGCGGGGTGATGTTTAAAGTAGCGGGAGGAATTGGGAAGAAAAGCAGAAAGTGTCGAGCGTTTAGAACATGTCCACGACGAGTTGCAGGTGTTCGAGTGGGATCTGCCCGATCAGCACCGGGCACCCGTCGGCCACTTCCTCGGCGTCGAGGACATCGGTTTCTCCAAGTTCTACTTCCCGAAGAGTCCGCCGATCTTTTTCATGGCGTCCGCGGCGACGCCGCCCGAACTCTCACCGCCACCGACGAGGCCATCGAGTTGGCTCCCGATACCGGCCGGCAGTTTCTCCTTGAGAAAGGTCATCACGGTTTGCACGGCCGACGACGCCTGCTCCGGCGAAATCCCAGCCTTCTGCGCCACCTGAGCGATCAAATCGTTCATGGTCGTACCTCGGTTGGGGAATGGCTGCACGGGCTTCACAACTTCGGCTCGATCCCGGGCGGGATCTCGCCCTTCTTCTTCGCCTGTTCGAAGTCGGCGATGAACTTCTCCAGATCCTTCTTACTGCTGAGGCGTCCGAGCGGGCCCATTTTGTCGATGAAGAGTACGCCGTGAAGGTGGTCGATCTCGTGCTGCCAAACGCGGGCCGGCAGGTCCGAGCACGTCATCTCGTAAAGTTCGCCCTTGAGGTTGTACGCCTGCACCTTCACGGTCTTGGCTCGCCGCACGTTCTGATACAAGCCGGGGAAGCTGAGGCAACCTTCGCGGTCGTTGAGCGTGCCTTTGCTCTCGACGATCACGGGGTTGATCGCGACGTATTCCACGTCCTTGCGTTCGGAGTCGCCCTCGAAGTTCATCACGAGCAGTTGGAAGGGGAAGTCCACTTGTGGGGCGGCGAGGCCGAGCCCCTCGTGTTCGTACATCAGGTCGATCATGCGGCCGGCGGCCATTTGCACGTCTTTATCGATGCTCGCCACCGGCTTGGCGGTCTGGCGGAGCGACGGATGCGGGTACTTCACGAGCTTCAACATGGCGGCAGTGTGCTCACTCGGAATTCGGGTAGGTGAATTATAGCGGAACGCGGCAACTCGACGCATCGCGGAGATTCTCGTGGACAGCGGGCGGGCCGCGCGGTGAGATAGCGTCTCCACACCATCTGGAGAAACGCCATGCTCGGCCGGCTCTCTCTCGCCGCGATCCTGCTCGCACTCGCAAGCCCACTCTTCGCCGCCGACCCGCCTCCCGTGATCGGGGATGTCGAAGGTCAACCGCTGGCGCAGAACGCCGAGCGGTTGCTCAAGGCACTCGACTTGATGGGCGCGCCGCTCGATGCCGCGACCGCGAAAGCACTCACGGCCGCGATCGACGCCAAGGACGCCAAGAAGCTCCAGGAGGTTCTCGACAAGCGAGTGCTGTTCGTCGTGAACATCAATCCAGAAGCGCGGGTGAAGGTGGCTCGCGGCCCGGCGGAGGCGAACCTCCAGCAAGCGGGCTACGTGCCGGCTCTCGTGAAGATCGTCAACGAAAGCACCGTGAAGAAGACGTTGAAGGTGAACAGCCCGCAGAGTGGGGATCGCTACACGGGTCGGGGCGGTCAGGCTCGCGAACCGAACGCCGACCCGAAGGTGGTCGATCGCTTCTTACAAGTGGAGATGTACGCCGCGCCGCCGCTCACCGCGGAACTCAGCGGCCTCAAGGTCGAGTACGCCATCGCGTTGATCTACAGCACGGAATCGGGCAAGCGCGAGGCCACCATCGGCTTCGACATCGGCCAGGGCAACCAGGACCTCGGCTTCCGCGGCGAGGTGCCCGTACTCTTCGACGTGAAGCCCGCGATCCCGGTGAAGCTGAGCGTGAAGGACTTCGACGGGAAGCCGACGGTCGCGCGGTTCACGATCACGGATGCCGCGGGGCACGTCTTCCCGCCGCTGCCGAAACGCCTCGCCCCGGACCTCTTCTTCCAGAAGCAAATCTACCGGGCCGATGGCGGCACCGTGCTGCTCCCGCCCGGCGACTTCCTCGTCGAGGTCGGTCGCGGGCCCGAGTACAAGGTCGTCCATCAGAAGCTGAGCGTCTCGGGCGGCATGGCCAACGCGATGAACGTGAAGCTCGAACGCTGGTGCAACCCGATGACCGCCGGCTGGTTCAGCGGCGACCACCACATCCACGCGGCCGGCTGCGCCCACTACACGAACCCCACCGAAGGCGTGCTCCCCGAAGACATGTTTCTCTACGTGAAGGGCGAAGGCATGAACGTCGGCTGCTGCCTCACTTGGGGGCCGTGCTACGACTACCAGCGCAAGTTCTTCGAGGAAGGTCCGCACCGGCTCACCGAGCCGTTCACCGTTCTCAAGTACGACGTGGAAGTGAGCGGCTTCGGCTCGCAAGCCCTCGGCCACGTCTGCCTGTTGAACCTCCGCGATCAGACGTACCCCGGCTCGGCTGGAACGAAGATCAAGGGTTGGCCCACGTGGACGACCCCGCTCATGAAGTGGGGCAAGGACCAAGGTGCCGTGACGGGCTACGCCCATTCCGCCAACGGCCTCGGCGTCGATCCGGAGAAAGCGACTCGCCGGCTGTTTGTGGCCCTCGACCGCGGCGGCAAGGGGCACATTACCAAGGAAGACGCCGGGCTCGGGAAGTGGCCGTTGCCCGCGGCCTTCGAGAAGATCGACGCCGACAGCGACGGCAAGATCACGGAGGTGGAACTCGCTCAGGCCATGCTCGCGGTGCAGAACAAGCTGCCGAACCTGATCATCCCGAAGATGGACGGCATCGGCGCTCAAGAGATTTGCGTTACCTCCGCGATGGGCGTCTGCGACTTCATCTCCGCGATGGACACCGAACGCGTGCCGGAGTGGAATTGCTGGTACCACATCATGAACTGCGGCTTCCCGTTGAAAGTGTCCGGCGAAACGGACTTCCCCTGCATCACCGGCAACCGCGTCGGCCAGGGCCGCGTCTACGTCCAACTCGGCAAGGTCGATCACATCGACTTCGCCTCGTGGTGCAAGGGCATTCAACAGGGCAAGTCCTACGTCTCGGATGGCTATGCTCACGCGCTCGACTTCAAAGTGAACGGCGTGGCTCCAGGCTTCGGCGAGGTGAAGCTCGATGCCGCGGGTATGGCCAAGGTGAGCGCGAAGGTCGCCTTTGCCTCGAAGCTCGAACTCGGCACGGCGAACGGAGCGCCGCTTCCCATCGGCCCAACCCGTAAAGTGGAACTGATCGTGAACGGCAAAGTCGCGGCCACGAAGGACGTACCCGCCGACGACCAGGAGCACGACATCGCCTTCGAGGTGCCGATCGCCAAGAGCAGTTGGGTCGCGCTGCGGCACTTCCCGCAACTGCACACCAACCCGGTGCCGGTGCTCGTGGGCGGCAAGCCAATACGCGGGAGCCGAGACAGTGCGAAGTGGTGCATCGGCGTGATCGAGAAACTCTGGGAAGTGCGCGGAGCCGGCATCAAGGCCGACGAACGCGGCGAAGCCGAGAAGACCTTCCAGAAGGCGCTCGAGATGTACCGCAAGATCGCGGCCGAGGCCGACGAGGGAAGCTGATGGGTTACGACGATGACGACATCCCGACGGTGCCGTGCCCGTACTGTCGGGAGGACATTCTGGAAGACGCCGAGCAGTGCCCGCGCTGCGGCATGTACATTTCGGCGGAGGACGCCCCACGCGATCGGAAGTCCCTGCTTTGGATCGCGGTGATGATCCTGGCGTTGCTCGCCACGGCGTTCACGATGTTCGGATAAAAGACGCTCTCTCCCGGAGTTCCCCCATGCGTTTCGCCGTTCTGATTACTGCCGTCGCCGGCCTCGCGGCCACGGCCCTCGCCGACCTGCCCAAGCCCGAGAAGTTCGACGACGCGGGCTTCGTCCCCCTCTTCGACGGCAAGACCCACAAGGGCTGGACGATCTCCGCCAAGACCGGCCACTCGGGCGCGAGCAAGAACAAGACCGGCGGCAAGTGGGTCGTCGAGGAAGGTGCCCTCCACGGGAGCCAAGACATCCCCGGCAACGGCGGCATCATCATCACGGAAAAAGAGTACGCCGACTTCGAAATCGCCCTCGAAATGAACAACGACTTCGACCCGGACAGCGGCCTCTTCCTCCGCAGCAACGACAAGGGCCAGTGCTATCAGGCCATGATCGACTACCACGCCAACGGCAACCTCATGGGCATTTACGGCGAAGGCATTGGCGGCAAACCCAACGTCAAGAACTTCGACTTCCTCCAAAAGGTCACGGACATCAAGGTGAACGCGGAGTCGCCGTTCAAGTGCCCCGTGACCGCCGAGGAGTGGCCCAAGTTCTGGAAGCACGGCGAATGGAACGAACTGCGGGCGCGGATCGAAGGCAACCCGCCGCACATCACCACGTGGATCAAAGGCGTGAAGTTCATGGACTTCACGGACACTGAGAAGCGCCTCGGCGATAAGGGCGGCATCGCGCTGCAGGTCCACGGCGGCGGCGACTACACGAAGAAGTTCGTCCGCTACCGGAACATCCGCGTGAAGGAATTGAAGAAGTAGTCCCCTGGGAGCGCGGCCATAGTGGCCGCTTCATCCCTGGGAGCGCGGCCATCCTGGCCGCTTCGTTCGTCAACCTTCAAAGGTAGCCAAGCGGCCGAGACGGCCGCGCTCCCAGGGACGAAGCGGCCGAGACGGCCGCGCTCCCAGGGTCGAGACCGTAACGCCTCTGTAACTCCCTTCCCCGGTTGCCATCACCGGACGCCTCACTTGCGTCTAAACTGTCGTCAGCGGTAGGCTGCGGCCACCGACACCGAACCAATCTCTCCGCCCGAGGTCTCTTCCATGAAACGGTCCAACCGAATGCTGGCCCTGGGCGTGGCGCTCGCCTGCGTCGTGGCCGGCGTCGCCGTGATGGTCTCCACCGCGCAGCCGCCCCGACCCGAACAGTGGAAAAAAGTGAACGACGCCGTGAACAAGGGACTGCCTAAGACCGCCATCAAGGAACTCGAGCCGATCATCGAATCGGCGATGCGAGACAAGGCGTACCCCGAGGCGATCAAGGCCATCTGCAAGAAGATCGTGCTGGAAGGGAACATCGAAGGGAACAAACCGGAAGAGAAGATCACGCGGATGCAGGCGGCCATCGCCACGGCCCCCGCCGAGATGCACCCGGCTATGAACGCCGTCCTCGGCCACTGGTACTGGCACTACTACCTCCAGAACCGCTGGCGCATCCAGCAGCGAAGCAACGCCGGCGACACCACCGGCAGCGACGTGACCACGTGGGACCACCAGCGAATCGTCACCGAGATCGACCGCGTCTTCGACAAGGCACTGAGTGCCGAGAAGGAACTGAAGGCGACTCCGATCGGCACCTACGATGCGCTACTGGATAAAGGCAGCATCGCGGACAAGTTCCGACCCACGCTCTTCGACTTCCTCGCCTTCGATGCTCTGAGCTTCTACGCCATCGGCGACCAGGCCAACGGTGCGAAGGTGGAAGACGCCTTCGAGATGACCAGCGACAGCCCCATCTTTGGGACGGTCGACGAGTTCTTGAAGTGGGAACCGAAGACGACGGACGCCAACTCGCGGACGCTCAAGGCCGTGAAGTTGTACCAGAAGCTGATTGCATTCCACCAACCGGATGCGGACAAGAGCGCCCTGCTCGATACCGACCTGCACCGGATGCGGTTCGGTTACAACAAGGCCGTCGGCCAGGGCAAGGACGAAGCCTACATCGCGGGGGTGAAGCGCTTCGCGGAGGCGAATAAGGAACACGAACTCTCCGCGATGGCTCGCTTCCAGTGGGCCGGCGTACTCCGCAATCAGAACGAACTCGTGAAGGCCCGCGACATCGCGCTCGCCGGCACGACCGCCTTCCCGGACAGCCCCGGCGGCAAGCTCTGCTTCAACACCGTTCAAGAAATCGAAGCCAAGAGCACGAGCATTGCCACCGAGCGAGTCTGGGCCGACCCGATGCTCGAGGTGAAGGTCACGTACAAGAACTTGACGAAGGCCTACTTCCGCGTCGTGAAGGCGGACTACGCCGAACGGCTCAAGAAAGCCCTGTGGCGGCCGGAGCAACTCGATCAGGCGCAGCAGCAAGCCTTGCTCAAACTCGATCCCGTGATGAGCTTCACCCGCGACCTGCCCGCCACGCTGGATTACCGCCAACGCACCGAGGCGTTCCCCGCTCCCAAGGGGCTCGCGCCCGGCTTCTACTACCTCATCTCCAGCCACAACGAGGCGTTCTCCGCGGCCAACAACGTCGTCACCTACACCGACCTGTGGGTCTCGGACCTCGCCATCGTCAACCGCGTCGAACAGGGCAAGCTCACGGTCGAAGGTTTCGTGACCAACAACGCCAGCGGCGTGCCCATCGAAGGGGCGAAGGTCCAAGTCTGGTTCCGCAACAACAACGGGGGCTGGTTCCCCGGCGACACCACGACCACGGACAAGAACGGCATGTACGCCCTCGCCGGCCGCAATCAGCACGCCCACCTCGTGATCGCGAGCAACAAGGACCAGGCCCTTTCCTCGGCCCACGACAGCTACTTGTACCAGGGCAATCCCAACCCGACTTCGCACGAACACACGGTCTTCTTCACCGATCGCTCGCTCTACCGGCCCGGCCAGACCATCCAATTCAAGGGCGTTTGCATCCACTACTTCCAGGATAAGGACACCTACGACACGGTTGCCAACCGCGACGTGACCGTCGTGTTCAACGATCCGAACGGGAAGGAGATCGCGAAGCAGCAGGCCCGCACCAACGACTACGGTTCGTTCTCGGGCAGCTTCACGGCCCCGCGCGATCGCCTCGCCGGCCGCATGAACATTCACGTCGTCAGCGGGCCTTCAGGTGCCACGCAAGTTTCGGTCGAGGAGTACAAGCGACCGAAGTTCAGCGTGAAGGTCGAGTCGCCGATCGAACCGGCGAAGCTGAACGCCGAGGTGAAGGTGCCCGGCAAGGCGACCTCCTACGCCGGCGTGCCCATCGGCGGTGCGAAGGTGCAGTACCGCGTGACCCGCGAGGTTCGCTACCCGGATTGGTTCGGTGCCTATTACTGGTGGCGGCCCGTGCCCCTGAAGCCCGCTCAAGAGATCGCTCACGGCATCGTCACCAGCGAGGCCGACGGCTCGTTCCTCGTGCCATTCACGGCCAAGCCCGATCCCACGATTCCCGAGAAAGACGAGCCCGTCTTCAAGTACACTGTCACCGCGGACGTGACCGACATGACGGGCGAAACCCGCGTCGGCACCAAGTCCGTCGAGGTCGGCTACGCGGCTCTCAAGGTGAGCGCGACCGCCGCCGAGTGGCAAACCAACGACAAGGACGTGAAGTTCGCCGTGAGTACGACCACGCTCGATGGCCTCGGCCAGGAAGCGAAGGGCACGTTGAAGGTGTACCACCTCAAGCAACCGGCGCAAGTCGCCCGCCCCGCGAACGACGGCGGCTTCCACTACCGATTCCAGATCGAGGACAAGGAACCGAAGCCCGATCCCGGTAAGCCGGTGTCGTGGGAACTCGGCGAAGTCGCCTTCAGCACCGACTTCACGACCGACGGCAAGGGCAAGGCCGAGGTGAGCGCGAAGCTCCCCGCCGGCATCTTCCGCGTCGTCGTCGAATCCAAGGACAAGTTCAACAAGGCCGTGACGAGCAAGGCGCAGCTCCAAGTGCTGGAGCCGACGGCGATGCACCTGAATATCAAGGTGCCGAACGTGATCGCGAGCCCGTCGTGGTCGGTCGAGCCGGGCAGCGAGTTCACGATGTTCTGGGGCTCGGGTTACAACGAAGGCCGCACCTTCCTGGAAGTCGAGCATCGCGGCAAGATTCTCCAAGCGTACTGGACCGAGCCGGGCCGCACGCAGGCTCAACTCAAGGTTCCCGTCACCGAAGCGATGCGCGGCGGATTCACCGTTCGCGCCACCTTCGTTCACGAGAATCGGGCTTACCTCACGAGCCGGCACGTCGACGTGCCTTGGACCAACAAGGACTTCACGGTGAAGTGGGAGACGTTCCGCTCGAAGCTCGAACCGGGCAAGAAGGAAACGTTCACGGCGATCATCACCGGGCCGGACGCGAAGCGGGCCGTCGCCGAGATGGTGGCCGCCGTTTACGATCAGTCCCTCGATGCGTTCTTGCCGCACGACTGGATGCACAAGTTCGGCATCTTCCGCCACGATTCGTCGAGCCTGCACTCGCAGTTCGAGAACGTGGACAAGCAGTTGAACTGGATTCACGGCAGTTGGCCGCACAGCCACAAAGCCGTTGACCTGCACTATCGCGGCTTCCCCGGCGACCTGACCCAGAACTACCAGCGCTACGAATACTTCGGGAAGGGCGGCGGCACGGGCGGCTTCGAACTCAACGAATACGGCTACGGGCGGAACAACCGCGGCATGGCGATGGATGGCATGCTCGGTGCGGCACCTGGCCCCGTAAGCGAGCGCATGTCCAGCATGGCACCCGGCGCGGGAGGCTTCGCCGGAGGCGGCGGGGATCGCAAGTTAATGGAGCAAGCCGCAAGCGACAAGCGCGGCGGTGAAGCTCAGGGTGCCGCGCCGGAGGAGCCGAGTGGCCCCAACCTCGATGGCGTGACCGCTCGCAAGAACCTCAACGAGACCGCGTTCTTCTTCCCGCATCTGATCAGTGATGCCGAGGGCGTCGTCCGCATGGAGTTCACCATGCCCGAGGCGCTGACCAAATGGAAGTTCCTCGGCTTCGCCCACGATAAGGAACTCCGTAGCGGCTTCCTCACCGACGAAATCGTGACGGCGAAAGACCTCATGGTTCAGCCGAACCCGCCGCGGTTCCTGCGCGAGGGCGACTACCTCAAGTTCCCGGTGAAGGTCAGCAACCTGTCCGCGACGCGGCAGGCCGGCAAGGTGAAACTCGCGTTCCGCGATGCTCGCACCGATGCCCCGAACGACCTCGGCATGAATGCTACGGAACAAACCTTCGACCTGCCCGCGGGCGAGTCGAAGACCTTCGAGTGGGGCATCAACATTCCCGAGGGCACGGGCCCGCTCATGTTCAAGGCTGTCGCCGCCAGCGACCGCCTCTCGGATGGCGAAGAGGGCGTGCTGCCCGTGCTCGCCAAGAAGGTGCTCGTAACCGAATCGCTG
Organism: Gemmataceae bacterium; assembly: GCA_043733485.1. Classification (GTDB taxonomy): domain Bacteria; phylum Planctomycetota; class Planctomycetia; order Gemmatales; family Gemmataceae; genus Urbifossiella. The sequence goes on from JAYTGN010000322.1 coordinate 18,613, forward strand.
GCGCTGCCGATCCGCAACGCGGGCACCAAGGAGTTCGACTTCGTCAAGCTCCGCAACTCGGCCGCTTCCAACTCGATCCGGCATCAGGCCTTCACGGTACAGATGGTGTCGCAGCCGGCGTGGTACGCGGTGATGGCGCTGCCGTACCTCATGGAGACGCCGTACGAAGGCACCGAGCAGACGTTCAACCGCCTTTATGCGAACGGCCTCGCTCGGCACATCGGGAACAGCGACCCGAAGATCCGCAAGATCTTCAACATGTGGAAGGGCACCGACGCCCTCGATAGCCCGCTCGAAAAGAACCAGGATTTGAAGGCCGTGCTGTTGGAAGAGACGCCTTGGGTTCGTCAGGCCGTGAAGGAAGGTCAGGCCCGCAAGAACGTCGGCATCCTGTTCGACGAGAACCGGCTCAACGACGAGACGGCCCGGCTCACGAAGAAGCTCGCCGACATGCAGCTGGCCGACGGCACCTGGCCGTGGTTCCCCGGCGGTCCGTCCAACGAGTACATCACGCTGTACATCGCGACCGGGTACGGCCGCCTCCGTCACCTCGGCGTAAAAATCGACGCCGCCCCCGGCATCCGCGCCACCCAGGCCCTCGATGCCTGGATGGACCGCACCTACCGCGAAATCCTGCGCCACGGGAAGCCGAACGAGAACCACCTCTCGTCGCTGATCGCGATGTACATTTACGGCCGCAGCTTCTTCCTCCAGGATCGCCCGGTGGCCAACGAGCACAAGCAGGCCGTGGATTACTGGCTCGGGCAGGCCAAGAAGTACTGGCTGCAAGTGGCCAACCGCCAAAGCCAGGCCCACCTCGCCGTCGGCCTCAAGCGCTTCGGCGACAAGGAGACCCCCACCGGCATCATGGCCTCCATCAAGGAGCGTTCCGTTTCCAACGAGGAGATGGGCATGTTCTGGCGCGACCTCGAACTCCAGCAGTTCTGGTTCCGCGCCCCAATCGAAACCCAGGCCATGATGATCGAGGCCTTCGACGAAGTGAGCAACGATCAGAAGGCGGTCGAAGAGTGCAAGGTGTGGCTCATCAAGCAGAAGCAGACCCAGGACTGGAAGACGACGAAGGCCACGGCCGACGCCATCTACGGCCTGTTGCTTCGCGGTGAGAAGCTGCTTTCTTCCGATGCTCTGGTGGAAGTGACGGTGGGCAACAACAAGATCGTGCCGGAGAAGGTGGAGGCCGGCACCGGCTTCTACGAGCACAAGTTCCTGCGAACCGAAGTGCAGCCTTCGATGTCCGCGATCACGCTGAAGAAGACCGACCCCGGCGTGAGTTGGGGCAGCGTTCACTGGCAGTATTTGGAAGACCTGGACAAGGTGACCAACCATACGGCCGGCCCGCTGAAGGTCGAGAAGCGGCTCTTCAAGAAGAGCTATACGAAGGCCGGCCCGATCATCAGCCCGTTCGACGACACCCCGTTGGCGCTCGGCGATGAGATGGTGGTCCGCGTCGTGCTCCGCACCGACCGCGACATGGAGTACGTCCACCTGAAGGACCATCGCGGTTCGGGTACCGAGCCCGTCAACGTCCTCTCGAAGTACAAGTATCAGGATGGCCTGGCGTACTACGAGAGTACGAAGGACACCGCGACGCACTTCTTCATCGATTACTTGCCGAAGGGCAACTACGTGTTCGAGTATTCGCTGCGGGTGCAGCATCGCGGCAAGTACCCAACGGGCTTTGCAAGCATCCAGTGCTTGTACGCTCCGGAGTTCAACAGCCACTCGGAGAACATCAATTTGGAAGTGAAGTAATCGCGAGCCGGTTGAAGCAAAACGAACCCGGGGCGAGAGCCCCGGGTTTTTGGGTGAAATCACGGGTTCCGTGTTGCATTGGATCGCCGCTGCGGATAGCTTATTTTTAAAGATGAATCAGGAGGGAAATGCGATGGCCCGAGTGCTTGGCTGTTTCTGCGTCGTGATGCTCCTGAGCCCCTGCCGCGCCGACGATGACGCGATCAAGAAGAAGCTGGATACAGCCAAGTCACAGTACGCCGCCGAAGCGGAAAAGTTCCGCAAGGTCGTTTCGACGCAACTCGAGGAACGGGAGAAGAAGGCCCGCGACAAAGGGGACAAGAAGACGGTTGATCTGATCAAAACCGAGCGACAGGCTCTCGAAGACAAAGGTGAAATACCCAAGTCCGTCCCGCAAGAAGTGAAGACGAAGTTCACCTCTGCGCGAAACGCCATGGAGGTGGCATACAAGGCAGCGGTCTCAAGTTACACCACGGCAAAAATGGATAACGAAGCCACGGCGATCGAAAAGGAGTTGGAGGAATTCAAGAAAGGGAGTGTCGGTGACGGAACCGCAGTTGTTCCGAAAGGGAACGACAGTCTGAAGGCTGGCATGATATTCGAGGGCGAGAAGACCAATGGAATTGCGGGTGGGGCATCACCTTTCAACCTGAAAGTCTCTGAAGTCGACAAGGGAGTTGTCAAGGGAACTGTCTTACTCGCGAACAACATGGATTACAGTTTTTCAGGCAAGCTGAGCGGCACGAAACTGACGTTCACTGTCATCGGCAAGGATGACAAAGTCAACCAGGCATATAGCGGCACGATCCAGGGCGACTCTTTGACCATGACCTACAATGGCACCGCGGCGAAGGGTGGACCGATTCGTGGCGATGTGAAGGCCAAACTCAAAAGTGACAAGTAGCAGCCCTACTTCTTCATCGATTACTTGACGTCTTCGGTGCAGGGCAGCACTGCGGCAAGTACCCGACGGGCTTCGTGTCGATCCAGTGCTTGTACGCCCCGGAGTTCAACAGCCACTCGGAGAACATCAATCTGGAAGTGAAGTAATTGTGAGATCAGAGCGCCCAGGGCTTCCGCCCTGGGCTAAAGGCGACGGCCGCTCTGCGGCGAAAAACCATTTCTCGCTTCGCCGCGGAGCGGCCGTCTGACTTAGCCCAGGGCGGAAGCCCTGGGCTTTTTGTTCGGTCGACAATGTGGCACTTTCGGGAAGTGGCACGGTCAGGAGACCGGGCCACAGCGTGATTTGCGGTTCGTCTCGTTCACCCTTCCCAGAGCTTGCGATCTAGCGCGCGGAAGCCGATGGCCTCGGCGATGTGGTCCTGCGTGATCCGTTCGCTGCCCGCTAAATCGGCGACGGTGCGGGCCACGCGCAGGATGCGATCGTGGGCGCGAGCCGAGAGGCCGAGGCCTTCCATCGCTTCCTTCAACGTGGCGTGGCCCTCCGCGTCCAGCTTGCAGTGCGTGCGGATTTGCTTCGACGTCATGCGGCCGTTCAACTTGCTGGTGCCGCGGCCGAAGCGACCCTCCTGCACGGCCCGCGCCCGGTACACCTCTTCGCGCATCTTCTCGCTCGTCGTGCCTTCCCCCGGCTTCGAGAGGTCGTCGAACGGCACCGGCGGCACCTCGATGTGCAGGTCGATCCGATCCAGGAGCGGACCCGAGATGCGGCCCATGTACTTCTCCACGGACATGGGCGTGCATTTACACATGTGCTTCGGGTCGCCGAGGTAGCCGCACGGGCACGGGTTCATCGCGGCGACCATCACGAAATCGGCGGGAAAGGTGGTCGAGTGCAATGCCCGGCTAATGGTCACGCGGCCTTCCTCGAGCGGTTGGCGAAGCGACTCCAAGCTGCGGCGATTGAACTCGGGCAGTTCGTCCAGGAAGAGTACGCCGTGATGGGCGAGCGAGATTTCTCCCGGCTGCGGGACGCTGCCGCCGCCGACCATGCCAGCATCCGAGATCGTATGGTGCGGCGAACGGAAGGGCCGCGTGGTGAGTATCGATTCGCCCGGTGCCATCTTGCCGACCGCGGAATAGATGCGCGTCGTTTCCAAACTCTCGTCCGGCGTGAGTGGTGGAAGGATGGTGGGAAGTCGGCGGGCGAGCATCGTTTTGCCGGAACCGGGGCTGCCCAACATGATGACGTTGTGCCCGCCCGCCGCCGCGACCGTGAGCGCTCGCTTGGCGAACTCCTGGCCGCGCACGTCGCCGAAGTCCACGTCGTAGCGGTTGAGCTTCGCCTCGATTTCGTCCATTCCCGGCGACACGGGATCGACTTCGACCGCGCCGGAAACGATTCCCACGGCCTCGGCGAGCGACGTGACGCCGTAGACTTCGACTTCGCGCACGACGGCGGCTTCTTTCGCGTTCTCAGCCGGTACGATCATCTTCGGGATGCCGCGGGTGCGGGCTTCCATCGCCATGGAGAGCGCGCCGCGAACTGGGCGCACGGTGCCATCGAGCGCGAGTTCGCCCACGCTGCAGTAAGCGTCCAGCTGATCGGGCGTGAGTTGCCGGGTGGCGACGAGCAGACCCAGCGCGATGGGAAGATCGAGTGCGCCGGCACTTTTGGGAAGGTCGGCGGGGGCGAGGTTGATGATGGTGCGGCCGGACGGGCGGAAGTAGCCGAGGTTGGCGAGTGCGCGCTCGATGCGGTGGACGCTTTCGCGAACGGCGAGTTCCGGCAAGCCGACCAGCACGGTCTTGGGCGTGCCGGCAGCGGCATCCACCTCCACCTCGACGGGGAGCGCGTCGATCCCCAGCAAGGTGAAGGTGCGGAGTTTCGCAAGCATTCTTGAGTTCCAAGTTCCAAGTTTCAAGTTCCAAGTTGAGAATTTGGCGAACCGGCGACGTGAGTCGCCGGGTTTCTCACGCACCCGGCGACTTACGTCGCCGGTTCACCATGACAAGCCGTGACCGACAAAGTTTCGGCACACCCTGGAACCTGGAACTATTTTTTCACCTTCTCCACGGGCTTGGCGTTGAAGATCAGGCGGCGGACCGCGAAGCGGACGCCCGGAACGATGATGAGCAGCGAGAGGGCCAAGATGAACGCGATGAACGCGCCGGGGTGGACGAACATCTTTTTGCGACCGGTCAGATCGACTTCGTCTTGCTCGAGGGTCCCGCCTTCCATCCAGCCGCGCATGTTCACGGCGCAGACAATATCCACGACAATGAGTGCGATGACGATGACGGCGGCGAGGATGCCGGGCCCGAGGTGGCTGATCCAATCGGTTGCGTCCGAGGCGATGACTTTCTTCGTCTCGGCCTTCACGCGGGTGAGGTTGTTGTACCCGCAACTTTTGCACACGACGGCATTGGGCGGGTCGAGTGCCTTCGCGCAGTGCGGGCAGCGGGCCACGTCTTCCTCGCGGACGACGCCGAGCGGTTTCGGCGCGACGCCTTGTGGAAGATTTTCGTCATCGTCTTCCTCCAGGAAGGGGCTCTTGGGCTTCTCTTCCACCTTCGGCTCGGGCTTGGGTGGGGGCGCGGGTGCCTTGGCGGCCGGCTTCGCCGGTGCAGCCGCCCTCGGCGCGGCCTTGGCCTTCGGCACCACGATGGGAAACACTTCCTGGCAATCCTTGCACTTGATCTTCTTGCCTTCGAGCTCGGTCGGCACTTTCAACTTCTTCCCGCAATTGGGGCAGGAAACATCCAGCGTCGCCGCCATGGTGGAACCTTTCAGACAAATAGCCCGCCACGTGTGGCGGGGCCGGATCGACACGACCCGCCACAAGTGGCGGGCTAAATGACGCTCGCTACGGCATAAAACGGACGGGTGGGGATCAATACTCTAGAAATAGCTTACATACCGGACCGGTTTCATGCAGGGAATCCCCGTGCCTTCTTCCGCCGAGCCTCGCATTCTCGTCTCGCTCGCCACTTACAACGAGGCCACCAACATCGCCTCGCTGATCGGGGAGATTCACAAGATCGTGCCCGCGGCGGACGTACTCGTGATCGACGACAACTCGCCGGACGGCACGGGAAAGATCGTCGATGCGATGAAGGCGAACGACCCGCGCATTCACGTGTTGCATCGGCCCGGCAAGCTCGGCCTGGGCACGGCCACGCTCGCGGCGATGAACTTCGCCATGGAACGCAACTACGATTACTTGCAAAACATGGACGCGGACGGCCAGCATCCGCCGCGCTATTTACCGGGCATTCTCGCCGGCATGAGCAAGTACGACGTGATGATCGGCTCGCGTTACGTGAAGGGCGGCGGCACGGAGAACTGGCCATTCGCCCGGCGCATGATGAGCCAGTGCGTGAACCTACTCGTGCGATTCCTCTTCCGCATGCCGGTGAAGGACGCCAGCGGAGCGTATCGCTGCTACCGCGTGAGCAAGCTCCGCGAGGCTCATTTGGAACGGACCCGATCGCGGGGTTACTCCTTTCAGCAAGAAGTGCTCTTCCGCTGCTTCAAGGCCGGCTGCACGATCGGCGAGTACCCGATTCTGTTCGAGAATCGACGCGGTGGATCGAGCAAGGTGAACCGCAAGGAAGCCCTCCGCTCCATCGGCATGATCCTTTACCTGGGCTTGCGGAACACCATCGGCTTGGAGAGAGTGAAGTAAAGAACGCACCTGGAGGGCATCATGAGATCGTTCGCTTTGCTTGCCATACTTCTGCTTCCCAACATCGGCTGGGCCCAGAAGACCGAGGTCGTGGTTCAGCCGAAGGGCGGCCACTTTGCCATTCGCTTCCCAGGCAGGCCGAAAGAAAACACGCAGAGTACCAAGACCGACCTGGGCACGCTCAAAGTCTATACCGCGACTTACGCCTTTCCGGACGGCAACGTCTACTTGGTCAGCTTCACCGAGTTCCCGGCGGAAGCCGTGAAGCCCGACCTGCGCGGCACGCTCTACGATGGCGTCGTGAAGGGAATCAAGGGCAAGGACGGGATGCTAGTGGGCACTGAGAAGGAAATCGAGATCGGCAAGGAGAAGGGCCGCGAGGTGGTGATCGACAAGGGGAAGCAGCAGACGCGCTTTCGCGTCGTGGTGAAGGACGACCGCTTGTACCAGATCGCACTGGTCGGCAGCGGCGAATTCGCGACGGGCAAAGCCGCGACCGCGTTCCTGGATTCGTTCGAGTTCAAATAGGGTTCCGCCGCCCATCGCTCCCCAGAGAGCGAACGCGACGCTCGGTATCATCGGGGCGCGGGCGTAGAAATCATTCGACTCCGAAGATCCTCGCGGGCGGCCATCGCTGCTCGTTCGATTCGCCCCTTCGCATATCGATACATCAGCACACCGTTGAGTACGGCAATGGCCGTTACAACCGCGACACCAATCAGGTAGTTTGTCATGACTTCCCCTTTCCCATGGCTTCCTTCAGCCATTTGTCCCGTTCTTTTTTCAAAGCCTCAAGCTGGTTGTCCAGTCGGGAGATTACTGCGTCCTTGGTTGCCATGTGTTCGGCATGGTCTTTTCGAATCTGTTCGATCTGGTTCTCGTAGATGCGAGAAAAAAGTCGAACGACGTACCACCCGACGGCAAGCCCCACAGCTAATCCGGGGAACTGCTTCAGGATTTCGAGAAACCAGTCCGGCAAGTTCATCGGGCGATCCTCTCAGTATACCTGGATCTTATCTTATCCGATACTTCGGATTCTTCTCCAGGTACGCGTTGACCCGATCCCCACGCGTGATCGCCTCGGCAAAGAACTTCACGGCCTCGATCAGTCGCTCGTCCGGTTCGGCACAACTGAAGCGCAGGAAGCCCGCACCCGCCGCTCCGAAGCACTCGCCGCCCAAGCACGCCACTCCCGCCTTCTCGTCCGCCCCTTCTAGCAAGTACATCGCCAGGCCGTGCGAGGTGATGCCGAGCCGCTTGCAGATCGGCTCCACTTTCGGGAACACGTAGAACGTACCCAATGGCATCAGCACCGTCACGTCTTTCACCTGGCGAAGTGCCTCCACGAGTAGCTTCACCTTGGCGTGGAACTTCGCCATCACTTCGGTTCGCTCGGCGGTGTCGTGTTCGAGTGCGGCCTTGCCCGCGAGTTGGACGAACGGCGGGGCACACGAGAGCGTGCTGTTAATCATCTTGCCGATGAGTTCGGCGTGCTTGGGCGAAGCGACGGCGTAGCCGCACCGCCAGCCGCTCATGCTGTAGCTCTTCGAGAAGGTGTACGCCGCGATCACGTGGTCCATCATGCCGGGCTCGGCGAGCAGGCTGTGATGCCGGCCCTCCCAGATCATGTGGCAATAGGGCTCGTCGCTGAACACCGCGATATTCGTGCCGCGTACCAGGTCGGCGATGCCTTTCAGGTCTTCCTTCGTCGCCACGCCACCGGTCGGGTTGTGGGGCGAATTGAGGAAGATGGCCTTGGCCCTCGGCTCGGTGCGGATGAACGTCTCGATGTCCGCGAGGCCGGGGCGGAAGGCATTCTCTTGCCGCAGCGGCACGTAGACGGGCTTGGCACCGCGGCGAGCGATGTTCGGATCGTAGGTCGGGAACGCCGGCTGAAACACGAGTACCGCGTCGTCGGGTTCGAGGAACAGTTCACAGAAGAACTGCTCGAAGGGCTTCGCGCCGGGAGCGACGACCACATTCTCGGCGGCGGCGGGGATGCCGAACTCGGCCTTCACCGTCTTCGCGATGGTCTCGCGGAACTCGAGCAACCCGAGCGAGGGGCAGTAGCGCGTCTGCCCGGCATCGATGGCCGCCTTACCGGCTTTGATCGCGGAAGCGGCGCTAGGATACGGGCTGTCGCCGATTTGAAGTTCGATCACGTCCTTGCCGCCGGCCTTGAGTTTCTTGGCGACCGCGAGAACGTCGAACGCGGTCTCGGCCGTGAGCCCGCTGGCAAAGCTGGATAGTGTCGGCATCGTGTGCCACCGCGTGAGTGATGATGGTGTGGGAAGGTTTCCTTATGCTACGGAGTGCGTGGACGTTCGCGCTCCCCTCCGCGGACTCCGGGTCGCGGCTAATCGGTAGGCCCACATGAATCTCGAATTGACGGATCGAGTTGCGGTCGTGGTCGGCGGAGCGCGTGGCCTCGGCCTCGCCATCGCGACCGCATTCGTCCAGGAACAGGCCAGCGTCGTCCTGCTCGATGTTTCACCGGACGTTCGCGCGGCCGCGGAAAAACTCGGAGGCCAGGGCTTCGTCGTGGATGTCACGGACTTTAGCGCCGTGAAAGCGACAGCGGAGATGATTGGCCGCGTCGATCACGTCGCGTTCGCGGCCGGGATCGGCTCCGGGAAGTACGGCTTCCCGTTCTGGAAACTCGATCCGTCGGAATGGGCCCGTGTACTGAACGTGAACCTCGTCGGGGCCGTACACGTGGCGCACGCCTTCGCGCCGGGCATGGCCGAGGCCCGATGCGGCACGTTCGTGTTTCTCGCGTCGGTGGCCGGGCAGAACGGTTCTCAGACCGACCCGCCTTACAGCGCTTCCAAAGCGGGGCTGATCAACTTCGCGCAGTGTGCCGCCAAGGACCTCGCGCCGTTCGGCGTGCGGGTGAACGCGCTCAACCCCGGCATGGTGAAGACGCCGTTGAACAAATCGGTTTGGCAGGCGTGGGCGGATCGGCAGCCGCCCGAATCGCGGCTCGACTACGAGGCCTGGTCTATGGAGAAACTTGCGAAGCTCGTGCCGCTCAACCGCTGGCAGACGCCCGAAGATGTGGCTGCGATGGCCGTGTTCCTGGCCTCGGCCCGCGCCGCGAACGTGACCGGCCAAACCATCAACGTCGATGGCGGCTACGTGATGCACTCGTGAACCTCTTCCCAAAAGGAAGCGGGTTTTGTTAGACTACGGGTGAAAGGAGCAACCAATGGGGAAGATCATTCTGTCGGCCGAACTGGGAGCCAAGTTCATGGGCCAGCACGAGAAGCAGGAACTGCGCGACGAGCAGGGGAACTTGCTCGGGTACTTCGAGCCGCTGCCCACCCCTCCGATTCCGCCCAAGCGAAAATTCGAGGCGTGGGGACCGTTCTCGGCCGAAGAGGTGGAGGAGGCCTTCAAGAAGAAAGGACCCTACCGCACGCTTGAAGAAATCTATCGCGAGCATGGAAACCTATGAGATACTCAGTCTACTGGGGTCATAAAGCCGAGGTGGGCTTCATGACCTCCATGCTGCGAGCGGTGGATAAACCGGCTCTCTGGAAGGTCGCGCATGCGATCAACAACATGCTGGCCGATCATCCGAGTACGGCGAGCGAGTCGCGCGAGGTGGACTGGCGTATACTCTTCGTGCGACCGTATTCCGTGCTCTACTCTGTGGATGAGATGAGCCGCACGGTTCACGTCGAACAGATCAAATGGGTCGGTTCGTGAGGGTTCAAACCCGTCTCGGTCTTGCATATCATACCTGTGTACATCCTGGGACCGCACCGTGGGTTGGCCCTCCGCCACGTGAAAAACAAGGAGCCGCGATGCCGGCTATCATCGACGACATTTCCGCCGAGATTCTCGACCTCAAGAAGCAAATCGGCGCGACCATTCTCGCCCACTACTACCAAGACGGCGAAGTCCAGGCGCTCGCGGACATCACCGGCGATAGCCTCAAGCTGGCCCGCGAAGCCACGATGGTCGATTCGCCCGTCATCGTCTTCTGCGGCGTGCTCTTCATGGCCGAAACGGCCAAGATGCTGAACCCTTCCAAGAAGGTGCTGCTTCCCGATCTCGCGGCCGGGTGCAGCCTCGTCGACTCCTGCCCCGCGGACAAACTCGAACGCTACCAGGAAATGCTCCGCATCAACGACCGCAAGTTTCAGACGGTCTGCTACATCAACAGTTCGGCGAAGGTGAAGGCCCTTTCGGACTGGGTCGTGACCTCCGGCAACGCGGAAGACGTGGTGCGGAACAAGGTGCCGCCGGGTTTCGAGATTCTCTTCGTTCCCGATAAGCACCTCGGCCGCTATTTGCAGGAAGTGACCGGCCGCGAGATGATCCTCTGGGACGGGTCGTGCATGGTGCATGAGATCTTCAGCATCGGCGACTTGCTCAAGATGAAGAAGCAGCACCCGGCCGCGCAGACGATCGCCCATCCGGAGTGTCCGAAGAACATCCTCGATCTGGCGGATTACATCGGCGGCACCGAGGCGATGATCAAGCACGTGGCCGGGATCGCGGCACCGACGGAGTTCCTGGTTGCCACCGAACCGAACATGATGTGGCAACTTCAGCAGAAGCACCCGCGACACACGTACCTCGGCGTGCCAGGCATCACTTGTGCCTGCAACAACTGCCCGCACATGGCGCGGAACACGCTGGAGAAGATTCGAGACTGTATGCTGAAGGGCGAGCCGGAGATTCACTGGCAGCCGGAGTTCGATAAGGCGAGGGACGTGCTCACGCGGAGTTTGTTGAACCCGCCGGCGGCGAGCAAACTTCCCGTGATGGGAGACTGACCATGGCCAGCAAGACGATCAAGAAGCCGAAGCCCGCCTTGAACGGCAAGCCGCTCGCTTCTCCGGCTGAGGTGATGACGCTCGCGGAAGCGGCGGCATTTCTGCGCGTTCCAGAAGACGGCTTGAAGGCGGACGCAGTGAAGGGCCGGGTGCCCGGTCGGTTGGTCGCCGGCGAATGGCGATTCACGAAGGCGACTCTGCTGGCCTGGTTCAACGAACCGGAAACTGTTCAAAGCGATTGGAAGCAACGCATTCGGAGCGTCATCGGTTCCTGGAAGGATGACCCCACCGTCGACGGGATGATGGAAGAGATTTACCGCCAGCGGAAGGCGAACTCGGTCGGCGGAGTCTGAGCAATGCTCTTCGTGCTCGATACTAACATGCTCTCCGAACTGCTCAAGGCGAACGAGCGGATTGTGAGGCGCTTCGAGGCCGTCTCGATCTCCGACGAGGTGGTGACGAACACGATCTCGCGATTCGAGATCCTACGTGGCCGTTATGCCGCAATTCTCACGGCTGCTGATAAACCTCAACTGCTTCTCGCACACGAGCGACTGCAATCCGATGAATACAAGTTGAGCCGATTCCGGCTCCTGCCCGTAACCTCGCGAGGTGCAGATCGTTTCGAGGAACTGATTCAAAACAAAAAGCTCAAGAAGATCGGTCGCGAAGACCTCCTCATCGCGTGCATCGCGTTCGCTCACGACGCTACGCTCGTCACGCGGAACACCAAAGACTTCACCGGCATCCCCGGCTTGAAAGTCGAAAACTGGGCCAACTGAAATGTTCACCCTACCCCTGCTCGTGGCGTTCCTCGCACCCGTGGACCCGGCCAGCGCCTTCGTGACCAGCGGATCGGAGCACGAACCCGCCGTTGGCCGCATCGTGAAGCTCGCCGCGGATGGTTCGGTCGAACTCGCCACCAGCGAGGGGAACTTCACGGTTCGCGATTTCGTGAGCCTCAGGCGAATCAGCGTTGCGTTGCCGCCGTTGCCGCGCGGGCCGGTACTCATTACCACCATCGGCGACCGCATCCCGATTGTCGTTCGCAACGCCGGTGGCCTCGTGGGTGGAAACGACCAGACGCTCAAACTTCAAACGGCCCTGGCGGAAGCGGAGTGGGAGCTACCCGCGTCCGCGACGTGCGTCGTCTGGTTCGCGAAGCCACCCGCCGAGACGCCGTTCGATCTCGCTCGATACTCCTGGCTTCCCCCGAACCGCAACCGCGACATCCTGCGCTTCCGCAACGGCGACACCGGCACCGGCGCGATCGCCGGCTTCGGGGAAGACCCGCCCATCGTGAAACTGAAACCCGAATCTGGCGACGAACGCAACATCCCGCAATCGGAAGTCTCGGCACTCGCCTTCAACCCCACGCTGGCCCGCACCCGCAAGCCGAAGGGTCCTTACGCCCGGATGGTGCTTCGCGATGGCACTCGACTCGCAATCACCCTGGCCACCGCCGATGCCAAGACCCTCAAGGGGAAGACGCTCTTCGGGCAAGCCGTCGAGGTTCCCGTCACGGAACTCGTGAGCCTAGACGTGATGCAAGGCAAGGCGACGTACCTGGCGGATTTGAAGCCGAAGAAGGCCGACTCGACCGGCTTCCTCGGGACAGCCTGGACCTGGACCGCGAACCAAACTGTTCGCGGCGAACCGCTCCGGCTTCTCACCTCGAATGGAACCAGCACCTTCGATCGCGGCATCGGCACGCACCCGCGAACCACGCTGACCTACGAACTGGGCGGAAAGTATCGGCGATTCGAAGCTCTGATCGGGCTCGATGCCGCGACCGGCGAACGCGGTCAGGCCGTCGTTCGCGTCTTAGTTGATGGCAAGGAACAGCCGCTGCCCGAATTGTTGAAGTTGTCCGCAGGGCCAGCCATCGCACTTCGCATCGATGTGGGCATCGCGAAGGAACTCACCTTGATCGTGGACTTCGGCCCAGGCGGCAATGTGCAGGCGGATGTGAATTGGGGTGATGCGCGACTGGTGGAGTGAATTATGTCCAAGTAGCACCTTGTGCCACCCCGGAACACCGGCTGGAAGCCTGTGCCACCCAGATCGGATCAGTTCACTTCGCTGGTCGTAGTCACTTCACCACTTCGAGTTTGGCCTCGGCGAAGATCGGCGTGGTTTTCGTTTCCAGCGTCGCGCGGACGACGAGTGGCATGTTGTAGGGGCCGCACTCGCTCGCAGCGAACTTCAACACGATCTCGCCGGTCTGCTTGTCTGTCGGGATCGCGATCGCAGCAGCGCTCACGCCCTTCCAGTGTTCGGGGATCGCGACCTCGACCTTGACTGGGCCGGTCAGTTCGCGAGCCCGAATCACCTTCACCGGCACCCGCACCTCGGTTCCCGGTTCGGCGCGCACGGTCAACTTCTCCAATTGTACGTCCAGCCGCCCGGGGCCGACCACCACGATCATCTGCTGGTTCTGACCGACGGAACTGAAGCTGACCGCGTGCTCGGTTCCGTCCCCGTCCTTCACGGTGCCCACGGCTTGGACGCAGACTCGGCAAGTGCGCCCGAGTTCCATCCAGGGCGGGAGCGAGGCCGGGTATTCGACCTCGGTCTGGCCCGGAGGCACGACCAGCACCGGCCCATAGACGCCTTGGAGATGGCGTGCCTGGCGATCGGCGAGGCTCACGGCCACGGAACCGGTGAAGCCGGGGTCGCGCTCGATGCGATACTTGCGGCGATACGTTTCACCGCGCGGGGCCGAGGTCATCACGTACTCGTCCACGAGCTTGAACGGGGTGGGAATGCCGACCGTGAGGAAGAGCGATGTCGTCTCGGGAAGGAAGCGATCCCCGGCGAGTACCGCGGGAACGCGGAGCGCCTTCGGCTCGGGAATGCGGAGCCCGACCACGGCGGAGAACGCCGAGCCGATGTTTGCCGAGCCCACGATGGAGAGCGGCACGGTCGCGATCGGTGCGGTCTTGTCCGCTTCGAGTGTGAGTTCGGCGGTGGTCTGGTTCGCGGCCACGATCGCGGGCTTGCACGTCACACCCTTGGGCAGCGAAGCGATGTTCAGTTCAACAGCCCCCGCAAAGCTTCCCATGCGTTCGACATTCACCTTCACCTTGGTCGGCGTGCCGCGGAGCAGCGTAATCGCGTCGGGAGCTGGCCCCAGTTGTTGCCGCGTGTCGAACGGTACGGTGAGCTTGAACCCCGGCTTCTCGCCGGTGCCGTCCGCGATCCGCAGGCGATAGACGAAGTTCGGCCCGCCCCGCGAACGGAAGCGTTCCGCCACGCGGACCGTGAAGGTGCCATCGGTCGGCGGTTGGAACGCGAACGACGGATCGAGGGCGGGATCGCTCGCTTCGCCGCGGGCGAGTTCCTTCCCGGTCGAGTCGTGAATCGTGACGATGCCGCAGAGTGGCGAGTCGAATCGGCGAGCTTGCAAATCGAAGGTGTACTTCGTGGCCTTCCTCAACTCGACCTTCCATTCTTGAACCGTGCCCGGCTTCGCGATGCGGCCATTGAACGCGACCGGGGCCACGACCTTCGCCACGTCGAGTACGTCCGGGAGCCCATCGGCCGGAGCCTTCAACGGAAACGCGAGTTCGGAAACCTCGGTCGTGATCGTGAGGCGATAGACGTAGGCCGGGCCACCTTGGCCTTTCGCGTCGCCGATGCGAATGCGGTACTTGCCCTTCGCGGGAGCCGTGAACCGCACCGATTCATCCGAGGCCGGTAACGCATGGATCATGTTCTCGGCGAGCACGCGGCCAGCGGCATCGAGAATCTCCAACTTCGCTGCGAGTGGCGAGTGCAGCGACTTCGCCACGGCCATCGCCGTCATCGTTTGCCCCGCGTTCGCCTCGAATTCCCAGAGATCGACGTTGTCGCGTGGGAAGATGCGACCGTTCGCCGTGATGGGCAGCGCGACGGCGTTCGGGATGGGGTCGCCGTCGACTTCTTTCTCGATCGCCTCGGGAAGGCTGCCGACGACGAAGGCGAGCCCGCCGGCACCGCCTTGCGAGGTGAAGACCCAACCGCGGCGCGGCCCGAGCGCCGCGTCCTTCGCGATGGCCACGGAGCCAGTCATGTCGGCCGGGTAGTCTTCTTGCTGTTGCGAATCGGGCAGCGGCAGGAGTGGCCCTTCGAACCAGAGCGGCTTCGCGCGGACGAGTTGCTTTGAAGCGAGGAGCCCTTGGCCGTCCAGAGCGAAGCCGCATTTGTCGGAGAGGAACAGGCCGCCGACGCGAATGGGCACGGTGGTGCCGCGCTGCCCACCGGCTGGGTAGATGTAGCTGGCGACGGGCGGGTTCGCGTAGGCCGAGGTTGCGAACAGACCGAACAGGCAGGCGAACGAGAGTGGGCGCGTCATATTGCTCGTCCAGCGTCTTGCGGAGGGGCCACAGGCAGGAAGGTGATCATACCCGATGGCCGGGGCCCTCCGCAAGACGCTGGAGGCAAAGTGGGCACATGCAAAAGTTCCCCTTCCCACGCTCGGCCCAACTGCCTTACACTTGGCCGACCTGGAGGGCGCAGGATGCGCATTTGCATTTACGAAGATCGCCAGACACCCGATCTGGAACCGCTGACGTGGACGCGGCCCGCGTCGGACCTGCTGTGCGGGCTCGACTCGCTCGGGGCCAAGCAAGCCCGCTATTTCGCGGCGGAAGTCACGGGCTATTTGTGCCGTCCGGTGCTCGCGGACTATTTGCGAAGCCGCGAACCCGACTCGCCAGTAAACGACCCTGGCTGGCTGCGTTCGGCACCGACCGTACTCGTGAACGCACGCTGGCTTCCGCCCACGCCCACCGGATTGCGGCTCGCCCCAGCCACGCGACGGCTCTTCGCCAGCGGGCCCTCGGTGGGAACCACCAACGGCGAACTCGCCTTCGCCGTGCTCGACTCGCGCCGACTGCAATCCGTGGCACCGTCCACTATCGACGACTGCCTCGCCGATCTGGCTCAAACGCTCCCGACCCGCGATGTTGGCGGGCACCTGATTCGACGCCCGTGGGATTTGCTGAACCACAACGCACTGCAACTCGACCGCGATTTCGCCTCGACCTGCCACTCTGGCGAAGTGGGCCACCATCCCACCGGCTTCGCACTCGTCGGCCCCGCGGATCGGCTCTTCGTTCACCCGTCCGCGAAGATCGATCCGATGGTCGTCGCGGATACGTCCAAGGGGCCGGTCTGGATCGGCCCGGAGGCAGTCGTAACGGCCTTCACCCGGCTCGAAGGACCGTGCGCCATCGGTGCGGGAACGCACTTACTCGGAGCCAAGATTCGCGCCGGCACCACCCTCGGCCCCCAGTGCCGCATCGGCGGTGAAGTCGAGAGCAGCATCGTGCAAGGCTTCAGCAACAAGTACCACGACGGCTTCCTGGGCCACAGTTACTTGGGAGAGTGGGTGAACCTCGCGGCCGGGACCATCACCGGCGACCTCCGCTTCGACTACCAGCCCATCAACGTGAAGTCGAAAGGCACCGCGATCCCGACTGGCGCGATCAAGCTCGGCTGCATTATCGGCGATCACGTGCGAACGGGCCTCGGCGTGTTGCTCGATTGCGGAACGACCATCGGGCCATTCGCGACCCTGCTGCCGACGGGAGCGTTGATGCCTCGGGACGTGCCGGCCTTCGCCCGATGCGGACCCGATGGGATCCGCGATGCCACGGAGGTTGAAGGGATTCTCAAGAGCTCGGCGATTGCGATGAGTCGCCGTGGGAAGGACCTGACGCCGGCACTGGAAGCGGTCTATCGCGCGATTGCGACTTCGGTACCGGCAAAAACGCTGGCGCTTCCCACATTCGAGATGCGCAAGTCCGCATGAAACGCAACGGGCCGCGGAAAGAACTCCCGCGGCCCGAGGTTGATTCGCACTTCTCGACTATCGCCGATAGTAATAGCCGTTCGAGTTGAAGGCTGGAAGATTGGTCGGGTAGAAGTTGTTCGGGTAGAAGCGGTTCGTGTTATACCCGTAACTCGGGGCGTAGCTGTAGCCGTTCTGGTAGCCGGAGTTCGTGAACGGGTTGTACCCGCTGGTGCGGAAGCCCTGATTACCCCAGGCGTCGGCGTAGTACGACTGGCTCTCCCCGCCGCCGGTGAAAGGCGAGTAATAGCCTTGCGTACGCTGCACGCCGAACGGCGTGGCGTAGGTCTGGTTCCGGACCACGACACCCGCTCCGGGCACGTAGGTTTGGTAACCGTAGACGTACTGTGCGTCTGAGTTGCCGGCGAAGCCGAGTGCCCCGAACACAGCCAAGGCGGAGGCGAGAAAGAAGCGTTTCATCGGTGTTTCTCCCAGGGACTGATCTACTCAACGTCCGAACGCAAGATTTGTGAGAACTTGCATCGGAATTCCTTAAGAGCAGATACCGTTCCGCCGGGCCCATTTTACAGAACGAACTCCAAGATCGTTGGGTGTACGTCTAGATGTAGACAATAGGATCGAGGTTGTACCGGCTTCCAGCCGGTGTTCTGGGTGGCGTCGCGCCACCCATGCCTACTTTGAAAGGCACACCCCCACACTTCGCCGCGACGACTTTTCCCTTGAACGAAAGCGGTCGAGCAAATAGTGTTCTGAGGTAAGTCGCTCGACGACGAGGTCTCTCCCCGTGCCCTCCCGCCGCCTGTTATCGCTTCTCGTCACCAGCTCGGCACTTTGCCTGGGCCTCGCACTCGGCTGCGGTCGTTCCGCGCCCAATCCCGATGCCGCTCAAGCGGAAACGCCCGATGGTCCCGAGTGGTTTGAAGACGCGACCGAGCGGCTCGGCGTCCACTTCACGCACGATCCCGGTCCGGTCGACAAACACTGGATGTATCAAATCGTGGGGTCCGGCTGCGCCATCCACGACCTCGATGGCGACAATCGGCCCGACCTCGTTCTGCTCACGAACGGCGGACCCGATTCGAAGTCCACCAATCGACTGTTTCGCCAAAAGCCGGACGGCACGTTCGAAGACGTCTCGTCGGGTTCGGGGCTCGACTTCACGGGCTGGTCGATGGGCATCGCCATCGGCGATGTGGATAACGACGGCCTCCCCGACGTGCTCATCACGCAGTTTGAACGGACGCGGCTGTTCCTCAATCTCGGCGGGATGAAGTTCCGAGACA
This sequence comes from Gemmataceae bacterium, assembly GCA_043733485.1. Lineage (GTDB taxonomy): Bacteria > Planctomycetota > Planctomycetia > Gemmatales > Gemmataceae > Urbifossiella. The sequence continues at coordinate 36,842 of JAYTGN010000322.1, forward strand.
TCAGTGAGGAAGCCGGCATCAAGAACCCCTTGTTCGGCACGTCGGCTGCGTTTCTCGACTTCGATCGCGATGGCCGGCTCGATCTCTTCGTGGTGAACTACGTCGACTACGACCGCACCTGGGCCTGTCGCTCGGTGGGCGGCGAACTCGACTACTGCAGCCCCAAGACCTTCCCCGGCACGTCGTCGAAACTGTTTCGCAATCTGGGAGCCGCGGGCGGCAAGCGGGTGGCCTTCGAAGATGTCTCGGCCACCTCGCGGATCGGCGACATCCCCGGACCCGGCCTCGGCCTCACGGTGGCCGACTTCGATGGTGATGGTTGGCCCGATGTCTTCGTCGCCAACGACGGCCAGCCGAACCGGCTGTGGATGAACAAACGCAACGGCACGTTCGCGGACGAGGCCGCGACGCGCGGAGTCGCCTTCACGCAAATGGGCCAGGTCTACGCCGGCATGGGCGTCGCCCTCGGCGACATCGACAACGACGGGCTGCAGGATTTGTACGTCACGCACCTCACGAACGAGACCAACACGCTCTGGAAGCAGGGCCCGCGCGGTTTCTTTCAAGACAAATCTTCGGAAGCCGGGTTGTTCGGCACGCGCTGGCGCGGCACGGGTTTCGGGGCGCTCATGGCGGACTTCAACCTCGACGGTCTGCAAGACATCGCGATCGCCAATGGCCGCGTCTCGCGCGAAAGCCCCACGACGGTGAAGCCGGGCCTCTCCGCCCACTGGTCGCCTTACGGCGAACGGAACCAGCTTCTCGCCAACGCGGGGAACGGGCAGTTCCAGGACGTCTCCATTAACTCGCCCGCACTTTGCGGATACCACACCGTGGCTCGCGGGCTGGCCTGCGGAGACATCGATGGCGACGGCGCGCCCGACCTCCTGATCAACGCGATCGGCGAACGCGCTCGCGTGCTGCGGAACGTCGTTCCGAATCGCGGCCACTGGCTCGCCGTTCGCGCGATCGACCCCGCCTCGAAGCGGTCGGCAATCGGAGCCGAGATCGCGGTGAACGCTTCGGGCGTGAAGCGAACGCGCATTCTCGGTTCGGCTCAGAGCTACCTCTCCGCCGGCCCCGCGACCGCCGAGTTCGGCCTCGGAACCGCCGCGGCTTTCGATTCCATCGAGGTGCTCTGGCCCGACGGTCGCAAGGAATCGTTCCCCGGCGGACCCGCCGACCGCGCGTTGGAACTGCGAAAAGGATCGGGAACGAAGCGCTAGCCGGAAGGGCGATGCTCGCATGAGGTTCTGGTCGTCGAAGTGGAAGCGACTCCTGGCGGCAACGGCGATCCTCGCCCTGGCCGTCGGGCTCTACTACCTCTTGAACCCACGCACCGCGATACCGCCCGCGATCCCCGAAGACGCGAACGATCTCTCCGTGACCGCGGCCCTTGCAAAAGCTCGCGGCGAGGTTCTCGCGAACCCGCAGTCCGGCCCCGCGTGGGGCGAACTCGGCTTGGTCTTCCGCGCCCACGAGTTCGAGGCGGAGTCCAACTTCTGCTTCGCCGAGGCCGCTCGGCTCGACCCGACCAAGCCGCAGTGGCCCTACCTCATCGGGCTCGGGCTGTTGGCCCAGCAGCCGAGCGAGGCTCTCCCGTACTTCGAAGGTGCCTACCGAATTGCGGTCGTGGCCGACGAGAAGTCCGCCGCGCGAATGCGACTCGCGGAACTCTACCTCGACCGGGGCCGCACCGACGACGCCGTTCGCCTGTTCGAAGAAGAACTCAAACGCGATCCCTCGAGTGCTCGCGCTCACTATTGGCTGGGTGCCCGCGCCCTTCAAACGGACGATCCGGCAGCGGCAGTCGAGCACTTGAAGATCACTGCGGCGGGGCCGTACGGTCGCAAGAACGCCTCCGCGCTCCTCGCCAACGCCTACCGCCGACTCGGCAAGGAAGGCGAAGCCAACCGAGCCGCGGCAGACTCCGCGGGGTACGTCGGCGGGCTCTTCTGGCCCGATCCCTTCGTCGCCGCTTATATGGGCCGGGGCACGGGCCGCTCGGCCATGGTGCAGCAAGCCTCCGCACTCTTCGAGGCGGGACAGCGCGACGAGGCTCTGAACATTCTCGAGAAGATGACCGCGCTCTACCCGGACATCCAGACGCTCACCGCGTACGGGGACGCACTCGTGAAATCGGGCCTGCCGGAGCAGGCGGAAGAGATCCTGCGGCGGGCCGTGCAACTCGACCCGGACTACGCGGGTGCCCATCACCTCCTCGGCGTCGCGCTCTTCCAACGGGGTGAAATCGAGCAGCAGCAGAAGCAATTGGAACGAGCCGCCGAGCGGTTCAAACTGGCGCGTGGAGCGTTCCAGAAAACCGTCGAGTTGAAGCCGGGGCACGCGCTGGCCCAGCTGTACCTCGCCAAAGTGGAGAGGCACCTCGGCCAACTCGTGGAGGCGAGTAACGCGTGTGGCGAAGCGATCCGGCTGAGCCCGTCCCTGGCCGAGGCGCACTTTGTGATGGGCGAGATCTTGCTGGAGTTGAAGCGTCCGCAGGAAGCGATCGTCCCCTTGGAGCAGGCCGTGCGGCTCGCGCCGCCGGACTTCGCGCCGCCAAAGGCGGCACTCAATCGCGCGAGGCTCGAAGCGATGGAGAAGAAGTGACGGGCCAGGACACCTCGTGGACCACATCACCGCTTTTTAGGGCTCGACCATGGATTTGAATCGGTTCACCGAAAAGGCTCAGCAGGCACTTGCGGGCTCGCAGAAGCTCGCCGCCCGCATGAACCAGCAACAAATTGAACCCGAGCACTTACTGCTCGCGCTGCTCGATCAGGAGAAGGGGCTCGCCGCCGCCATTCTCAATAAGGCCGGCGTGTCCGTCGATGCGATCACCGTGAAGGCGCAGCGCGAACTGGAGAGCCTACCGCGCGTGACCGGCGACGTGGAACCGCGCCTCACGCAACGGCTCATCAAGCTCGTCGACGCCGCCGAAACCGAAGCCAAGAAACTGAAGGACGACTACGTCTCGGTGGAGCACCTGCTGCTCGCGATGGCGGACGACACGGGTGCCGCGGGCCAGATGCTCAAGCAGTTCGGCGTGGCCCGCGATCGGTTGCTGAAGGCGCTTCAAGAAGTGCGCGGCAGCCAGCGCGTCACCACGCAGAACCCGGAAGAGACTTATCAGGCACTCGAGAAATACGGCCGCGATCTTACCCAACTCGCCAGCCGCGGGAAGCTCGATCCGGTGATCGGCCGGGATGAAGAGATTCGTCGCGTGGTGCAGGTGCTCTCGCGCCGCACCAAGAACAACCCCGTGCTCATCGGCGAACCCGGCGTCGGCAAGACGGCCGTGGTCGAAGGCCTTGCCCAACGCATCGTTCGCGGCGACGTGCCCGAAGGACTCAAGGACAAGAAGATCGTCGCGCTCGACATGGGTTCGCTCATCGCCGGTGCCAAGTTCCGCGGCGAGTTCGAGGAACGCCTCAAGGCCGTGCTTCAAGACGTGACGGCATCCGAGGGCGGCATCATCCTCTTCATCGACGAGATGCACACGATCGTCGGGGCGGGCAAAGCCGAAGGCGCGATGGATGCCGGGAACCTCCTCAAGCCGATGCTCGCGCGCGGCGAACTGCACTGCATTGGGGCCACCACGCTGGACGAATATCGCAAGCACGTCGAGAAGGATGCCGCGCTCGAACGGCGGTTTCAACCCGTGCTCGTCGATCAACCCACGGTCGAAGACACGATCTCGATCCTGCGCGGTTTGAAGGACCGCTACGAAGCCCATCACGGCGTTCGCATCAAGGACGCGGCACTGGTGTCGGCCGCAGTACTCTCCAACCGCTACATCACGGATCGCTTCCTTCCCGATAAGGCCATCGATCTGATGGACGAAGCCGCGGCCAAGGTGCGCACCGAGATCGACTCGATGCCCACGGAACTCGATGAGGTGTCGCGCCGCGTGATGCAACTCGAGATCGAGCGCGAGGCCCTTCGCAAGGAAAAGGACAAGGCTTCCAAGGATCGCCTCGAAAAACTAGAGAAGGAACTGGCCGACTCCAAGGCCGACGCGGATGCCATGAAGGCGCAGTGGCAGGCCGAGAAGCAGAGCGTGCAGCAACTTCAAACGATCCGCGAGCAGATCGAGCAGACGAAGACGGATATCGAGCGGGCCGAACGGCAATACGACCTCAACCGCGCCGCCGAGTTGAAGTACGGCACGCTGCCGGACCTGGAGAAGAAGTTGCACGCCGCGGAGAGCGAGGCCGACCGCGATCAGGATAGCCGACTCGTGAAGGAAGAAGTGAACGAAGACGAGATCGCGGCCATCGTGAGCCGATGGACCGGAGTGCCCGTGGCCAAGTTGCTCGAAGGGGAGAAGGAGAAACTCCTCCACCTCGGCGAGGAACTGCACCAGCGTGTGATCGGCCAGAATGAAGCCGTTGAGGCCGTGGCGGAGGCCGTGGTGCGGGCGCGATCGGGGCTCAACGATCCGAACAGGCCCATCGGCAGCTTCATCTTCCTGGGGCCGACCGGAGTCGGCAAAACGGAACTGGCGCGGGCCCTCGCCGAGTTCCTCTTCGACGACGAAAAGGCGATGATCCGCATCGACATGAGCGAGTACCAGGAGAAGCACACCGTGTCGCGCCTCGTCGGTGCTCCGCCGGGCTACGTCGGTTACGAGGAAGGCGGTCAACTCACGGAGGCCGTGCGCCGCCGGCCGTACTCGGTCGTGCTCTTCGACGAAATCGAGAAGGCGCATCACGACGTGTTCAACGTGCTGCTACAACTGCTGGACGACGGCCGGCTCACCGACGGCCAGGGCCGCACGGTCGATTTCAAGAACGCCATCGTGATCATGACCTCGAACGTCGGCAGCCAGCGAATCCTTCAGTTCAAGGGCACGCACATCGGCGAGGTGTACGACCGCATGAAGGACGCGGTGTTGGACGAACTCCGCAAGGGCTTCCGCCCCGAGTTCCTCAATCGCGTCGACGACATTATCGTGTTCCACTCGCTGACCGAAGCGGAACTCACGAAGATCATCGAGATTCAACTCGGCCGGGTGCGGGAGCGGCTCGCCGACCGCAAGATCGCGATTCGCCTCACGGATGCGGCCAAGAAGCACCTCGTGAGCGTGGGATACGATCCGTCGTACGGCGCGAGGCCGCTCAAGCGGACGCTCCAGAAGGAGATTGAAACGCCGCTGGCGCGGATGCTGCTCAAGGGCGAGATTCGGGATGGAATGACCGTGGAGGTGGACTACGACGCGAGCCACGATGCGTTGGCGTTCAAGACGACGTGACTTTCGGCAGCAGGTCGTTGACCTTGACGGAAGCAGTGGGTACGGCCGAAGGCGAAACCGTATCGTCCGCACCGAACGTCTGCTGATTGCGGTAGGCGTTCGCTCCGCGTCCGGCGGGCTGTGCGACCGGATCGCGGCTGCTGTGTAGTTGACGCCCTTCCACGTCGAGAACCCAGTACTCCGGCACTCGCGCCGAAGCGTAAAGTTCGGCTTTCGTCGACGTGTCGCTTGCGAGGGAGGTCACCGACACTTCGACGATCAGGATCGCGGCCGTCGGGTGTTGCTCGGTGTAATCGTCGACGGTCCCCGGTACGACGGCCAAGTCCGGACCCGGATCGTTTCGCGTTCCGATATCGAACGCCTTCTGACTCCGGACGTGAAAACCTTCTGTGAACGTGCGTCGCAGGTAGTCTTCGACTTTCGCTAAGGCCGTATCGTGCTGCGGGGACGGCATCGGCATGACGTAAATCTCGCCATCGAGCAGCATCGTCTTCACATCGTTGAACAAACCGATCTTGTCCAACTCCCGATACTCAGCGATTGTCCAGCGATATGGCTTCGGCTCAGAAGTTGACATCGTGCGTCTCCCCTTCGACAGCTTACCGGAGAATCAGGGCAGAAGGTCAGCCACCTTCACGGTTGCTGTCGGCATCGCAAGTGGAGAAACCATATCGTTTGGACCGAACGACTGTCGGGTGCGGTAGGCGTTCGCTCCGCGACCGTCGGGGTGTGCGACCGGATCGCGAAAAACGTGAAGCTGACGGTTTGTCACGTCGATCACCCAATAGTCCGGCACTCCAGCCGCGGCATAAAGTTCTGCTTTCGTCGTCGTGTCCGCGACCAATGACGTCACGGCCACTTCAACGATCACGATCGCGGAGGTGGGAGCATTTTTGGAATAGTCCCGAATCGCGCCTGGAACCACTGCCAAGTCGGGTCCTGGATCATTCCGCGTCCCGATGTCGAAACCCATCTGATTTCGAACGTAAACGCCGCTCGTGAACGCACGCCGAAGGAATTCCTCGGCACACGAAAGTGAGATGTCGTGGAGGGGCGACGGCATCGGCATGACGTAAAACTCCCCGTCCAATAGCATCGTCTTCACATCGTGGAAAAGGCCTGTCTTGTCGAGTTCCCGATACTCGGCGATGGTCCACCGGTGCGGCTGGAGCGGTTGGGCCGGAGCGGCCTTCGGCTTCGTCAGTACGGCTGTTGACATCGTGTACCTCCTCACTGACAGTTTAACAGACTCTCCCGGAGACGTCAAAACAGCGATCAACGTGCCGGCTTGCGGAGCCGTTCGGAGAGGTAGTGGCCGAGGGCGTGTTGCCAGGGGGGTGGGGCGGGAACGGCGACGGTGGCGAGCTTTGAATTGGAGAGGACGCTGTACGGCGGTCGCTTCGCGGGCCGCTTGAACTGCTCGCTCGTCGTCGGTGCGAGGTCCGCCGTCACGTTCGCCAGGCGGAAGATTTCAGCTGCGAACTCGAACCAGGAACACGAGCCGGAATTGGTGGCGTGATACAACCCACTCGCGCCGGCGGCGATCAGCGCCACGGTCGCTTCCGCCACATCCGCCGTGTAGCTCGGCGTACAGAATTGATCGTTCACCACGCGGAGCGGCTTGCCTTCTCCCGCCATGCGGAGCATGGTTTCGACGAAGTTGCCGCCCTTTCCGCCCGAGCCCCACACGCCGTAGAGGCCGCAAGTGCGAATGACGAGGTTGCCGGGATCGGCTGCGAGTGCGACGAATTCGCCCGCCAATTTGCTGAGGCCGTAGACGCTGACCGGGCCGGGAGCATCGGTTTCGGCGAAGGGTGCGGTTCGAGTGGCGTCGAGGCCGAACGCATAATCGGTGCTGAAGTGGACGAGTTTGCAGTTCACCTCGCGGCAGGCTCGGGCCAGCGCCCGCACGCCCCAGGCATTGACCGCGAAGGCGGCATCGGGCTCCGCTTCCGCCTGATCGACGAAGTTGTACGCGGCACAGTTGATGACTACGTCGGGTCGAAGCGACTGAAGCGTCGGAAAAATGCTGTCGGGCTTTGCGAGGTCGATGTCGGCCCGCGTGAGTGGTACGACCTCACCCGCGAGTCGCGGAGTGAGATCGCGGCCGAGTTGACCCTGAGAACCGAGTACGGCGATCTTCATGGCTGGCGACAGGTTTGAAATAGCCGCCGGCTTGCCGGCGGGATCGTTCGCCAATGCAGACCGCCGGCAAGCCGGCGGCTAAATGAGCGAACGCGTTACTTCTTCGGGGGCACCGGCGGAGCTTCCGACTTCAAGAACGTCTCGTTCGAGCCTTCGATGCTCGTGGTCTGAGTCTGGTCGAGTTCCACCTTGGTGTCGGTGCCGCCGATGGTCACGGTGAGGTCGCCGCGAAGCTTGAGGAAGATCTTGGCTTCCTCGACGCGGCCGGTGGCTGGGTTGTACAGCACGTAGCTCTGCTGGCCCGGATCGAGCGGCTTCGATTCCATCTTGCCGTCCTTGATCTTGAAGAGCAGCCCGTCCGTGTTCTCGGTCGGCGGCTTGTAGGTCAAGGTCGTGACCACGTCGATGCGGTCGAGGTGCTTCTTCGCCGCGTCCTTGCCCATCGAGGTGAACTTGTAGGTCACTTCGTAGGAGCCGATGGGCCCGAGGCCGAGGGTCTGCTTCTTTTCCCAGGTCTCTTTCACGGCCTTCGGCGCGTCGGGGATCAGATTGTAGGTCGGGTCGGCCATCTGCTTCAGGGCGTCGTCGGTCATGATCTTCTTGAGCAGGCTATCCATCTGGGCGTTCCCGGCCCCGAGCTTCTTGATGAAGTCGTCCTTGCCTTCCACCTTCTCGATTTTCCAGTCCTTGGTGTTCAACGTGACGTGGAACTCGGCCCCTTCGAGGTTCTTGAAGAAGTCCATGAGCCCGGGGTTGCCCGCCGAGCCCGCTTGGTCTTTCTTCGTCGAGTCGTAGGAGATCGGGTTGCCCGAGATGTCGATGGACATCTTGAGTCCTTCGATCTTCTGCTTGAGGGTCCACTTGTCGCCTTCTTGCTTCTCGGGCGTCCACTTGAAGTAGAACGTGCTGTCCTGCTTTTGGGTCAGGTCTTGGCCCTGCACCTTGATGACCTGCGTCACGTCGGTCCGCATCATCTGGTAGAAGGCTTTGTCCTTCTCCAGTTTGAGTTCGAACTTGGACTTATCTTGAGCGGTGACGGTGGCCACCATGGCCACGGCGAGAAGGGCGGCGACGCCCAGACGAATGCGGAACACGGCAATACCTCCACGGTGTCCAGAGGAAAACGTTTCGCTGTTCTACCCGAAGCGATGCGGGAAACAAGGGACGGGGAAAAACCGAGGCGAAGGATGCTGCGTCCCTAAAATGAACCCATCGAAGCCCACCCCTTGCCGCGGGCTCGCTCGATTTCGAACCTGGAGCCCCGTCGATGCCCGCTGAAACGCTCGAATTCAAAGCCGAACTCAAACAGCTCCTCCACCTCATCACGCATTCGCTCTACTCGGACCGCGAGATCTTCCTCCGCGAGCTGATCTCGAACGCCTCGGACGCGATCAACAAGGTGCGTTTCGACTCGCTCGCCAATGCCGAGCGGCTCGAAGGCAACACCGACTGGAAGATCAAGATCGCCCCGAACAAAGACGCGAACACGCTCACGATCTCGGACAACGGCATCGGCATGTCGCACCAGGAAGTGATCGACCACCTCGGCACCGTCGCGCAGTCCGGCACGAAAGCCTTCCTCGAAGCGGCCAAGCAAGCCGGCAAGACGGGTGAAGCTCCGGGGCTCATCGGGCAGTTCGGCGTCGGCTTCTACTCCGCGTTCATGGTCGCGGACAAGGTGAGCGTGCTCACCCGCGGGCCCGGCTCACCTTCCGAAGGCACCTTCTGGGAATCGGATGGCCAAGGCGCCTACACCGTCGAACCGCAGGACAAGCCCACCCGAGGCACCGACGTGATCCTGCACTTGAAGGAAGACGCAAAAGACTTCCTCGATTCCTGGAAGCTGCGCTCGCTCGTCAAGAAGTTCTCGGACTTCATCGAACACCCGGTCGTCATGGACGAGGAAGAGGAAGTCGAGGGTAAGAAGGAAACGAAAGAAGAGACGCTCAATAGCCGCAAGGCGATCTGGCTGCGGAACAAATCGGAGGTGAAGCCCGAGGAATACGACGAGTTCTACAAGCAGATCAGCCACGATTCGGATGCGGCCGGCGCGACCATTCACTATTCCACGGAAGGGAAATCCGAGTTCAAGGTGCTCTGCTTCATCCCGGCTCACAAGCCCATGAGCATGGATTGGGAAGAGCCGACGACCGGGCTGAAACTCTACGTGCAGCGCGTACTCATCATGGAACGCTGCGAGCAACTCCTGCCGTTCTACCTGCGGTTCGTGAAGGGCGTGGTCGATTCCTCCGACCTGCCGCTCAACGTCTCGCGCGAGATTCTGCAGTCGAACCCGCTCCTCGAGAAGATTCAAAAGAGCGTGGTGAAGAACATCCTCGACACGCTTGCTGGGATGAAGAACGTCGAGTTCGAGAAGTACCTCGCCTTCTACAAGGGGCTCGGGCCGGTGCTCAAGGAGGGGCTCACCCGCGATTGGGCGAATCGGGACAAGATCGCCGACCTGCTGCTGTTCGATTCCGCGAACACGGAGCCCGGCAAGTACACGACCTTCGCCGAGTACGTCGAGAAGATGCCGGAAGAGCAGAAGGAGATTCACTTCCTCATCGGCGACACGATCGAGCAGTTGCGCCGTTCACCCTATTTGGAATCGTTCAAGGCACGCGGGCAGGACGTACTCTTGCTGGCCGATCCCGTCGACGAGTTCGCGCTGCCTCAGCTCGGCGAGTACAAGGGCAAGCGCCTCCAGGCCGCGGACCGTTCTGAAGCCGCATCCGATGCCGAGATTCCTCCGGAGTTGAAGGAACGCTTCGCGGCGGTGATCGGGGTCTTCAAGGAGAAGGTGCCCGAGGTTTCGGACGTGCGGCTGACGAAGCGGCTGACGGAAAGCGCCGTTTGTCTCGTGGCCGATGCCGAGGCGATGAGCGCCCACATGGAACGGATCATGGAGCGGTTCGGCCGCGGCGAAGGCGGTTCGAAACGCATCCTGGAACTGAACCCGGACAACCCCGCGGTGACGGCCCTCCGCGACCTCCACGCCAACAACGCCTCGGACCCGCGCCTCGAAACGTACGTGCGGTTGCTCTACGAACAGGCCGTGATCGCCGAGGGTTCGAAGGTTCTCGACCCGAGTTCGTTCGCCAAGAGGATCAACGAACTGATCGCCCGCGATGGGAAGATCTGAGCCTCCGATGGATGCACCGAGCGCAAACGATCACGCACGGCGTCACGAAGAGGGCGGCTTGATCTATGCGAACGCGACGACGGAAGAGTTAATCGTGCGGAGGGTGCCGCTGGGTGAATCCGACACGATCGATCTTTCTTATCCTCCCGCGCTAGCCGGAGCTTTCCTGATTGCGACGAATCACACTCAGGTCCGGACAGGCGAGCCGGTGGTTTGATGGGTCCGTCCGGTTATCCCTGCTAGCGAGTTGAAGATGAACGCGACCGAAGCCTTGACGATTCTCTCGTGCGATCGGGTCTTGGCCATCGCTCACGCGGATGCCGTGCAGGCCTACCGCGATCCGCTCACTCGTTAGGCGAGCGGCAGATAGTGATCGACCCGTTTGAAGGGCTCGTAGGGTGGGCCGGACCGCGACTTGTGAATGCAAGTTGCGGGAGGCCCACGGGGAGTGTCTCAGCCGATGCACGTGGGCCTCACTCGGCAAGGCTGAAGCCTTGCCTCGCTCCGGCCCACCCTACGCACCC
>JAYTGN010000323.1:0-9755 GCA_043733485.1 Gemmataceae bacterium
GTCCTCGGAGCGGAGCGCGACATTCCCGTCGATTCCGCGCTCCGCTCCGAGGACTCCGCGTCGCGGCTAAACTCAAAGCGATTCAGTGGCAGCAATCGCCCTTCGCTTCCGCCATACCCAGGCCCTTCTTCTTCGGCGCGGGTGCCGGCAAATCGTTCGCCGGGTTCATCGCGAAGAAACCATTTGGCTTCAACAGGAAACCAATGTACGCCGCGGGCATTACCGGATAATCCTCCGGTCGCGGGATGTGCGTGTGCCCGAACGTGTACCACAGCACCACATCCGCGTTCTCGATGGAACGGTCCTGCTCGGTCCACTTCATGAGGCCATCGCCGCCGATGTTCTGGTTCGGATAATCGCCGGCTGCGTACTTCTCGCTGTCGTCGAACGGCGTGACCCAGACGTGGTAGTTGACGAAGCCGGCCCGCTTTCGCCACCACGCGTCGCTCGACGCCATCGGGAACGAGTTGTCCATCGGGAACAACTTGTAACCGACCGGTTCGCCGACGGCGTTGAGTACGTTCGGATTCACGACCTTCCAGGTGCGTGCCGTTTCAAGTTTCAAGTGTTCGCGGGCCTGTTTCTCGCTCCTAAGTGGCGTGTCGATGGCGGCGAAGGCGTTGCCGTGCGGGTTGTTTGGGCCGGGTTCATCCGGCAGCACATCGACGCGCTGCACGGTGTTGCCGACGCCGTCGAGGTCGAAGTCGAGCCGCACGTTGAAGAAGTGTTGGTGAACGGGGGCGTAGAGTTGCGGGGCGATGAGCGGGCCGTATTTCGACTTCTCGCCGGGCTGCAGCGTACCGAACGAGAGGATGCCCGTGAGTTTGATTTCGAATTGAATGTTGCCGTCTTGGTAGAGGTACCAGAAGAAGCCGTACTCGTAGTTCTCGACGGTGGAGACGGACGAGATCACGAGCCGGCGGCTGCGGCGCACTTCGGGCTTATCCGGCAAGCGGCGATCGGTGTGCTTCCACATGATGCCGTAATCTTCCTCGTGCATGCAAATCGCGTTCTTGATGGTGAGCAGTTGGCCGCGACTATCGACCATGTTCGCGTCGAAATACTTGATGTGACCGACGCAGTCGCAGCCGAGTTCCAAGCTGTTCGCACACATGCCCATGCCGTATTCGCCGACGTCGAAGGCATTCTTGCGGAACTCCGTGGGCGACGGGTCGCCGTACGGCACCACCATCTCGGTTAGCGATGCCCGGTACAGCACGCTGCGCTCCGCGTAGCGCAGGTGGTGCAGCGTCAGGCCTTCGCGGGCGTTGAAGCCGATCACGAAACTCCAGTTCTGCCACGCCACCTGATAGCCTTCAACCTGGAAGCTCGGCCCTTCCGGCTGCGCGATTTCGAGCGGCTGAATGCCGGTGCGTTTCTCGGGCACGCGGTCGGCGGCATAATTCCCCGGCAACGGCGGCAGCGGCCAGTGGCCGTATTCCTCGATGCGGATCACCTTCATCTCGTTGAGATCGACCACGGGTCGAATGCCCTCGATGGGCCTCACATAGCCGTTGTCGGTCGAGTCGGTTCGCAAGAAGCAAAGTGGCCGGGCGAGTCGCTTGGTGCTTTCTTCCGCTTCGCCGTAATTGCCCGCGCTCCAGATATCGACCATGACGAGCGATGTGTCCGCGATGCCGTATTGCTTCAGGAGCGCGGCCTGGAACTCCGGGCTCTTCAACACGGCCTGCTCGCACTCGATCATTTCGTCGGCGGTCATGGTCGGCTGAACGCCGGGCACGTGCGTCCACGAAATCACTTTCTTGTAGAACAGGCACGCCGCGGTTTCAAAGCACGAGTTGGTGCCGTTGTCGAAGAGCACGGCGAAGGCGACCCGATGCGTTTCTTTCCCCGCGTGTACGGTCGCCTTCGGCGGCTCCTTCAGCGACACCGAGATGAATCGCGTGGTCGGCGTCACCTTGCCGGTATCGCGGAGAATGGAGACGGCGAGGCGAACCTCGTCTGCCGTGAGCGGTTCGAGTGGGTGCATGAAGTGAGGCTCGTGGGGTGCCGCGAAGTGCAATCAGTTTAGCCGAACGGATGCGCGCCGACAGTGAAAAGTCGTCCGATCAGCCCACGAAGACGCCGCCGAGGAAGGCGGACTCGAATGCCAGGAAGCTACTCACTTGCGAGGCGGCACCGTTGGTGATCTTGTAAACGCCGACGCCCGGGGTCGAACCAGCGGAGGAGCCGGCGACGACCTCCACGTTGACATCGGCATCGACGTTTCGTGCCGCCACGGGCACACCGCCCCGATTGTTGAAATCGCCCGCGAAGAAGCTCGCGATGAGAGAATCCTGCACGCCTCCGAACGCCACAACTCGCGGCGCTCCGCCCGGCCCGGCTCCGACGATCACGTCGCCTCGGCCATCGCCATCGACGTCGCCGACCGCCACGAATGTTCCGTTGCGGAGAGTCGATTCGAAGGCGAAGAAATCGTTCTTGACCCGCATTGGCGAGAGGCTGGGGCGCAGCGTCGTGCCGTCGAAGATCGCGATGCGTGGCCCGCCGCCGAAGCCTGCCGCGACGATGAGATCGGGCACGGTGTCGCCGCTCACATCCCCAATCGCGATGCGGGTTCCACCGCGGAAGTTCGGATCGTCGATTCCCAGAAAGTCCGCCAGCACGGTGCCGTCTTTCCCGCTGAGGACGCGAACTCGCGGCCCGCCACCCAGGTCCGCGGAGACGGCAATGTCCGCGAAGCCATCCGCGTTCACATCTCCGGACGCCACGTAGACGCCGCCGGTGAAGGTTCCTTCGAAGGCAAAGAACTGGCGAACTTGCAGGCCGGTCGCGCCGTCGAAGGCCCGCACATCGGGGCCGCCTCCGGGCCCCGCGCCGACGATGAGATCGGGGACGGCATCGCCCGTGACATCGGCGCTGGCAACGCGCACGCCTCCGGTGAAGTTGCCGAACGCATTGACCGAGAGTCGGGTGGCACCGCTCAAGGGATCGACGAGTTTGGCCACGGGCCCACCGCCTGCTCCGGCTCCCACCGCGATCGCGACCTGGGAACCCGAGTATGTGATTTGGTAAATGGCTCCTTGCGGGCTGCGGGCCAAATAGAGCAATTGTCCGGACGTTCCCTCGGCGAGCGCGACGATGATTTGCCCCGTCGGGTTGTCCGCGAAGTTGGTCACCATTCCAGTTGCCGCATCGCGCACATCGATCCAGCCATTCGCGAGATCGGCAAAGAAGTAGTCGCCCGAGTAGCTGGCGGGAAACGAGAAGGTGCTGGGTTGGTAGAAGGCACCGCCGATGATGGAGATGCCGCCGAACGGATGGGGCGCGGAGTGCGCGTAGTTGTAAATCGGCCGCGTGAAGTTCGGGAACGTTGCCTGATTGAAGTCGCCTTCGGTCGTGGGCCAGCCGTAATTCGCGCCCGCTCGGCCGGCATCGATCTCTTCAAAGGAGTTCTGTCCGACATCGTTGATGAACATGGCTCCGCTTGCGGAGTCGAAGGCGAACGTGAACGGATTGCGGAGCCCGGCAGCCCAAATCGCCCGCGTGGCTCCAGCCGGGACCGTACCCAGACCGTCGATCGTCGTCGGGTTGTCGCTCGGGATCGTGCCATCCGAGTTGATGCGCAGCATCTTGCCGAGGCGGTTCGTCAGCGTTTGAGAATTCGAACCGCTCGCGTTGTCTCCCACGGCAACGTACAACTTGCCGTCCGGGCCGAAGTGGATGGCACCGCCATTGTGATTGGTCGCGGACGAGAGGGAATCGAGGTCGAGAATGGGAACTTCGCTTCCCGCGATCGCCGCGTTCCCGTTGGCCGTGAATCGGCTCACGCGGTTGTGCGGGCTCCCTCCGCCTCCAGGAACGGTGTAGTAAACGTAGACGAACCCGTTGGCCGCGAAGTTGGGATCGAGCGTCACGCCGAGCAAGCCGCGCTCCCCGCTGGCATCGACCGCGAGCGAAACGAATGGGGTCGCGAGCACGCTGCCGTTCTGCACGACGCGAAGCGTGCCGGTTTGCTCGGCAACCAAGACCCGCCCATCCGGCACCACGACCATCGCCGTCGGCGAAGACAGACCCGACGCGAACACCGATTCCGTGAATCCGATCGGCAGCGTGACGGGAGTCAGTCGATCTTCGAAGCTCTCGAAGTGAAGGCGCATTCGGTTCATGGCGGATTCGCCGAGGAAGAAGTGGGCGAAGCCAGCTTACCACGCAATTCCCGTACCCGCCCATCGAAAAGCTCAGTCGGGCTTGGAAGGCCGTCGGAATTCCAGACTCGGGGCGAGACCCGATTCGAGGAAGCGGTCCAACGCGATCGAGAACTCCGGCGACGGGGGATCGTTGTGCCCGCCGCGCGGGACGTGTACGAACTGCTTCGGTTCGTTGGCGGCGGCGAACAGCGTTTGCCCCTGTTTGAAGGGAATGACGACGTCGGCCTCGCCGTGCGATTGCAGAAGCGGGCCGCGATAATCGCCAATCTTGGCCAGCGAATCGAGCCGGTTTTTCATCAGGGTGTAGGCCGGCAAGAGCGGCACGTGGCTCTTCGCAACGGCGGGCAGCGAGGTGAACGTGTTCCAAAGTACGAGCCCGCGAGCGCCGTCCTTGGCCGCGAGATCGACGGCGATTCCTCCACCGAGCGAGAGCCCGACGAGAATCACGTCGCCCTCGGCGACGCCGCACCTCTGCGCGAGCCACTGCCGTGCCGCTCGCGCATCCGCGACGACTCCGGCTTCGCTCGGGAACCCCTCGCACTGGCCATAGCCGCGATAGTCGAAGACGAGCACGGCCGCGTTCAGCTTCTCGCGAAACAACCTCGCGTGATTCTTGAAGTACGTGACGTTACCCGTGTTCCCGTGGAGGAACAGCACGACGGCCCGCGGATGTTCAGGGGCGGAGAACCAGCCGTGGAGTTTCGTTCCGTCCGAAGATTCGAATCGGGCGTCTTCGGTTCCCGGTTCGAGCGTCCAGTCGCCATCGGGAAAGTGTCGCGGCTGAAAGACGAGGGACGATTCAAAACTGGTGGGCGACGCGAGCCGTCCCGCCCAGCGGCCGATCCAGTTTCCGGATGCGCCGTTGGACATGGATTGTTGCGCGGCGCAGCCGCCCACGATGCAGCAGATCGCGACCAGCGACAATCGGATTGCACGGCCCATCACTTTCCCCCACCCGGATATGCCGTGTGGGAGAAGTGCCGTCAATCGCGATTTTTTGGGTGTGAAAGAAACCCGGCGACTCACGTCGCCGGTTCGCCCAGAAAAGGCGATCAACCCTTCAGCATCTCGTCGTGCTTCATGCCGCTCGGAGGAAGGTCCGCCTTGCGGCAGTTCGCGAGGCCCGCCTTCGCACCGGCGAACGGGTCGGCGTCGTTGTCCTCCCATTCGATCGACACAGCCCCGTCGAAGCCGACGCGGTTCAACTCGATGAAGATCTCTTCCAGCGAGTTCGCATCGCGATCCGTGCCCGCCGTCACGAAGTTCCAGCCGTTGGCCCAGTGGCCCATCGGGCGGTGCCCGCCGAGACGCCCGGCCCGGCAATGTTCGCGCGCCACCCAAACACCCTTCACGTGCGCGCAGTGGATGAACTCCGGGAACTCGCGGATGAAGTCGATCACGCTCACGTTCTGCCATTCCATGTGCGAGCCGTCGAGGTTGAACCCGACGACGCCTTCGAAGCCCGCCTTGCACATGTGGTTGATGTAATCGCTGGCGCTCTCGATGTCGCCCATCGCCCGTTCGCTCGGATGGCACTCCAGGTCGAAGGTCACGCCTTGCTTGCGGCACTCGTTCCAGAACGGCCCGAAGCGTTCCACAATCAGTTCGAGGCTCACTTGCCGCGGGTCGGCGATCTTGAAGCCTTCGATCGCATCCGGCAGCGGTGGGAATAGGAACCAGTGGCTCCAGCACCACGCCGGCGAACCGACGAAGCCGGACATCGCAACCTTGCGGCCCTGCAGCTTCGAGAGCGCTCCGGCATATCGGGCGCAGGCCATGAGGTCCGCGAAGGCCTCGGTGTGGACCAACTTGGCGACGTTCTCGGGAACGAAGAGCGGATCGGTTCGCGGCGGGTTGTTCCCCGCGGTTCGCCACGCCTTGTACGCGGCCTTCGCCTCGCCCTTGCCGCTGCAGAAGTTCAACGTCTTCGCGGTCGGCTCGTCGCCGAGCACCTGACCTTGAAGGTGCGTGGCGATGGTGAAGATTTCGAGCCCGTGGCTCTTCGCCAGCGCGACGCGCTCCTTGGCGAACTCGGCAGCCCCGGCATCGGTATCGCAGCGGCGCAGATCGAGTTCCCAGGTCGCTTCTTCCCAACCGTCGAACCCGGCCTCGGCGATGAACTTGATCCACTGCGCTTCGGGCACGCCGCCGAATTGCCCGCGAACGAGACCGATTTGGTGGTAGCTGCCTTTGCCGTTCTTGTGCGTACTCGTCTGGTGAAAACCCATGGGGGAAGCTCCGTCGAGGTGAAGGGATTAGGGCAGACTTTATGAATCTCGAACGTGGTCTGCCACTCTCCGAATCCGAAACGCCATCTTGGTATCGGGGCGTTCAATCCATCTAATTTCGAGAGGCCGTGCGACGCCGTTCGGATTGCAACTCGTTTGAAGGAGTGGAATGACGCCCGCGATGAAAAAGCCCGTACTCCCGCTGGCATGGCTGGCTCTCGGGTCGGCCGTGATTGCCGCGGTGCTCGCGCTCTACGGGTCGTTTCTGTCCGAGACTCATCTCGCCGAGAGCCCGCTGAACGTCGCCCGCAAACAACCGGGTCTCGAAGGAGCGGATCGCGTCGCGATCCAATTCGCGGCGTACTTCTTGCCGTTCGGCCTCGGGCTGGGAGCGGCCTTTGCCGGCGGGCACGTCATGCGAGAAATCGAACGCCGCGGTCGAACCCACGCGGGCAATCGCCACGCCGTCTTCGCCATCATGATCGGCGGGCTCGCAGCCGTCGTCTCGGGATGCATGATCCTCGCTATCTTCGCATGGAAGTATGTGCCAGCACTTTACTCCTCCTGAATTCGGCCTCGCTTGCACGCTCTCGTCACTCGGTAAACGATCAATCTCAATCGCGGGTGGTCGCGCCCCACGATCGGCTCCGAGCCCCCGTAAAAGTTGGGAACGGTCTGAGCCGACAGCCAATCGTCCCATTCGAGAACGGTCACGAGTTCGACGAACGATGAAGGTAGATGAACCGGGTGCGATCCGATGTGCGGACGGTAAAAGCCTCGGTCATCGGGGTGAAGGGGAAGGACCAGCATGTCGCCAGCCAGGAAGTCCGACTGCCAAGGAATGATTGGTATCATGCCGGCGCGTTCGCAGTAGAACTGGAAGCCCCAGTGCCCGGCAAACCAAACTCGCTTCTCACCGCGAAGTTCGACCGCAGCCCGTTCCGCGAGCACTTTTTCGGGATAGGCATCGAAGGTATCCAACGCCGTGAAGAGCGCACTGATCGCGATGGCAAAAGGCAACAGCCATCGCGGCGGGGTGCGCTCCGGACGGATTCGCTGCATGCGACTCAGCAAGCGCGCTGCAACCATTCCAAACGCGATGGTGAATCCGATGACGCGCCGCCCTGCTGGGAACGGCGTGAGCACGAAGTAGCCCGCCAGTTCAAGCAAAAGCCAACCCGCGACGAACCACGAACCGCGCGAGAGCCGCAGCCTCCGCTTCTTCAGGATGAGCGAACCGGCTCCGACGAGCGCCACCAAAAGGACGCCGGTTCCAAACGGTCGCCACACGTTGCGTGCCCGGATCACATCGCTTGCAAGGATCGCCACGAGTCCTGCCCCGATGGACCAAAGAATGGCGATCGGAATCAACTTGCGGTTGGACAACCCCATTGACCTGGCCGCGAAGAGCGCAATCCCGAACCCCAGCAGCCCGAGGTGGCCGACGAGGCCGGGGATCAGGGCCGACTTTTCCTGGAACCAGTTCCCGGTCGCTGCTCGCTGCTCGGCGACGTGGTGCAGGAAGTGCGATTCGCCGTACTTCTCGAATAGAAGTGATTCCCACGACGCGAACACGAGAACGCTTATTGCACAGGCGAGAATCGCGAGTCGAAGTTGGCGGTGCGTGAGCCCGTACCATGCAATCGCGGCCGGCACCAACATCGCGGTGTATTTGGTCTGCATCGCCAGTCCCGCGAGAAGCCCCGCCACGATAGCGATTAGCCGCGACGCGGAGTCGGCGGAGCGGAGCGTGCGGCGCTGCGTAAAAACCGCGAGCGAAGCCAATGCGAGCGCCGCGGCTGGCACGTCCAGCATCAGGTTCACCATCGGCAACACGGCCGGCGAAAGCACGATCAGCGGCAACGCGATCCCCTCGCTTCCCCGCGCGAAACGTCGCAGCAATTCCCACAACGACCGCGCGAAGATCCACACGAAGGGGAACAGCCACAACTTCAACAGAAGGATGTGTTCGCCGAAGAGTCGCATCCCGAGTGCGAGCCAGTACGGCACCACCGGTGGCGCGAGTACGTCCATCGCCGGTTCGGGCACTGTGTACCAGTGGATCGTAAAGCCGTAGGGGTCGAGCGGGTGGGCCGCCATCTGCCGTGCATAGGCGAGGTACGCGGTGTCGTCGACCAAGACGGGCTTGATGGCGTTGGCCAGGGTAACGATGACCGCGAGGGCCGTTGGCCCCGCGATCCAGCGGCAATGCACGGGGAATTCTCCGGAGTTCGAACCGGGAGGTAAGCTACAACCGATCCCGTGGGAATCCACAGTTGGGCGGCGCTTCCCGCTCCCGTACAACATCTCCATGCGCACTCTGCCGCTGCTCGAAAGCCAGACCGAAACCCCCGACGTGCCTCCGCGCGGTCGCCTTCCGTCCTGGCTCAAACGGCAACTCCCCCGTGGCAATGGCAACTTCTTCACCCAGAACCTGCTCGAAGATCTCAAACTCGAAACCGTCTGCGAGAACGCCCGCTGCCCGAATCGACCCGAGTGCTGGTCGCGCCGCACCGCCACCTTCATGATCCTCGGCAACGTCTGCACCCGGCCTTGCGGCTTCTGCTCCGTTCCAAAAGGCGAACCGCTGCACGTCGAATCGGACGAACCCGAGCGCGTCGCGGAAGCCGCCGTGCGACTCGGCCTGAAGCACGTCGTCATCACCTCCGTGACGCGCGACGATCTCCCCGACGGCGGGGCGAGTCACTTCGCCGAGTGCATCTTCGCCATTCGCGAACGCCTTCCCGATACTGCCGTCGAAGTTCTGACTCCGGACTTTCAGGGGAACGCGGCGGCCATCGATTGCGTGATCGCCGCCGGGCCCGAGGTGTTCAACCACAACATCGAAACGGTGCCGCGACTCTATCGCGCGGCCCGCGGACGGGCCGAGTATCGCCGCAGTCTCGACCTGTTGGAACGCGTGAAGCGAACCGCGCCGACGATGGTGACGAAAGCCGGCCTCATGCTCGGTATCGGCGAGACGATCGACGAACTGTTCGAGGTGCTGGCCGACCTCCGATCAATCCGCTGCGATGTCCTCACGCTCGGTCAGTATCTTGCCCCGACCCTGAAGCAGAGCATTCCCGTCGCGCGGTACGTGCCGCCGGAAGAGTTCGACGACCTGGCGGCGAAAGCGCGACTCCTCGGCTTCAAGCAAGTCGCGGCCGGTCCGTTCGTTCGCTCCAGTTATCACGCCGACGAGATGGTGCCCGGGAACTGAACCATGCCGCGACCCGCGTTCATTTAATTCGACGGGACGGGACGGGACGGGACGGGAAAAGTAGGGTGGGCCGGACCGCGACTTGCGAATGCAAGTCGCGGGAGGCCCACGGGCATCGGTTGAGACTTCCGCGTG
>JAYTGN010000324.1:0-9751 GCA_043733485.1 Gemmataceae bacterium
GCAGAGACGGAAGTTGAGACAGAATCGGGGCGATAGGCGGTAAGCTGGGCAGTTTCTCCACCCTCGTGGCAACGGCTTTCAGCCATGGTGATCTAGTGAGATCGAACGCTGCCGGATGGCCGCTTGAGGCTTCGCGATCGCCCATCGCGAAGCCGCAAGCGGTCTTTTTTCATTCCTATCCCCGACATTTCGGCTCGGCGTGAGTTAGAGTTGTTCGCATTTGGAAACGTGTGCGGGGGTTTGCCTTGGCTGCGGCCACATTCGAGAACGTCTTCAAGACGTACAAAACCGGACTGTTCGGTTCGGCGGGTATTCCCGCCGTTCGCGGCGTCTCACTGTCCGTACCCACCGGCACCGCCTTCGCCCTGCTCGGTCCCAACCGCGCCGGCAAGACCACACTCGTCAAGATGCTGCTCTCGCTCTGCGCTCCGACAACCGGTACGATCGCCCGATTCGACCTGCCCATCGACCAGCGTTCGACTCTCGGCCGCATCGGCTACATGCACGAGAACCACGCCTTCCCCCGCTACCTGTCCGCCTCGGAACTGCTCCACTTCTACGGCGGGCTCTCGGGTCTCACCTCGGAGGAACTCCCGGGTCGGGTCGATGCCTTGCTGCAGCGCGTCGGCCTCGCCGACCGCCAGTCCGAGCCGATTGCCCGGTTCAGCAAGGGCATGGTTCAGCGGCTCGGCCTCGCCCAGGCCCTGATCAACAACCCGGACTTGCTCATTCTCGACGAACCGACCGAAGGGCTCGACCTCTTCGGCCGCAACTTGCTTCGCGAAATTGTCCGCGAGTTGAAGGCCGCCGGGAAGACCGTGCTGCTCGTGTCGCACGTTCTAGCGGAAGTGGAAGAACTCTGCGACCGCGTGGCGGTGGTCGTGTCCGGCCGCGTGGTTCACGAGGGAACGATGGCCGACCTGTTGAAAGATTCCGCCGGCGTTCGCCGTTCGCTCGAAGCCGCCCTGCGACCCCTTTACGAAAAAGAGGTGGCCGCGTGAACGCCCTTCCCACCGCGATCCGCACCATCCGCTGGATGGTCCGCGACACCTTCCGCCAATCGCTTGCCACCCGACTCTTCTGGGTCATGCTCGGGCTCAGCGCGCTGTGTACCGTGTTCTGCCTCGGCATCACGGTGAGCGGCGACGAACAGCGCGTGAAGCATCCCGACGAGTTGCCGCTCTACGTGCCGAAGTCGCAAGCAACATCCGAAGTCCAAAAGGAAGGTATTCGCGTTGCCACGGGTGAAGTGTCTCTCGGCTTCGGGCTGTTCAAATTCCCCATCTCAAAGAGCCGAACCGACTCGATCAAGTTGATCCAACTTTGGCTGGCTGGCATCCTCGCCGATACCGCGGGCGTGCTGCTGGCGCTGCTCTGGACCGCGGGATTCTTGCCGACGTTCCTGGAACCGCACGCCGTCACGGTACTGCTGGCGAAGCCCGCGCCGCGCTGGTCGATCCTCGCCGGCAAGTACGTCGGCGTAGTGCTCTTCGTCGCCCTGCAATCCGTACTGTTCGTGGCGGGGACGTGGTTTGCACTGGGCATTTCCACCGGCGTCTGGGATGGCGCCTACTGGTTCGCCGTGCCGCTGCTCGTGGTGAACTTCGCGGTCTTCTACGCCTTCAGCAGCGTGCTCGCCGTCTGCACGCGGAGTACGGTCGTGAGTGTGTTCGGCACGCTGCTCTTTTGGCTGGTCTGCTGGGCGATGAACTTCACCCACCACCGCATCGTCGGCTTCGACGTGCCGGGCCTCACGCCGATGGCGGCGTTCCTGATCGACGTCGGTTACTGGGTGTTGCCGAAGCCGTTGGACATGAGCGGCATCTTCTTCGACGCGATGCGGGCGAAGGACTACTCGATTCCCGTGGTGGAACTGCAGGCCGTGCAAAAGAAGGGCGCATTCCATCCCGAGATGTCGGTCGCCACTTCGCTGCTGTTCGCGCTCGGGCTGCTGGGATTGGCCGCCTACGAGTTCAAGAAGATGGATTACTGAACCGAAACAAGTCTGGAATTGTCCCACACCCATCCGTTACACTGATGTGGGAATCCGAATTCCGAAACAACAGTTGACATGCCCCTACAACTTTGGCCGGATCCCCGCGACGGCCTCGATCCTTATGATTCCTTCTCAGGACTCGATCTAGCGACGCTCCGTACAATTGGATTCAGGTCGGTTCTTACCGCGATGGCCCGACGAAAAACCCTCCGACGAGCGACTCAGGATGGGAGCGATGGTACTTCCGGTACGAGCGGCCCGATGGATCCAAGGTTAAAGTGAGCGCCGATCGCGAACCTTCGACCGGAGAGTGGTTCAACCCGCACTTGTCCTCATCCCAAACGTGGCCATGAGCAGCAAAACCGCGAATGTACAGACGGCCCTAAAAAAGCGAATTCGGCAGTTTTACGGACTGCTGAACGAGGGCGAATTTGCGCGATGTTACGCCATGATCGACCCTCGACTTCGCGAACAACCGCAGACGATCACGCTGCTTCAGTACGAGCAATCTTCGAGACGATTCGTCGAACAGATCGGGGCCGTTCTCGTTCAGAAGCTCGAAATCCTCAGCCTTCACTTGAACGAACCCAGCCAACTCTACGAAGGGCGCGATTTTGCTCTCGGGAAAACCCACTGGGAAGATGAAGCCGGCAATCGGCACCAATTTTCGGAGCGATGGGTATGCGATGGCTCGACCTGGTACACGCGGTCGACTGGTTTTCTTAAGCCGACGCTCTCGATTCCCACTGCGGCACTGGCCGAGAATTCCGAGTCGTAATAACTCTCTGAGCGATCACTTCAGCGAGTCCAGGATCTCCATTCGCATCGCCGAGAGAGCGGGCACCAACCCGCCGAGGCGACCCATCACCAGCGTGAAGAGCATCCCCGCCGCGATCGTTTGGTAGTCCACCACCATCTTCAAAGCCACGCTCTTGCCGCCGCCTTGGCCGCCGCTCAACGTACTCGACGCCTCGAACCCGTTCGCCAAGTAGCCGAGCGCACACCCGACCAGACCGCCGACGAAGGCGATGGTCAGCGACTCGATCATGAACGAGATGAGGATCTGCCAGCGCTTGAACCCGAGGATGCGTAAGACGCCGACTTCCTTCATGCGGGCCGCGATCGAGGCGAACATCGTGTTCATCACGCCGAACACGCCGCCCACGGCCATCACCACCGCGAGGAACACGATCCACGTCAGGAACTGTTCGTTGGTCTTGGTCAGTTCTTGGTAGTAGGCGGGCTCGGAGAAGGCTTTGAGTTTCGCCTGCTCGTAGCGGTACTGGAGGTGGTACGCCATCGCCCGCGACTCGACTTCGGTGTTATTCGCCATGCGCAGCACGAGCGTGGTCGGGCTGTTCGCTTTGCCGGTGGCCTGGAGTACGGGGTTGTTGAAGGACGAACACCAGACCTCGGAGCCGAAGGTGGTGCCTTCGGACTTCATGACGCCGAGCACGATCCATTCCTTGTCGCCGAGATTGAAGGTGTCGCCGGTCTGGAGTCGGGGCTTGCCGAAGTCGGGGCCGAGCGTGCCGGCCGCCCCGTCGCCGATCACGCAGGGGATCTTCTTGCCGCCCGATTCTTGATGGTTGCCGTCCTCGGCGAACCACTTGCCCCCCGGATGCAGTTCCATGTTGTGAACCGCGGCCCCGACGGCAGGGCTCTTGAACGCTCGCAGTTGGAGGAACCGCCGACGAGCCTTCTCGCCCTCGGGCACCGGCACGGGTTGATTCATCACGAGGTAGGTCTCGAAGCTCGCGAGCCGCACCGTGCCTTGCGGTTCCTTCTCCTTGGCCATGTCCGGGGGGAACGTCGTGAGCCGGCCATCGAGGCCGATCGCCCCACGAGCCACCTTGTAAGGCGTCTTCAGACTGCGGCCCTTCTCATCCTCGGTGAGTTCGACCTTCTCGACGTTACCGATGTCGCCGTAGCCGAGGTTGCTGAAGAGTTCGTCGGTCGCGCCGTCGGCCAGCACCATCACGTTGCCGGGAATGCCCGTGCTTTCGTTCAACTTGTACATGCCGTTGACGAATGCGAGCAGCACCACGACGAGCGCGACGACCACGGTGAAGGCGAGGGCCGTGAGCGCCGTGTCGCGCTTGCGGACCCACAAATAGCGGAAGTTGTAAGCGAGCGGTACCTTCCCGATGAGCATGAGGAGGAGCAGATCGGTGGCGTAAACGAGGAGAAACACGAAGGCCCAGTGCTGCACGAGGGCCGGCGGCAGGAACGTCCAGATCGGCTTCGCCAGCCACTTCGCCGCCTCGGGGTCGAGCATGATTTGTAGACGCGGCGACGAAGGGAGGCGCTCCTCGATTTCCTTATCGATCTCGGCGAGTTTCGCGGCGGCGTCACGCTGTTCCTCCACGTTTCGATTCTGCCGATTCGTGAAGTCGCGGTACTGAGTTCGCTTGTCGATCAACTCTTGAGACGTGAACCACTGCTTCCCTTCGGGCACGTCTTTGGGTGCCTTTTCCAGGAACGCCTCGGGCAACGCGAGATCGAGGATGGTGAAGCCGAGCACCTTCTTGGACAGCGCCGCGAGTTGCCCGCCCTCGGGCAGTGGCAAGCGGCTCACGACTTCGATGGAGAAGCCGAGCAAGGCGACGAGTACCATCAAACCTGAAAGGACTCCGAAGATGCGGCGACGAAGTCGGGACCAGAAGGTTCGCGCCGGGCGAACGCTGTCCGAGAGTACGGCCTCATCCGGCGAGACCGCTGGGAGCGCGACGAGAAGCGAGGCGAGTGGAAGCAACGAGAAGCCGATGACGAACAAGGTTCCGATGAGCGAGTAGATGCTGCGTTCGAGTCGGATGCGGAGTTTGAGAGCGCGCTCGAACCGGTTCAACTCTTTCGGAACCGTGAGGAACGACCGGAAGAAGAGCCAGTCGAGGGTGAGCGACATGAACGCCTGCGTTTGCAGCACGCCCATCATGGCGCGGAAGCACGCACCGCCAATGGCACTGATCGTGAGCGGGTCGAACTTCGGCGGATTCTCGAACGGCGGGAAGCCCTTGAGAGCAAAGGTCGCAGCGTTTGAAGCGAGTACCAGCACCCAAATCGCGGCAAAGAGACAGAACAGCGGCAAACGGAGGAACGAAAGCGAGCGGCCTCCACCCGGACGGGGTGCGACCACGATCCGGAACATGCGCAGGAAGAGCAGCGGAACCAGGAGGCCGCCCACCGTTTGCGCGAGGCCGTAAACGAACCCCGGTCCAGTGTCCTCCACCGGATCTCGCGACAGCGTTCGAATCGTTCCCGAACTCGACAGGGTCAATGACATCGAGAGTTCACCACGAGTAGAAGGCTACGCCACCTTGGCGAACACCTCGGCCACGCGGACGTTCTTCGCGCTCATGGCCGGGCCGATGCTGCCGAAAATCGAGACGCCGATGCCGAGCAGTGGCCCGTAGACGAGCGCCTGCCAGGGCACGATGAAGGCACCGAAGAAGGCGATCTGCAACTTCAGGTTGCCGATGCCGAACCAGGAGAGAAACGAGGCCATCGCTCCGGCGAGCATGCCGATGAGGATCGCTTCACCCAACACCAAGGCCATCACGTGACGCGGCTGGAAGCCGAGTACCTTGAGCACGGCCATCTCGGTGCGGCGTTCGCGCACACCGATGCTGATGGCGTTCGCGATGACGAGGCACATGATGCCGACCATCGCGGGGCTAAGGATGTACTTCATGCCGAAGAAGATGTCCTTGTACGCTTCCATCCAACTGCCGATGCCGCTCGACGCCGTTTCCAGTTTGATCGGCGGGCTGGCGAAGTTCTTGCCGTCGTCCACCATCGCGTTGAGCCGCTCGAACGCGGCCTTGTTCGGAAGCCGCACCCAGATCAGGTTCAACGCCTTGTCCTGCATCACGTACTCGGGCGGCTTCTGCTTCAAGAGGTCGTCGAGGTACGCCTTGTTCATGAACCCGACGCCTTCGTACTTCCCCTCTGGCAGCGTGCCGACGATCTCGAACTCGAACGTCATGTCCGGGTAGTTGAGGCCGTAGAGTTTGATCTTCTGCCCGACGCGGACGTTGAGTTTCTTCAAGCGGCCGGGGCTGACGACGATCGACTGCTTGTTGGCGAGCATCTTCTTCACGCCGTCTTCGACCATGATTTTCTCGTCGCCAGTGAGGTCGTCGAGGCCGTCCATCATGGTCATGATCTTTTCCGGCTCCATGCAGAACATGAAGAGCGCGTTGTCCATTCGCTTGTTGAGCGGGTCGGTGCTGCCGCCGACGAAGGACCAACTCATGATGTCGTTTTCACCGTGGACCGGCCGCATGTCCGGCGGCAGTTCGTTGAGCACGATCTCCTTGAACCGCGTGTAGTGCCCCGGCTTCATCTGGCTCGGGATCGTCGTTTTGTGCGTAACGATGGCCTTGAAGTTCGCTTCCTTCTCGGTGGTCACGTTGCCGATGAACGTGAGGATCGTGTAGAGGAAGACGAGCACGGTGGTGAGGACGAAGAGCGCGAGGTAGGTGAGCGAGGTGCGCAACGGGCTGCGGCGTAGGCCCCGAAACATGATGAGTACGAGCTTACTGGTAAACCCGCCCGTAGCTTCGGCCGCGAGTCGCGCCACCTGCTCGATTCCGTATAGCACGAGGAAGAAAATCGGCAGCGTGACGAGGCCGACCCCGAGCGCGAGCATGATCAACATGCCGAGCATGCCGAACAGATAGCCCGAGAGCAGGAAGATGGACGGGTCGAAGAGATCGGGGCTCATTTGCTGCGGCATGCCGTACATGTGTGCTCTTCGGATTTGGTGGCACAGGCATTCCTGCCTGTGCTGTGTTGAAAGCACAGGCAGGAATGCCTGTGCCACCAGAACAAAACTCACATCCCCATGCCGGCTTTCATGGCGTCCCAGGCCTTCTCGGCCTCGGCCTTTTGCTCCGCCGTCAGCGGATGGCTGAACGACCACGAGTGCCCGAACGGGTCGATGATCTTGCCGTAGCGATCGCCCCAGAACATGTCCATGGCCGGCATCGAAACGGTCGCTCCGGCCTTCGCGGCCCGCTCGATGGCCGCATCGCAGTTCTTCACGCACAGGTGAAGCGTCACGGGCGATGGACCGCTCGGCGTATGCGACACGCCACCGCAGTATTCGGGGAAGTCGTCGTTGAGAAAAAAGGTCGAGCCCTCGACCTTCATGGTCGCGTGCATGATCCGGCCATCCGGGGTCGGCATCCGCGAAAGCTCCTCGGCCCCGAGTGCCTTTTTGTAGTATTCGAGCGCGGCCATGCCGCCTTTCACCGTGAGGTGCGGGATCAGACCGGTCAGTTTTTGATAGTCCATGGTCGCTCCGGGAACGGGGAAGAGTTGAAAGAATGAATATACCGATTCCCGAGAAATGGGGAGCTGCGTAGCGGCGGAATTGCGAGTCAAACAGGGTAGTGGCGAACCCGGAGAATGCGAACGAGGAGGCTCACCGGACGAATCTCGTAATAAACGATCAAGGGCGAAACGATGAGGCGAAACAATCCTTCAGCCACAGGACTCCCATTCCGTTCCGGATCATCCCCCAGAAGTTCGGAGGCGATCTGCTCCGCGCGCGTCACTTTCCACCCGTTACGACTCGGAAAGTAAGTTGCGAGTGCCTCCGCGAGGTCGGACACACCCGCAGTCCACTCCACATAAAATTGCGGCTCTCGGTTCAACTGCCGGCCTCATTTCGGAGTTCGGCGAGCATGGATTCGATGATTGCAGGGTCGGCTTGGCCTGCTTCGGTGAACCGCGACTCAAGATCAACGAGGAATCGGTGCGCACGATCGGGTGGCACGCTTTTGCCCAGCAAATCGGTGGTACGACGAGCCCGCATTTCCTCGATCATCTCGCGGTCGATCTCGGTCAACGATGTTCCAGGGGGTATCGATTTCATCTTTCCGCTCCTGAGTGCAGGGGCAAACTTCGATTCATTCTACCACGATCTCCTACCGATTGAACAGGAACTCCTTGCTGTTGAGCAGCGCCCAGAAGAGGTCGCGGTAGAGGTCTTCGCGCTTGGTGTCGTCGTTGCGGAGGCCCTTCACCACCTCGCGTTCTTTGTCCGTCGGCAGGCGCGAATACGTTCGCAGGAAAAGTGCATCGAGCAACTTGGCGTCGTCCTTCTCGGTAGCCATCGCCTTCTCGAGCCAGCCGCTCGCCTGGGGGATTTTCGCCGTGAGGAGGGTGCCGCACTGGAGGTGCAGGACCTGCGGCAGCGTGACATCGCCCATGCGTTCGCAGGCGCAAGCGGTTACGCGTTCGGAGCGGCCGAAGGCTTGGAGGAAGTAAGAAGCCGCGGTGGGATCGGGCACCTGAACGGCACGGACGCCGAGCGGATAGCCGTCGAACTTCTCGGGCACGCCGGTGGCGTCGCAGATCGCATCGAGCATCACCTCCGCAGGCAGGCGGCGGGCGTAGTAGTGCGAGTAGAAGCGGGCGTCGGCTTCGTTGCCGGGCCGCGTGCTGGCGGAAAGCTGATACGTTCGCGAGTTGAGAATCGACTTCATCAGATGCCGCAGGTCGAACTTGTGGCCCACGAACTCCTTCTTGAGTGCGGCCCAGAGTGCTGTGTTCGTAGGCGGATTCGTGGCCCGCAGATCGTCCACGGGTTCGACGAGGCCTACGCTCAGGTAGTGCTTCCAGACGCGGTTCACCATCGCTCCCGCGAAGTATTCGTTCGAGGGATCGGTGACCCACTTCGCCAGCACCACCCGCGGGTCGTCGCTCGGCAACACGTTCGTAGCCGTGCGATCGAGCGGCTGCGCCTTCATGAACATGCCCGTGCGCGGTTGCGTGACGCCGACCGGATTCTTGTTTTGATTTTCGTCCGGGTGGCCGACCGCGAGCATCGTGGGAAGCCCGGATTTGGGATCCTTGCGGTCGAACTTCACGCGGCTGAAGTACGCGGCGAAGTGGTAGAAATCGTCCTGCGTGAAGCGTTCGAGCGGGTGGTTGTGGCACTTGGCGCAGCCGATCCGAGTGCCGAGCAGGGCTTGGGCAACGGACTCGCCGACCTCGGAGTTCTCCCCATGCCGTTGCTCGCCGACCGTGACGATGTAGTAGCCGACGGCGGGGTTCTGCGTGTTCGATCCCTTGGCGGTGAGCACCTCGCGGGCCAGTGCATCCCAGGGCCGATTCGCGGCAACTTGTTCCCGCAGCCAGGCGTGGAACTGCCGCACGCCCTTGACGCCGCGCACGTCGTGATCGCGTTCCTTGCGGTTCTGGAACAGGTCGCCGAGTTGCAGAGCCCAATAGTCGTTGAACTCGGGCCGCGCGAGCAGGGCATCGACCATCTTCTCGCGCTTCTTCGGATCGGCGTCCGCAAGGAAGGCCTTCACCTCCGCTTCAGTCGGAAGCACTCCGCACGAATCGAGCATGGCTCGGCG
The DNA here is from genome assembly GCA_043733485.1 of Gemmataceae bacterium. Lineage (GTDB taxonomy): Bacteria > Planctomycetota > Planctomycetia > Gemmatales > Gemmataceae > Urbifossiella. Next base: position 9,370 of record JAYTGN010000324.1, read on the forward strand.
CAGGAACTCGGCGTCGGTGCAAAGGTCCGACGGCTCGATCCGCAGTTCGCGCAACTTGGCAAAAACGTGTTCGTCCACGAAGTTGTTCTTCGCCTCGAACCGCTTCGCATCGACGGGCCGTTCGAAGGGCATGTCGAACGCCGCGACGGCCACTTCGATCTGGAACATGGCCCGCACCGCGGTCGCTCCGTTGCGGAGCGCCTTGGCTTTGCCCGATGGCGAAACCTCGACGTAGGCCCCATCGTTGGAATCGAACTTCGTGAGCCAGGTGACGTCCTTCTTGGACCCGTTGCTGAACGTGGCCGTGGCGACGATCTGCACTTCCTCGCCGGGCTTCAGGACGATGGATGGGCGAGCGGGGGGCGTCAGCCCCCTGATGTTG
>JAYTGN010000325.1:0-3623 GCA_043733485.1 Gemmataceae bacterium
CGACGTCAGTCGCCGGGTTTCGATCACACCCGGCGACTGACGTCGCCGGTTCGCCAAAATCTCTTGGTACACATGCAGACGAAACGAAACTGTTTGACCGACGCACGGTGAGCGTCGTATCATGCACCGTGTTGGCCCGCTCTGGAGTTTCCCATGTTCTCCACCTCTCGCCTCCTCGTGCTCCTCGGCGTGCTGGCCTGCAATTCGACGGCCGGCGCTCGCCCGGATGAAGACCCCATTTTCGACGGCAAGAAGCCCGCGGTGTGGAGCGAGATTCTGCGAGAAGACGCCTCGGCCCGCAAGCGTTCCCTCGCGGCCTCGGCACTCGGCGAACTCCGCCTCAAATACCCCGCCAGCGACGAAGTGAAACTCCTGTTCAAGGATCTCGGCCGTTCACTCCGCGTCGATTCGAGCGCGGCCGTCCGCGTGCAGTGCGTCACCGTCATCGCCAGGCTCAAACTGGAGGACGTGAAGGCGCTCGAGTCGGAGATCATCGAGGCACTCAAGGCGGAGAAGGAGTCGCGGGTTCGCAAGGAACTCGCCGTACTGCTCGCTCGCTTCCCGGAGATCGCGAAGCGCGCGGTCGGCCCACTGGGCACCGTATTGAAGGACGCGGACCCGACGGCCCGCGCGGCCGCGGCCGATGCCCTGGCCAAGCTCGGACCCGATGCCAAGGATGCCGTCACCGACTTGCTTCCACTATTGGACGATTCGGATAAACTGGCGCGGCACGCTGGCATCTGCGCGCTGGGCCGCATCGTGCCGGAGAACGCGTCGTTCGTGGCGGCCGCTCTCATCAAGCGGTATGGGGAGGAAAAAGAAGCCGACCTCCGCCGCGACATCATCCTCTCGCTCAAGCTCATCGGCGACAGGTCGGACTCCACGATCGCGGCACTCGCCAAGGCACTCACCGATCCGGAAGACGAGGTGAAGGCCGCTGCCGCGAACTGCCTCGGCTCGTTCGGCACCGCGGCGAAACCCGCGATCGAACCGCTTCTAAAACTCGCCACGGAATCGAAGGACAAAGGGCTCCGCATCGATGCCCTTCGCGCGTTCGGTTCTGCCCTCGGCTCGGGCCTGAAGGAACGCCTCCCCGTGATGATTCGCATCATGGAGTCGGATGTAGACTTTGAGGTGCGGCTTGCGGCCGTGGAAGAAATCGCCGCTCTGGGAATCGAGCTGAAGGACGACAAGGACACGCTGACAGCACTGCGGAAGCGGCAGAGCGATCCGCAGGTGAAGGTGCGCGAAGCAGCGGCCGCCGCGATTCGACGCATCGAGAAAAAGCCCGAAAAGCCCGTGGAGAAGAAGCCGTAGCGACGCGTGGAAATTCCCCAGCTTCGCGCGCGGCGGTTCTTGCCCGAGCAAATTCCTCTCCCATCACCACGCGCGTTCAGGTCGCGCCTTCCCGTTTCGTTTGACTTCATTCTTGCCCGTTCTACATACAGTTAACCCGCTCGATGGAGTTCGGCCGCACGCACTTGCCCGGCGGCATCTGGAGAAGCCGCGATGCCCCCGTTGGGAACCCTTGCAGCCGCACTCGATTTTCTGCCGCAATGGTGGCACGAGGCCACGGACGCTGCGGCCTTCGACTCGACGTTCGCCGGTTGGGTTCGCGCCTGCGGTTGGAAGGTGGCCGGCTTCACGTGGCCCCTCGAAGGCCCAGCGAGTACCTCGAAAGTATCTCCGACCAATACGGCGAGCGAACCGCTCTCCGCCGCGAAGTTGAACGAGGTCGTGCGTCGACTGCGAGCCGGTGAGCCGACGGTTGTCGTCTCGGTGCCGAGTGGCGCGTCGCGGGTCTATGCCCCGGCGACGTTCCCCGGCCGCCCGCTCGCGGTGCTTTGGGCAGAACTCCCGGCCGAGCAATCGTGGACCGATGCGGAACTCGCGTACTTGGCTCTCGCGGCCCGCACGTTCGAACGCTCGCCGCTCGTGGCCGCGCTCGTCGGTCCCACGATCGACGCCGGTCGGCTTCAACAGCGGCTCGCGGATGCCGCGATCATCGCCGGGCGGATGGCCCACGATTTCGACAATATTCTCACGGGGATCCTCGGGTTCGCGGACCTCACACTCCCGCTCGTGCCGGCCGGTTCGCAGCAGGCCTCGTTCGTCGTTGAGATCGCGAAGGTCGGACAGCGCGGGATCTCGTTTACGAAGCAACTGCACGCGTTCAATCGCGGGGGCGATCCCAAGCCGACTCCCGGTTCCGTGGCGGCCACTCTCGGGCGCGAAGAGACGCGACTCCGAGCGACGATGCACCCGGCGGTGATCATCGAGAAGGACTTGCCGGTGAACTTGCCCGCGGTCGCCATCGACGCCGCGCCGCTGCAAGCGGCTCTCGGGCACGTGTTCGAGAACGCCGTCGAAGCATGCCCCAAGGGCGGCACGGTGAAGGTCGACGTGCAGCGTGCGGACCTGACCGCCCACGACGCTCAGCGCTTCCTCGGGAATGTTTCGCCCGGACCGCACCTCGTGATTTCGTTCTCGGATACCGGAGCGGGGATTAAGCCCGAAGTGAGGAAGCGGTTGTTCGCCGACCCGTTCTTCACGACGAAACTACGGCATCGCGGGCTCGGGCTTGCGACTGCTTATCGGATCGTCGCCGCCCATCGGGGCGGCTTGCAGATCGACGCGGTTCCGCCTCCGGGAACCGGCACGCTGGTTCGCGTGGCGCTGCCGCTCAGCGTCTCGCGGCCCTCGATCACGGCCTCGACTCCGCCCCCCGCTCACCCCGGCCTCCGCGAGGATGCCGTTCGTTCCGCCACCGCTAACGCCGCCACTGCGCGAGGATGACCTCCATGCCGTTCGACCTTCAAGACCGCTTGCTTCAAACGCCGCGGCCGCTTCGCACGGTCGCCCAACAACCGATGCGCGATCTCCAATCCTCCGGCGACATCCGGATTCTGATCGTCGACGACGACACGGCCACGTGCGCCGTCATTCAGGCAGCACTCGCCAACCGCGATTTTCAAACCGATGTCGTCTCCGATCCCGCGCTGGTGGAGCACGCCCTCCGCGGCACCACGTACCACCTGATCATTCTCGATTACGTGCTTCCCGGGCTCGAAGCCGAGCAGGTCTTCGCGTGGATCAAGGACACGCAGCCCGATGCGAAGGTGGTCGTCGTCACCGGCTACCCGTCGGTGGACAACGTGTTGAGTTGCTTGCGGGCTCGCGCCCACGATTACCTCACCAAGCCGTTTCAGGTCGATCAACTCCGCGAGATCGCGTTCCGCTGTTTAGAGGAAAAGGGCCTGCTCCGGATGACGGAGGAAGCGCTGCGGGAATCGCTCGGTGCCGCGATCCGCGAACGCCGCAAGGCGCTCGGCCTCACGCTCTCGAACATGAGCGATCGCACCGCCGTCTCGCTCGGCTACCTCAGCCAGATCGAACTCGGCAAGAACTCCGCCTCCATCGAAACGCTCTACCGCATCTGCTTGGCACTCGGCATGAAGATGAGCGAACTCTTCCAATCCGTTCAGCGGTGCTGAGGCAACTGAGCGACCGTTTGAAGGAGAACCTCCAGTCCGATGTCAGAATTGCAATTTCTCCAGCTAACTGCTCGGTTTTGGCGAACCGGCGACGTGAGTCGCCGGGTTGGAGATGCAACCCGGCGACTC
>JAYTGN010000326.1:0-9728 GCA_043733485.1 Gemmataceae bacterium
CGGGCCGGCGGGTCGGCCCGACTTGGCATCGGCGAAACGCTCGCCGAACGTATGCAGCCAGATCACGGTGCGGCCGAGTTCCACGGCTTCCGCGAAGAGCTTCGGCTTCGCCGTCAGTGGGATGCGGAGGCCCGGTTGCTTGAGGTTCGCTTGGAAGCGCGACGTGTACGCCGGGTTCGCGGCGACGGCCGCGAGGTACGCCATGAAGTCTTCTGCCGTCACCGGTGCCTTGTATTTCTTCGCGAGGAAACCGAGCAATTCCGGCGGTAAGTTCGGCACGCTCGCCGCATTGTCCCGCCACAGTGGGAACACGCGACCACCGCGACCGTTGTAATGATGGGCATCAGGAATGAGATGCGTGAATGTGAGGGAAGGCCCAGAAGTAGGTGCGCGATCACAAGGCGCAGTCAGGAATACTTGTGCGTCGGAACGGACACGCCACAATTCCGGGTTAGGCTGATTGATGACGCGGTTATCGGGAATGATCCATTGCCGATCAAACGAGCGGAAACTGTAGAGCAACGGGGATAAACACTCTCCCTTCTCTCGTTCGATTGGTTTGAGGGTATCTGAATATCCAGGCAGGCCTCTTGGCACGATTTTGTGAATGTGTTTGTCACCGGGCTGACCATCACGAAGGTGTGGGTGAAATAACGCTTCCTTCTCCTCGGGTTTCGCCTTCACCATCCGGTGCCATCGGCGCAAAAGCGATTCGGCATCCGGGGCAGTTATCCATGTCCGACCTGACATGACTCCTGTTCCGCTGTAGGCGATGAGATCGTTGAGGGCGGGATACGTTGCCCAGTCGCCCGTCGCTATCGGAAGGAACGGCGCACGCCAGTCGGAAGAGCAATCAACCCAGCCTTCCCCATCAAGCTCGATTTTTGAAAGTGCCGTGAACTTGTCCTCCCTGCGGCCCTCTGGCAAGGCGCGGAATTTGACGCTAGCGGGCTCGACGCCGTTCGTCTTTTTCGAGCGCGAGACCAGCACGATGCAAACGGGTTGCTGAACGCCCTGGAAGACCCGAGTCGGTACGTCGGGTTGGTGGCCCTCGGGAGAACAATCAACGACCCAAACTGCATCGGCAGTGCGTCGCAAGTAATCGCGCATCCGCTGAAATCCTGGGTTGGTCAAGAAACCTGCGGCTGTGATGAAGCAGACGACGCCGGTGTTGGCCTGGGGGTCATGGTCGAAGACCTTCCAGGTGGCCCAGCGCCAGAAATAGACGTAGAGGTTGCGGAGGTGGCGTGTGTGAACACCGACTCCCCAATCGGTGGGCGGTTGCCAGGCTTCGAGCGGGCCGACGGTGCCCTTGCCGTAGCTGCCTTGTTCGATCCAGCCGCCTCGGCCCATCGCCTTCTCTTTGTAAGGCGGGTTGCCGATCACAACGGTGATCGGCTCCTTGTCCTTGATCTTGTTGGCCTGCTTGCGCGAGTCGGCGATGGTGCCGTACCACGCACCCATCGTATCGACCTCGGCATAAGGGCTGGCGAGCGTATCGGTGACGAACATGCGCACCGGTGTCTTCGGCACCGTGCCGATGAGTTGCAGCAACTCGGCGTGGATGCGCAGCTGGGCGACGGCGAACGGGCCGAGTTGCATCTCGAAGCCGATGAGCCGGCCGATGGTGGCTTCGATGGCTTGCGGCACGGCCCCTTCACCCTGATCGGCAGTGACTGTGGCCGCGATTTGGCGGAGGATGCCGAGCAGAAAGGTGCCGGTGCCGACTGCGGGATCGGCCACCGTGACGGTGGTCGAAGCCAAGCCGGCGGCTCGCCCGAACCGCGTGCGAAGTACGTCGTCGACGAGCCGCACCATCGCGCTCACCACTTCCGGCGGCGTGTAGTACGACCCAGTGAGCTTGCGCAGATCGTTGTCGTAGACCGCGAGGAAGTCTTCGTAGAAATAGAGCCACGCTTCCGGTCGATCCTTGCTGATCGTGTGCCAGTTCACGGAATCGAGCACGCGCGTGAGGGTGCTGAGCGAGGTCTTGAGCGCGGATTGATTTTCGACGTCGTCCGTGAGCAAGCGGAGTGCGGCCCCGATGAGCAGGTTGGATTTGCCGAGTTGTTTGCCGACCTGATCGAGGCCGGCGCTCAACGCGATGTCGCGGGCCCGGGCAATGAGCAAGCCGAAGGTGACGGCCTGGGCGTAGCCGTCGGCGAAGGTGGCGTTCGAGGCATCCGGGAAGAGGAGTTTGCGCCAATCGGTAGCCAGTGCGGTGAGGGCCGGGCTTTCGAGGGCGAGTTGTTCGGTCACTTCGTCGCGGAGGAGTTTGCAGAGGCGAGCGCTGACGTTCGCCAGTTCGCGCGGCGTCTTCGGCGGAATCGGTTCCCAGCGAAGGAAGACTTCGAACAGTTCCAACAAGGCGTCCGGCGCGGCGAGTGCCGCCCCGGACGTTTCGACGTTGCCTTGCAGGGAAACGATGCTGCCTTCCAACTGGCCGCTTCGCCAGAGGCTAAACGCGTTGCCGTCGGTGTAGAGAATGTTGGGAAGCGACTGGAGTTTCTCCCACTGCTCCTTGTCGTGGCCTTTGAATCGCCGGGGATCGGCCCCTTTGCCGGGCGCTTTGATCTCGACGAAGCCGACGAGTGCGTTGCGGAGCGCGATGGCGTAATCCGGGCGCGTCTTGAGTTCGGAGAGCGCCGATTCACCGACGGCGGCGAGGGCATTGCGCGGCAGGCCGCACAGTTCCGTCAGATCGGCGAACAGCGTTTCGAGCGGCGCACGGAGTTGATCTTCGGGCTCGCCCCTCGCGGCGGGATTGTGGAGCTTGGCCTTGGCTTCGGCACCGTAACGAGAGATGACCGTTGCCAGGGTGGGTTTCATGGGCGATCCGTCGCGGAGGGTGCTGAGTCGGCAGCTTTTCACGGCGAACGAGGACGGTCCTCTCGGAAACTCACAGATTTCTTCAAAAAAGCCATGAACTCAGGGTCGAAACGAGTCAGGCTGCCAAAGTCCGTGTGAAGGGAAGTGGCAATGTGGCAGCCTGACCCCCCTCAGAGGCGATTCAAACCAAATCCTTGATCACCTTGCCGCCGTCGACGATGGGCACGGGGCGGCCCTGCGGCGTGTGGTAAACCTTCGTCGTGTCGATTCCCATTTGGCCGAGGATCGTACGGAGCAAATCCGGAATGGTCACGGGTTCCGTCGTGGGGAACGCCGCCGTCTTGTCGGTGGCACCGAGCACCTGGCCCGGCTTCACGCCGCCGCCCGCGAAGAGAATGCTCTGCGCCATCGACCAGTGGTCGCGGCCCGCATCGTTGTTCACTCGTGGCGTACGGCCCATTTCCCCCATCAGCACCACGAGCGTGCTGTCGAGCAGGCCGCGTTGGTCGAGGTCTTCAAGCAGGGCGCTGTAGGCCTTGTCCACGTGCGGGAACATGTCCTTTTCGAGGCTGGGGAAGATCGTGAAGTGGTGGTCCCAACCGGAGTGATCGACGCCGACGAATCGGCAACCGGCCTCGACCATTCGCCGGGCGAGCAAGGCACACTGGCCGAGCGACGTGTGGCCGTACCGCTCGCGCGTCTCGGGCTTCTCCTGAGTAATGTCGAAGGCCTTGCGGGCGGCGGGTGAACTGACGAGGTCGTGAGCTTGCCGATAGTACGTGGCCATCGTTTCGGGGCGACCCTTGGCTGCGACCGCGTCCGTTTCGGCGAGCAATTTCTTACGGCGTTCCTGGCGCTTGGCGTCGATGCCGTCGGCGGCCTTGAGATCGCGCACCTCGAAGTCCGGCTGCGAAGGGTCGGCCTCGATCACGAACGGAGCGTACTCGGAGCCGTAGAAGCCGGGTCCGCCGGCCCACATCATGTGGGGCAAATTCACGTACGGCGGCACGGGCGTCTTCGACCCCAGTTCCCGCGAAATGATCGAACCCATCGAAGGGTACAGGTGGTTGTTCGGGGTCTTCGCGTTGCCGTCCGGAAAGTCGGCTTTGTAGCCGGTCATCACATAGTGGTAGCCGGTGTTGTGGCCGTTATCGTTGTGGCTGTGGCTGCGGAGGATCGTGTACTTGTGGGCGAGTTTCGCGATCTTCGGCAGGTGTTCGCAGATCATCGTGCCGGGCACGCTCGTCGGCTTTGGAGTGTACGGCCCGCGAATTTCCTTCGCGGCGTCCGGCTTCATGTCGAACATGTCGATGTGCGAAGGGCCGCCTTCGAGGAACAGGAAAATGCACGCCTTGGCCTTCGCGGCATCCGCAGTCGCGGCGCGAGCTTGGAGGTGCATGAGCCGAGGCAAGCTGAGCCCGCCGATGAGGCCGGTGCCACCTAACTTCAGCATCGTGCGACGATCCATGGCAGACTCCGGAGTATCGTTCACGCTTCAATATACCAGGACGACGGTGCCCTTGGAATTGAAAACCGGACGGGTTAAGGCGACTACACCCAAGTAGCCCTCTCGCTCCGCGAGAGGAAAGCGCCGCATCGCGCTACGGAACGCGCACGAAATAGCATCCGATTTCGGTCCGCCACTCAAACGACCCAGCAGCCGAGTAGGGTGGGCCGGACCGCGATCAATCGCGAAGCGATTGGTCGCGGGAGGCCCACGCGGGGAAGTCGCTGGTGACCCGCGTGGGCCTCCCGCGATGGCCGCATTCGCGGCCAACGCGGTCCGGCCCACCCTACGAGGCTGCACTGATGCTTTCCTCTCGCGGAGCGAGAGGGCTACGATTTCGTGCCGCTCGCCTTAGGAGTTGCACGAGCAAACGGCTGGCGCATCGCGCTACGGCGCAGCCTGCGCCGCGAGTTCGGGTAGCCACCAGAGATCGACGCCCTTGCCGTCGGCGAGCATGAGGACGTCGTCGTGCGGGCCGTAGGCCATGGCTGCGACCGGGCGTTTCTGCTTCACCTCAAAGACCTTCACGCCGGTCGCGGGAAGCCAAACCGAGACCCAGCCGGAGGCGTCCACGACGGCGATCTCGCCGCCGCACGGGTTGAACGCCAGGCCCTTGATCGCGAGGCCGCCGGTTTTGAACTTGGTGATGGTCGCGGTTTTGTTCGGCCAGTAGCCGACGAAGCCGTCGTCGCCTCCGGTCGCGAAATCGCCCCACGGCGAGACGGCCCAAGTTCGCACGGCCGCCTTATGCTCGCGGATCGTCAAGCCCTTCGCAGCGGCACCGCCCGTGAGAATCGAGGCGATGCTGCCGTCCATTCCGCCGGCAATCAGGCGTTCGGATGGATGGTACGCGAGGAAGGTCGGCTTGCCCGAAGCCGGAAGAATGCCCATCGGAGTGGCACCGATCGGCAGCGTTTCGTCCTTGTTGTTGAGCGTGAGGAAGCCCTTCACGGCGCGGGCTGCGGGCGGTGCCTTCACGAGCGACATGGGGAAATAGCGAAGCTGGACTCGGCCGGCTCGCAGGGCTGCGTATCGTTCGCGGCCCGCTTGCAGGTTCACTGCCACCATCTCGCCGGGAATCAGCACGGGCGTCCGGGAAGGCGGATCGAGGGAAGCAAGTACGAGCCCGGCCTCGCAGGTGAGCAGCGCGATCTTTCCCGAAGCGTCGAAGTCGATGCGGCGGATGGTGCCGCTGCCGCGTGGCCCGAGCCGGGGCGGTTCAAACGCGGGTTGATCCAGCGGCCAGATACGCGTCGTGCCGTCGGCGTAACCGACGAACGCGGAGCCATCGAGCGGGGAGATCGCGAGTGCCGTGACATCCGCCGGCCCATCGTCCAGTCGGGTGCGGCCATCGCGGTAAACGAGATCGAGGTGCGAGGGCGGGCCTTGCGGTTCCGAGGGCGGCTGAGGGATTGCTCGCCGTTCGACGGGCGGCGGTTCGACGGGAGGAGTCGCCAGAGGCGCGGGAGGTGTGGGAGCCACCGGTTCCGCGAGAAAGATCACGACTCCGACGAGGAACACCGCGAGCCCGAGCGCGAAGGCGAGACCGACTCCGACCAACCACCAGGGCCGGCGATACTCGGCCGGTAGCGGCACCGGGCGATGCCCCGAGAGGAACGCCGAGGCATCCGCCGCGAGTTGGCGGGGCTGCGGCGTCCCCTTCACCTGAAACTGAACCACGCGGCCCGCCAGGGACACGGTCAGGATCGTGCCTTCGCATCGCGAGGGCGTTCCGATAGGCACGAACGCGAAGGGCCGTCCCGGTTGCGATTCGAGGAAGAGGCCGTGGGGCGTGAGAACGCCAACGACATTCCCCGCGAACTGCTTCGCGGAATCGGAGAGCACTTGAAGGGGGAATCGAAATGGCGGCGGGAAAAAGCCGGTCGGCACGGGCGGCGCAACTGCAGCCGCAGGTTGTTTTGTGGGAAGCGGATCGGCAGCCGGGGCATCGTCCAGGGAGTGAACTTCCTCTTCGGACTGGTCGAACGACGGAGCGGCCGGAATCGGCACGGTGACGAGAAGTTGGCTCTCCGCGAGGAAGTTCTGGTAGGCGTCGGGCGTTTTGGCCACGGGGTCAACGGGAGGTACTTCGACGCGCGTGCGGCACTTCGGGCAGCGAGCCCTGCTCCGGTCGATCGCGCTCGGCAGGCGAACCCGGCGGCCGCAGCCGCGACAGACGACCGACTCCGACATGGGCGGCCTCACCTACGATTTCGACGTGTCGCAACGATTCTAACCTCAAACCCCGCCGGATGCTATGGCTGGACTGCGGGGAAGATGCGACGTTCCCGCCGCTTCACCCGTGCGAAATCCACCGGGGTGTTGTATCCTTGTGGAGTGTAAGTTGTGCGGTCGTTTGTCCAAGCTTGCCGCCCCCCCGTTCGCTCTCAACCGGGTTTCGTTCATGCCGCCCGCTCGCCTCACCTGCTCGTGCGGCCACTCCTGGGACCACCCGGGAGAGGATTCGCTTCCAGCAGATCTGAGGGAAATCTGTCCGGTGTGTTCGCCCATGATCGATGGCGACGCCCAAACCAAGGTGGCCCCGCCCCCTGGCCAAGGGACCGACTCGCAGCCCGGGTTCGTGCTGAGCCCCGGCAAGATCATCGACGACTTCGAACTGATGGGCGAGATCAATCGCGGCGGCATGGGCGTGATTTACAAGGCGAAGCAAAAGGGCCTCGATCGGATCGTGGCGTTGAAAGTGATCGCACCGAACCGTCTCTCTAGCCGCGAGGCTCGCCGCCGCTTCAAACAGGAAGTGGTCACGGCGGCCCGACTCAACCACCCGAATATCGTCACCGTTTTCCAGACCGACATCGATGGCGCGATTCCTTACCTGGCAATGGAATACGTGCCAGGTATCGATCTCTCGCGGCTCGTGAAGGCAGTCGGCCCGCTCTCGCCGCCGGATGCCTGCTACTACATTTTGCAGGCCGCGATCGGACTTCAACACGCGCACGAGGCGGGACTCGTACACCGCGACATCAAGCCGGCGAACCTGATGGTCACGCCGTCGCCGATCGATCCCGATCCGGGAAAGACGGCCAAGTTGCCGCGGGTGAAGATTTTGGACATGGGCCTGGCTCGGATCGTGAACGAAGAAGAGCCGGGCGAACTCACGCGGGCCGGTATCTTCCTCGGGACTCCCGATTACGTGGCTCCGGAACAAGCCGAAGACGCCCGCACCTCGGACATTCGGGCCGACATTTACAGCCTCGGTTCGTCGTTCTACTTTCTGCTGACGGGCGAGATTCCCTTCCCCGGTGCGTCGGTCGTTCAGAAGCTCCGCAAGCAGATGGCCGAGCCGCCTCCCTCAGCGCGTGCGAAGCGCGACGAGGTGAGCCCGGCGCTGGATGGCTTGGTTCGCCGCATGATGGCGCGGAGCCCGCTGGAGCGGCCGCAAACGCCCGCCGAACTCGTCGAGATGATCGAAAGCGTGATGCGCGGCGGCACCGTGACGGCCTCCCGATCGGGGAGCATTCCGGCGACCGCACTCGTCGGCACGGGCCACCCCACGCCGTTCCCAGGCCTCGCACCCGCCGTCAGCTCCGTTTCCATCAAAGCGCACGATGCGGCCATTCACAGCGTCGCGATCACACCAGATGGCAAGGCCGTCATCACGGGCAGCGCCGACGGTTCGATCAAACTCTGGAACGCCGACAAACTCCGAGAGACGCGCTCCTTTCGCGGCGACCTCGGGTCGCTCGAACACGTGGCACTCGCGCCCAACGGGAAGTGGGCGGCCTCGTGCTCCACGCGCTTGACAGTCCAGGAAATGCGAGTCCAGCTCTGGGATCTGGCGAGCGGCACCGAACACGGCCGCGGCCTCAAGGGTGCCGCGGACAACTATCGCACTTCGAGCATCTCGTCGGACGGCAAGCGACTCGCGGCGGGCAGCGGCGACAAGTCGGTCTGGGTGTGGTCGTTCGAATTCGCCGGCATCAAGCCGCTGCAACTGAAGGGGCACAAAGGGGCCGTGACCGGCGTGGCCTTCGCGCGATCCGCGGATACGCTCCTCTCCGCAGCCGAGGATGGAACCGTCCGGCAATGGGATCTCTCCACCGGTGCCGATAAAGGTTCCTTAAACGCTTCCGTCGGGCCGATCCGCTGCCTCGCCTTCGGCGGCAAGAAAGTCGCGGTCGGAGGGAAGAGCCTCGCCGTGCGGCGGAAGACGGCCTCATTCACGCGCTTTGAAGGGCACGAAGGGTTCGTAAACTGCGTGGCCTTCTCGTCGGATGGCAAGCTCCTGGCGAGTGGCGGCACCGACGGCACCGTGCGAATCTGGTTGGTGGAAGAGGCGACGGAACTGGCCCGGCTCGAGGGGCATACCCGCGCGGTCGGATCGGTCGCATTCGGGCCCGATGCCGGCGTTCTGTTTTCCGGCGGCGACGATGGCACGCTCCGCCGCTGGCCCGTCGTGCTGCCCGTGGCGTGAATGCCTGGGGCGAACCGTCGACGTAAGTCGACGGGTTATCCAATGCAACCCGGCGACTCACGTCGCCGGTTCGCCGCGAAACACTTCGGTTCGCTTCGCGTCTCAGGCAAAAATCTCATCGACGTTCATCCGCCATCCGGGAAGCGCCGGTTCGGCGTGCGCCACTTCACCGCGATGGAACATCACCGGCGTCTCGGGGTCGGCTTCCGCATATCCCGCGACGGTCTCGTTCAGGTAATCCACATCCCAAACGACCCGCGTTCCCGCTCGGAAGTAATCCTCGCGCTTCTCCGCATAGTCCAGATCTTTTGCCGGGCCGTAATCGTGTTCGCTTCGAACCTCCACGGCGAAGGTCGGAGGACCCTCGATGAATCCCGCGTCATCGTGGGGCGATGCCCCGATGTAAAAGGAGGCATCGGGCGAGAACGATTCTCGTCCGTTCCCCAGGGGCGGATGGATGGCATAGCCCACGTTGTCGCCGAGCGCTTCGCCGGTCTGCTGCGACCGTTCGTAATCGTCGAGGCTCCGCAGGATCCGCTTGGCGATGCGGCCCGGCACGCGTCCGGTGGGCACGATGGGGACGACCCTCCCGCCGATTAATTCGGCCTTGCCCTCGAATCGCAACAAATCGTCGAGTGTGGATGCTGAGGTAATCACGGATAGTCTCCCGCTCGTGAACGTTTGTATTGTTGCGATTCGGAGGGGGAGTTGTCAACCGGCGGACGCATTAGGGGGGTGTGCCAACCATTCTTGGTGTTTCCCAGATCGACTTCCCGGATGAGGGCTTCCACACTTGTGGAAACTTGAGGTGAGTTCGAGAATGTCATCGTAGAAGTGGCTTTCAGGCTGAAAGCCTGGGATTCCTTAGCCCAGGGCAACGCCCCAACGCATTAAACATCTTCGGCGGTCACTAACCATTTGTGGGGCAAGCTTTACGGCTTAGATTCAAGAGATTCT
>JAYTGN010000327.1:0-9662 GCA_043733485.1 Gemmataceae bacterium
GCGCAGTCTGCGGAGCGGAGCGCGGGAAGGTTCCACGCTCCGCTCCGCAGACTGCGCGTCGCGGCTAAACGGTTATCAGTATTCGCCCATCGGCTGCTCGCCTTCCAGGTGGACCTGCTTGTAGCCGCCCGTGAAGTAGAAGTAGGCGATGAGGATCATGAACCCGAAGGCCAGCCCGAGTGGCACGAACGCCGTGTAGAGCAGCGCGGTTTTCGCTCCGTAATTGCGCGCCTCCTTCAACGGCTTGGTGTCGTTGTCGTAATTCGGCTTGCCTTCCTTGTCCCACCACGACTTCAAGTCAATCAGATTCTGCTCGAGCTTGGCCTCCACGGGCTTGTTCTCGGCCTTCTGCTTGGCCAGGGTCGCCAGGTCGGCCTCGAGAGTGGTTGCGGGGCCCTTCGGCGCTTCCTTGTTGGCTTTCTTGGCCTGCTCCACCTTGGCGAGATAGCCCGAGTAATCGTCGTGAACCTTGAGCTTCGAGTTGTTGAGTCCCGCGACGAGCGGCACCTGATCCGGCAGTACGCTGCTCACGAGCGGGAAGCCCTTGTTATCCGGCTGGCCCTTCTCGTCCTTGGCCATGTAGCGATCGTAAGTGTTGCGGCCGTCCTGACTCTGTTCGAGGGATTCCTTGGCGAAGTAATCCTGCTTGTAGCCGATGCCGGGTCCGCCGAGGATGCCGGCCCCGATCATGCCGACGCCGCCGGCGAGTCCGAGCGCGAGCGCCCCCCCGCGCGGGAAGCGTTCGGAAATGACCCCGAGCATCGTCGGCCAGTAGAAGGTCTTGCCGATGCCGTACACCGTGACGGCGGCGATCCACGGCCACACGGAATCGACGGCCGGAATCCCGAGCAAGTACAGGCCGATGGTGCCGAGGGCGGCACTCGCGAAGAGCAGACCGATCGGATTGATACGCTCCACGATCGGCCCCGCGAAGAACCGCAGCGTGAACATCAGCACGTTGGTCCAGATGAACGCCATCAGGGCACGATCCTGGTTCTCCAGTATCTGCTCGGTGATGTTCGTGATCCAGCTATCGGTGCCGAGTTCGACGTAGCCGATGCCCGCATGGAGGACGTAGAGGAAAGCGAGGATCCAGCTGCCGAGTGAGAAGTTGGTCGCGTAGCCGAAGGCGAGCCAGACCAACCCGCCTGCGACCCAGCCGATCCAGGCCGGCGCGCCGAACAGCGTCGGGATCAACTGCCCGAGCGCCAGGCCGATGAGGCCCGCCCCGAGCGTGAACCCGAACATGCCGACTTCCTTCATCATGCCGGGCACCGACACGCCGGCCGATTGCGCTTCCGACTTCGGGAAAGGCCGGTTGAACATGAGCAGCCCGTACGCCAGCACGGGGATCAGGAACACGCCGAGCTTCAGTTCCCAGCGAATCTTGATGTCAAATCCCTCTGTTGCCAGGTTGAATCCGAGTACGATGAGCGCGCCGAGGATCAATCCGAGCGGCCAGCCGGCATGGAGGATGTTCAACCAGTGCGTCTTGTTCTTGGGAAAGAGGGTGGCCGTGAGAGGGTTGATGACCGCCTCACAGGTGCCGTTGCCCAGGGCGAACAGCCACATGCTGGCATAGAGGCACATGTACGCGCCTTCCTTGCCGAACTGGTTGAAGATCGGCGTGGCGGCGAAGGTGAGGATCGCAGATGAGGCATGCAGCAGGAAGGCGACGAGCATGAGTTTGCCGTACCCGAAGCGGTCGGCGAGGAAGCTGAAGAAGATGATGGCGAGGCCGAAGCCGATGAGCCCAGCCCCTGCGAGAACGCCGAGTTCACTTTGGGTGAAGCCGAACTGGTTCCCCCAGTCCTTGAGGATCGCGCCGCGCACGGCGAAGCCGATGCCAGCCGCGACGAGCGTGGCGAAGCTGGCCCAGAAGAGAATCTTGTCGTTGAGCCCCGGCGAACCGGGGGTGCTGGACGAGTGAGCGGTCCCGTTCACGTATCGACTCCGTGGGAGGGTAGCGGGGTGGCGTGAACCCCATGGCCGAGGCGAGTGTATCAGCCGGGTCTTCCCAGTGTCTAGGAAAAACGGGGCTTCTCGGCGATGGTTCTATTTAGCCGCCGGCTTGCCGGCGGTCGAATCGCGAGTGCAGACTGCCGGCAAGCCGGCAGCTAAATGGAGAGGTTGCACCGCTTCTGACGGTTGTACACGCACTTCACTTCGGCTCGAGCACGCTTCCGAAAGAGAATTCCTTTAGCCCTTCACTTCCCGTGCCGATGAACTGATGGTGCCGCAGAACGCGCTCCGGCTGCGACTACCATCGAGGGCGGCGGCGTGTCCCGCGAACTCAACGTGCTGGCTTTGTTCAAGGGTGCGGAACGGTTCATCTTCGTCTACGACGACGAGAGCCGCGACACCCTGGTCGACGAACTGCGGCACAAAGCCGCGGACCCCGCCGTCGCCCTGAACTGGTTCGATGCCGCCGTGCTCACCGAGCGGGTCCGCAACCCCGCCGAAGCCGAGCACTGCTCCGTCGATGTCGAAGAATAAATTTCGCTCCACGTCTCGCCTCGCACGAGTTGACAAACTTGACGCTCGAACAGGGACTGGCCGAGTTCCTCACGCATCTCGGCCTCGAAAAGAATGCCTCCGACAAGACCGTGAAGTCCTACCGCGAGGACTTGACGCAGGCACTTTCGTTCGCCCGCGAACGCTTGAGCAAAGATCACGTTTCTCCCACGGATTGGTCCACACGGCTCCTCCGTGCCTTCGTCTCGTGGCTCCACGAACAGGGATACGCGAAGTCCACGATCGCCCGCCGGCTCGCGGCCGTGCGATCGTTCGGCAAGTATCTCTGCCGTCAAAGCGTGCTCGCGATCAACCCAGCTCTGGGGCTCCGTGGCCCGCGTCCGGATAAGAAGCTGCCGCATTTCTTGACCGTGGCGGACGTGCAAATTCTGCTGGCCGCACCGTCCGACGCGGACTGGGCGGGTCGCCGCGATCGTGCCATTTTGGAGACGCTCTACTCGGCCGGCGTTCGCGTGAGTGAACTCGTCGGGCTGGACCTCGCCGATGCCGACCTCAATGATGGGGTGGCCACCGTTCGCGGCAAAGGGAAGAAAGAACGGCTCGCGCTGCTCGGCCCCGCCGCCGTCGCCGCGATCCGCGAATGGCAGCCCGAACGGAACAAGATTCTCGAAGTGTGCCGGAAACAAACGGACGCGGTGTTCCTGAACAAGAACGGCGGGCGGCTCACGACGCGAAGCATCGGCCGGCTCCTGATCAAGTACCTGCGGCTGGCCAGCCTCGATCCGCGAACCAGCCCGCACACGATCCGGCACAGCTTCGCGACTCACATGATGGACGCCGGCGCGGACATCCGCGGAGTCCAGGAACTACTCGGCCACAAGAGCTTGGGCACGACTCAGATCTATACGCACGTGACGACGCATCGATTGCAGGCGAGTTATCAGAAGGCTCATCCGCGAGCCTAGTGAAACCCGGTTTCTGCTTTGGAAACCGGGTTTCTGTTGAGCCAGAAGAAACCCGGTTTCCAAGGCAGAAACCGGGTTTCAAGTCGGTTTCAAGCCGAAGAAACCGGGTTTCAAAACGAACACCACGAGCTGCATCAGGAGAAACATCATGTTCGCAACATCGCGCATTCCGGCGCTCGTTCTCGTGGCGGCGGGTCTGTTCGCGCCGCAAGCTTCCGCTGCCGACCCCGCAAAGATCACCTGGCACACCGACTACAACGCGGCCCGCAAGGAAGCGACGGAGAAGGGCCTGCCGCTGTTCCTCGTCGTCGGCACGGAGGAGTGCTTCTACTGCCGTAAGCTCGAGGCGAACACGTTCAAGGATGCCGGGATCGCGGCCCAAATCGCCGGCAACTTCGTCGCCTTGAAAGTGGATGCGAACCGCGAACCGGCCCTGGCCAAGGCGCTCAAGGTGCAAGTTTACCCCACCATGGTCCTCGCTGGCACCGACGGCAAGATTCACAACTTCATCGAAGGTTATCTCGAAGCGGACCGCCTGAGCGAGCACATGAAGCGTGCGGTTGCGGCGAGCGCGACCACCGATTGGATGGCCCGCGATTTTAACGAAGCCTCCAAGGCCATCGGCACCGGCGACTACCCACGAGCGGTGTCTCTGTTGAAAGGATTGATCCGCGAAGCGGGTGAGCGACCGGTCGGGGTGAAGTCCAAGGAAGTCCTCGAAGGTGTCGAGAAGCAAGCGGCCGGGCGTTTGGCCCGTGCGAAGGATCTAGAACTGAAGGGCTACACGCCGGAGGCCATGGACACGCTCGCCGACCTGATGAAGGCTTATGCCGGAACCCAGGCCGCCGCCGACGCCGCGACCGCGATGAGCGGCCTCGCCGAGAAGCCCGAGACCCGCGAGAAGCAACGCACCCGCCAGGCCCGCGACGTACTCGCGCTGGCGAAGGACGACTTCCGCGCCAACCGCTTCTACGACTGCCTCCAGCGCTGCGAGCAACTTTCGCTCGCGTTCACGGATCGACCCGAGAGCAAGGAAGCCGTTGCGCTCGCGGCCGAGATCAAGAGCAACCCCGATCGCCTGGCGCTGGCCTGCGAGCAGATGAACGACAAGACGGCCGCAATGTACCTAGCGCTGGCCGATTCGTGGTCGAAGAAGGGGCAGGACAAGGAGGCATCCGCGTGCCTCGAGAAGGTGATGAAGCTGAGCCCAACTTCACGGCACGCGGAACTGGCCCAGGTTCAACTGGCGAAGATTCAGGGGCGCAACCCCGCGACCGCGACGGGCTTCACGAAGCCGTAATCTTCGGCTCGGATGGGGCCACGGACGGCCCCGGTGCTCCCACGTCGGCCGGGTACTTCGCCCGCAACTCCGCCACGATCTCGTGTACGCGTTCGCCCTCAATCGTCTTCTTCTCCAGCAACTCATCGCGAATGCGGATCAGGTCGTCCTTGTGCTTCTTGAGAATGGCGGCGGCTTTGGCCTGGCACTCGACGATCACCGCGTTCACCTGCCGATCGATAGCTTCCGCCTGCGAACCGGAGAGCACCTCGCGGCGGCCGTCCTTATCGCGGAAGGTGCGGAGCGGTGCGGCGAGGCTCGACATGCCGAGCGTGTCCACGAAGATGCTGGCGAGTTCGGTGGCGCGGGCGAGATCGGAGCGCGGGTTGCCGAAGCCGCTGGCCCCGGTGGTCACGTCGCCGAGGAGCAGTCGCTCCGCTTCGATGCCGCCGTAGAGCACGGTGAGAATGTCGAGCAGTTCGTTGCGGCTGTGGCCGATGCGCCGCTTATCGTGCTTGAACGCCGTGAAGAACGGAGCCCACGGCATGTCGCTCTGAATCGTCACCTTCTCGGGCGGCGGATGGTGCGGGCAGAAGATCGCACAGAGGAAGTGGCCCGTCTCGTGGGTCGAAACCATGACAGCATCGTTGTCGTTGAGTTCGACGCGTTCCTCGAACTCGGTGAGCCCGCGCTCGATGAGCTTCGCCGTGGTCTCGCCTGAGATATTGTCGCGGAGGCGAAGCCGGGCCACGGCGCGGCACAGGGCATTGAGATGGTCGCCGCTAAAGGGCGTACCCGTGGGCGTCATGTAGTTCTCACCGGTGCGACGCAGCGCGTAATCGAGCGCTTCCTCCGTGAAGTTCAGCCTCATCTTCTTGTCGTAAATCTTGAGGATGTCGCGGCGATCGTCTTCGTCCGGATACGGGATGTGAAGCTGGAACTCGAAGCGACCCGGCCGCAGCAAGGCGGGGTCGAGCGATTCGACGAAGTTGGTCGTGCCCACGACGAAGACGAGTTCGTCCTTATGGAATCCGTCCATCTCGGTGAGGAGTTGGTTGACCATGGAGTGTTCGACGCCGCTGCCGCCGTTGTGGGTGCCGCGAGCGGTGGCGAAGGAATCGAGTTCGTCGAACACGATGATGGCGGGTGCCGATTGCCGGGCCTTGTGAAAGGTTTGTCGCAAGTTCTCTTCGCTTTCGCCGACCCACTTCGATTTCAGTTCCGGCCCCGAGACGATGGTGATGGCGGCCCCGATGCTCGCGGCAATGGCCTTCGCGAAGTACGTCTTCCCGGTACCCGGCGGCCCCCAGAAGATCATGCCGCGCGGGATCAACTCTTCGAGCCGGAGCATCTCGTCGGGATCGGTGGCCTTGTCCCGGCTACTGAGCATGTCGAGGATTTCCGCTTTGAGCCGCTGCTTCACCTTGGTGTAACCGCCGATATCGCGGTCGAGATCGACGGTGGGAATTTCCATGCTGCCGGTGAGCGTGGCCTGTCGAACTTGCGTATACGCCCGCTTCGGGTCGGCGGGGTAATCTTCGCCTTCGAGGGTACTGAGGAACTTGCGGAGCCGCACGGCGTTCACACCCGAGACGTACTTGTACAGTTGCCAGGGGTGGAACTCGCGGCCGAACTTGCGGCTCTCCTTCTGCGTGACCAAGTGTCGCAGGCGATTGCGGCCGATACCGAGAATGCTGAGCCAGTGCGGGAACAGATTCTCGATGACCTTGGGCAGCGGGAACGACGGATCTTTGAAGCCGAGCCAGACGAGTTCGGGGTTCTCGTAGAGCAGCGGGATCACTTCGCGGGCCTCGCCGGTCAGGCTTCCCTGGCTCGTGGTGAGCAAGTCGAGATGAGGCAGCACCACGACCTTCTGTTCGACGGCCCCGCGAACCGCATCGCGGAGTTGGCCGATCATGGTGCCCATGAGGCCCATCGGCACCGTGCCCTGAGACGCCGCGCTGTCCTTCTGCCGGCCGTCGAGGTAAGTACACTGGAGCTTCGATTGCTTCAGGCGGTCGCGGATGTTGCGGAACAGGTAGGGGGCGAGTTCCTTGTCGCACTCGATGAGCACGGGAAGGCCGCGAACGAGTTTGTGCGCGGTGTCCGCGAGTTCGAAGGAATACGCCGCTTCGACCGCCGCCTCCGGGGTGAGCGACGCGGGCAGGTCTTTCTCGCAGATAGCATTCGACATGAGTGTTGGTCGGTTCGGCTTCAACGGGTCGGATCAGGGATTATCGTGAACCGGCGGGTCGGATCGCAAGCCCGGTTCGTCATGTGGGCGGCTCGAAGAGCCAGCGGAGGAGGGTTTCTTGCTCCGCGTAGTGGGGAACGATCAGGTCCGCGCCGGCGGCGGCGAGCCGCGCGCGCTTGTCGAGGTTCACACCGGTCTGGCCGGGTTCCGCACTGGCGACGCCGACGAAGGTGCCGCCGACGCGCTTCACTTCTTGCGCCTCGACCACGCCATCGCCGAAGCCGAGGAGTTCCTCACCGCGGATGCCGAGGGAAGCCAAAATGCCGTCGACGACGTGGCCCTTGGAGAAGGTCGGATCGCCTCCGGCCGGGGCGTAAACGTGCTCGCTGAAGGGTGCGAGTACCTTCAAGAGATGGCCTTCGTGCAGCACGGCTTCGAGGTCCGTGCCGCTGGCGAGGTAGACGGGGACACCGCGACTCTGGAGGTTCTTCAAGATCGCGTGGGCGTTCGGAACCACCCACGATTCCGCGGGGGCGCTGCCCGATGCGAGCAGATCCCAGCGCTGCTGCACCACGGCCATCAGCCGATCGAGGTAGTCTTGCAGGTAAACCGTGGCAGCGTCTGGCGTGCCACCGCGGGCCGCGATTTCCTGCGAGAATCGTTCCATCTGCAGGATCGTGGGGTGGCCGTTGAGCGCCATCACGAACTGCTCGATGGTTCCCCACAATTCTTCGTCCGATTCCGCGGCGAGGTTCCGTTCGCGCACGATTCCCAACATCATGCCGACCATCACGCGCGGCCAACCCTCGCGGATCAGGGAGAGCGTGCCGTCGAAATCGAACAGCACCGCGCGGTACGGCCCCCGTCGGATGTGCGAATTCAGAATCTCGAACGCCTGCGGCATGAACGATCCTTCCCCTTGCGTGGTTCCCCTCCCATTCGTTATCTTCCCGGCCTTGCCGCGCGAACAGGGGAGCGAGGGAACGCATGTTGCGGTCGCGATGGATCGACGGTCTGTGGTTGCTCGCGTTCGGGCTCGCTTCCTCGGCGTGGTGCCTCACGGCGGCGGAACTCGGCGCGACCTTCGACGAACCACTCTACCTGAACGCCGGGCTCACGAGTTGGCGAACCGGGTCGAACAAGCTGCTCATGTCCGCGGGAACGATGCCGCTGCCGGTCGACGTCCAGACTCTGCCGATCTATCTCTGGGAACGGAGCCGCGGACAAGAGTTCCACGCATACCGCGACATTGCCACGATCCTGCCAGTGGCTCGCGCCGCGAACCTCGTCTTCTGGTGGATGCTGTTGATCTACGCAATGCGCCTGGGCCGCACCTGGGGCGGAACGTGGGGCGGCCGGCTCGCGGTCGGGTTCATCGCTTGCGAGCCGAACTTCCTCGGCCACGCTGCACTCGCCACGACGGACATCGCGCTCGTTGTCACCATGCTCGCGCTGGTCTACCACTTCCACCACGGGCAGGGGATGGGCTGGGGCCGCCGTGTGGTCGTGCCCGGCATCTTCTTCGGCCTCGCGATCCTGGCCAAGGCGAGCGGCCTGGTCTTCGGCGTGCAAGCCATGCTCGTCCTCGGTTTGAGCCATCTGGCGAACGCGGGTGCCCTCACCGCCCCGGCGGGTTCTTCTCTGCTCGATAAAACCAAGCACCTCTGGCGCGCGACGTTCCCCCTTCGCAAGGATCTCATTTGGATCGGGCTCATCGGCTTCACCTTCGTGTTCGCCTACACCGGCAGCGACTGGGGCACCGAGTGGACCTTCATCGAATGGGCGAACAAACTGCCCGAAGGAACGCTGCGTTCCACGATGGTGCCGCTGAGCGAGAACCTGTCGATCTTCCCCAACGCGGGTGAAGCGCTACTTCAACAGGTGAAGCACAATCTGCGCGGGCACGGAGCCTACCTGCTCGGCGAGTGGCATCAGAAATCGTACTGGGCGTACTTTCCCATCGCGCTCACGGTGAAGACGCCGGTGCCGGTGCTGGCGCTGCTGCTCGCGGTCGTCATGATCCGGCCGGGCTCGTTGCGGTCGCCGCTCGCGGGCATCGTGCTGCTGCTCCTCGCGTTCAGCCTGAACTGCAAAGTGCAGATCGGCATCCGCTTCATGTTCACGTTGATGGCGCTGTTGAACATCGCGCTGGCCGTGGCCGTTGCGCGAAGCTGGAATGACCCCGAAGGGGGTCGCTACGTGCCGCGCTGGTTCGTCGGCGTGCTTCTGGCCGCGATGGCCGCCGTCTCGATTTGGATTTGGCCGCACGGGATCGGGTTCACCAACCAACTCTGGGGCGGTACGGAGGACGGCTACCACCACCTCAGCGATTCGAATTACGATTGGGGCCAGGGCCTGCCGGAATTGAAAGAGTGGAACCGAACCCACAACGGCGACGCGACGCTGGCCATCGCCTACTTCGGAACGGACCCGGCGATCTTGTTTGCTCCGTTCAAGCCGATCAGCCTGCATCATGCGTTGGTTACGGGGTCGCCGGAAGAACTGCGTCGCCTTGCGGGAACGCGTTACCTTGCGGTCTCGACCAGCGTGCTCTACGGGAACGAAAGCGAACGCCTCGGCCACATGACCGCACTGCACCGCTTGCGTTCGGCCCGGCCCTCCGGCCGCACGCAAACGTTCCTAATCTTCGACCTCGATTAGAATTGAATGCGGAGCGATGTGGGTTTTGAAACCCGGTTTCTGCTTTGGAAACCGGGTTTCTTGAAGCGGAAGAAACCCGGTTTCCAAA
>JAYTGN010000328.1:0-3585 GCA_043733485.1 Gemmataceae bacterium
GGCTGGAAGCACGGTGCCACCCGGAAAAGAAACCAAGGCGGGTTCGACCTACATCGTCGGGACCCGGCGACTTCTCGAAGAACAGGGCATCGCGGTTTCACCCGAAGCAATCGCGGTGTTGGAACAACTCGATGCCGCGGGGCAGACATCGCTCTTGGTGGCGAAGGACGGCGCGATCCTCGGCGTGATCGGCGCGCGGGATCGCGTTCGCCCCGAAGCCGCAGCGGTGCTCGCGGAGCTTCGCGCGATCGGCATTTCACCCGTCGCGCTGCTCACCGGTGATCGTGCTGCCGTGGCGCGGGTCGTGGCCGAGCAATTGCCCGTCACCGAGGTTCATGCGGAACTGCTGCCGGCGCAGAAGGCGGAATGGGTCGCGAATGCGAAGACGGTCGCATTCGTTGGCGACGGCGTGAACGACGCCCCTGCGCTGGCCCGCGCCGCCGTCGGCATCGCCATCGGTTCGGGTACCGATGTCGCCGCCGAGGCCGGCGACATCGTGATGATGGGCGAGCCGCTCAAGGCGCTGCCGCTGCTCGTGAGGCTCTCGCGCGAAACGGTTCGCATCATTCGCCAGAACATCATCGTCTTCGCGTTCGGCGTGAACTTCGTGGGCATCGTGCTCACCGGCTGGCTCTGGCCGCTGCTCGCGCCGTCGCCGTACTGGTACGAGAAGGCACCGCTCGTCGGCGTACTCTACCACCAACTCGGTTCGCTGCTCGTGCTGTTGAACTCGATGCGGCTCCTCGCGTTCGAGCGCACCGCGACCAGCCCCACGCTCGTCCGCATTCGCGATTCGGCGAAGGCCGCGGGGAGCTGGTTCGACGCATTCCGCATCGACGATCTGCTGCACGGCATCGTTCATCGGCGGAAGTCGATCGCATCCGCCGCGTTCGCCATTGTGCTGTTCGCATGGCTGAGCACGGCGTTCGCGCAGGTGAACGTGGACGAAGTCGGCATCGTGCAGCGCTTCGGCGCGGTGACGGCGGACCTCGAACCGGGGTTGCACGTGCGGTGGCCGTGGCCGATCGAGACGGTGACGCGGGTGCGGCCGCGCGAGATTCGCTCGGTGGAAGTCGGCTTTCGCGAACGTTCGGGTGGCACCGTGCTTCCAGCCGGTGCAGGGGACCGCGCACCGGCTGGAAGCACGGTGCCACCCAACTCAGGGTGGTCGAGTTCGCATTCGGAGGGCGTCGCCCGGCTCACCGATGAAGCCGTGATGATCACCGGCGACGGCGACCTCGTCGAGATTCTCGCCACGGTCCGCTACCGCATCAGCGAGCCCCGCAAGTTTTTGTTCGCGGTCTCCGATCCGGACGCGATCATTCGCTCGGCCACCGAATCGGTGCTGCGCGAACTCGTGGCTAGCCAGCGGTTTTTGGAGCTGCTGACGATTCGCCGGGCCGGACTGGAGAAGGAATCGCTCGTGCGGCTGGAACGACGTTTGGCCGAGGTCGCGCCGGAGGGTTTGGGCGTGGCACTCGATGGCTTCACACTTCACGATCTGCATCCTCCTCCGGAGGTGGTGTCGTCGTATCATGCGGTGGCTCGCGCGATTCAGGAGCGGGATCGGATGGTGAACGAAGCGGAGGCCGACGCGATGCGGATGCGCCGGAGGGCCGATGAGGAAGCGGACCGCGTGGTGCGCCGAGCCTTCTCCGAGGCGAACCGGCTTACCGAGGATGCGAAGGCGCTGCGCGATGCGTTTCAGGCTTGGCACCGGGTACTCACGGAACTCGCGCCGGAAGAAGAAGCCGCGTTCTTGGCGGAGCGCGAGAAGCGAATCAAGGCTGGCGAGAACGCGGCGACCCTGGATGCGGAGATGGCTTCGCGGAAGCAGAAGACGCTGGCCGAGCGGCGCTTCTTCATCGAGTCGCGGCTGGCCACCAGGGCGGTCGTGGAGGTGTTCCGCCAGCGCGACAAGATTCTGATCGACGTCGGCGACCTGCCCGGCCGCCGGCAACTCTTCTTCCTCGATCCGGACCTATTGAAGCTGCCGCCGGGCTTCGGACCCAAGCCCGGCGAACCGTGAGAAGTTGGTCGGTGTCACCAGAACACCGGCTGGAAGCCGGTGCCACCCATTGACACCCAGAGGGATCACATGACCATCGCGATCGTCGATTATGGAATGGCGAACCTCCGCAGCGTGCAGAAGGCGTTCGAGCGCGTCGGCTACGCGGCCGAGATCACCTCCGATCCCGCGGCGATTGCTGCCGCGGAGAAGGTGGTGCTGCCCGGCGTCGGAGCCTTCCGCGACGCCATCGCTCGGCTTCGCGAGACTCGCCTCGACCGCACCATCCTCGACTTCATCCACAGCGGTCGGCCGTTCCTCGGCATCTGCCTCGGCATGCAAATGCTCTTCAGCCGCAGCCACGAAGACGGCACCCACGCGGGCCTCGGACTGTTCTCGGGCGACGTCGTTCGCTTCCCGCACGTGCCCGGTCTGAAGGTACCGCACATGGGCTGGAACACGCTCAAGTTCACGCCACCCGAGTGCCCGCTCTTCGCCGGGCTGCCCCCCGATCCGGCGGTCTACTTCGTGCATTCGTTCTTCGCGGTGCCCGAGGATCGCGGGCTCGTTTCGGCGGAAGCCGACTATCCCGATCCGTTCTGTGCGGCGATCTGGAAAGACAACGTCTTCGCGACGCAGTTCCATCCCGAGAAGAGCCAGGATGTGGGCATGACCATGCTGAAGAATTTCGCGAAGCTGTGAGGTCGAAATGGATTTGCGTTCCCGCGTCGAACACGCTCTGAAGGTCGAGATCGCGCCGGCCCTGATGCTCGACGGCAACGGCATCGACGTGCTGGACGTTTCCGACGGCATCGCTCAGGTCCGCCTCACGGGCGTCTGTGCCGGGTGCCCCGCCACCATCATGACCGTCATCACGTCACTGGAAGCCGAACTCCGCAAGCGCGTGCCCGAAGTGGAAGTGATCGAGGCCGTGCCGTGAGCGACTCACTCAACGTCGCGTCGCACTTGGCACGCATGGCGGCCACCGAGCCGAATCGGGCTGCGATTCACGTTCCCGTTCGCGGGGTGAACCCGACCGGGACCAGCGAACACCGCACCATCACCTTCGCGGAACTGAACGCGGACAGCGACGCCATTGCCGACGGTCTCGCGGCCGCGGGCATCGTGCGCGGCATGCGCACGGCGTTGATGGTGCCGCCGTCGCCGGACTTCTTCGCGCTCACGTTCGCATTGTTCAAGCTCGCGGCCGTTCCGGTGCTCATCGATCCCGGCATGGGAATCAGGAATCTCGGCAAGTGCCTGGGTGAAGCCGAGCCGGAGGCGTTCATTGGTATTGCCAAGGCGCACTTGGCCCGACGACTGCTCGGCTGGGCGAAGCGCTCGATTCGGATCACGGTGAACGCGGGGCAACGTCGTTTCTTTTGCAACACGTCGCTGGGTGAGATGCGACGGCTTAGGTCAAGGCGCGGGAAAAAGCGTATCTCCGTGATCTCCTTCGGAGCGCCCATGTCCAAACCGACCCAGCAGCCATTGCCCGCTGTGGCCTCGGCGGCGTCCACGAAAGTGGACGTGCTGCCGTCGAACGCCTTCGCGATCCCCGCATCTTCACCGCCGAA
>JAYTGN010000329.1:0-9627 GCA_043733485.1 Gemmataceae bacterium
CCCGGTTTCCAAAGCAGAAACCGGGTTTCGTCACTTCACGACCGGTAGTCCCACCACTTCAACCACCTGCACTCCGGCTTCCAATTTCGTGCCCGGTTCCTGGTGCTTCCACTTCAAGTAACCGAGCGCCACCGGAAGGCCGAGCCGCGGCGAGTGACAACTCGATGTTACTTGACCGACCTCCTGACCTTCGCGAAACAGTTTCGTCCCGGCTGGCAGCGGGCCGCCGTCCAAAACCTTCATGCCGAGGAACGCGCGGTTCACGTGTCCGGCGCGGTCGCGGGCCATTACGATCGGCTCCTGACCCAGGAAGCAGCCCTTCGAATAACTCACGGCGCGGGCCGCGTTGCCCACTTCCATCACGAAGCGATTCTCGTCGATGTCCGGGCCGAAGAGCGGAGTGCCGGCCTCGATGCGGAGCGTCTCGTAGGTCTCCGGTGAACCGATCGTTGCATCGAGACTTCCGCGCACTTCTTCGGCGCGTTCCTTCAAGCAAACGATGTCGTAGCCCGGCAAGCCGAGGGGATCGCGGCGTCGAATGCTGCCGAGCGGTCGCTCCAGATGTGCGAACTCGGGCAAGTCGGGAAGCGATTCGCCGAGCGCTTTTTCCAGGACCGCCTTCGCGGTCGGACCGCTCAAATGGAACTGAGCGAACTCGGCGGTTCGGTCGGCAATCTCGACGCGTTCCGAGATCAGGTAGCGGTCGAGGTACTTCGCGAGCGCCTCGTTGCGGCCGGGTGTGGTCTCGACCCACATTGCGCGATCGTCGCCGAGCACGACGTGGTAGATCCACGTTTGGAATTGGACCTTCGCGCGGGAGTCGCAGAAGTACGCTTCGCAGCCGCCGCCGACAGGGAGGTTCTTGATGTCGTTGGTGCTGAGGTTGCCGAGGAACATCGGGGCGTCCGCACCCGTGAGCAAGAGCTTCCCGGCATCCGTCTTGTCGAAGAGCGCACAGGCCGAAATCGCGGCATCGTAATCGGTCACGCGTGCACCTCGACCTTCGACTTGTGAGCATCCGGAATCACGATCGCCGAGCCCGCGGATTCGACGAGCCGCTGCACCTCGGACGGGGAGTGGATCGGCGTCGCGAACATCTCTTCGACCAGATCGTCCGGCAAGCGACTGGCCAGGAACAAACTCGCGTGCCGGGCGGCGGCACACCACAACTTCGCTGCCGCCCAATCGGCCGGCTTCTCGCGCATCAACAACTTCAAGGGAATTCGCGGATCGTCGAGCCGGCGAATCCAGTCTGCCGCCTGACCCATGATTGGGGCGGCCTCAGTGAGCAAGGCGACGCGGCCGCGCTTGTTCACGCATCGTGCGGCACATGCAGCGGCCATGGCCAAATCTTGAAACGTGATTCGCGCGGGGTCGCCGGAGATCGTTGCAATCGCGGCATCAGCCCGCTCGGCAATGCTGAACTTCCAGCGGGCATCCTGCCGGCGAACCCCTTCCTCGCTGCTCGGAAGCAGGCCGGCAACGACTTCCTGAATCGCGTCGCCTTCACCTTCGATGACCTGGATCAGGAACGGCATGCCGAGAAGCCAAGCCACTTCTTCCGCATCTTCTCGGCCCTCCCACGGGGCTGCTTTCGTGAACGGTCCAAAGTTCGCGGCGCGAATCTCTCGATCCGCGAGATCGGGGTAAAGCGCGACCTGGGCACCAGCATAGTTTCGAACGGGGTCGTAGCGCCGGCCCGTGAGTACGACCGTGAAATCCGACTCGACGACAGTTCGGTTCAGGTACACCCGGCGTTCCGAATTCGTGGTGGCGAGGTACGCCAATTTATTGCGGTCGGTCGGATCGTGCGTCTCGGTCGTCACTTCGGAGAACTCGGCGCGCAATGCTTCGACCCAATCCTGACGCGCGCCCGGCGGCGCGACGACCGTGACGGCACTCGGAGCGATCCCAGCCGTGCCCAAGTGATCGAGCGTGCCGGCAAGTAACTCCGCGGCATGGGGAAGTTCCGCATCGAGTACGATCGCGACCCGATCGTCCGGCGTGAGGGCTCGCCGCATCGGCTCGAAGCCGAAGGGCGCTTCGAGTGCCGCGCGAACGAGTTCGCGCGGCGAAGCGCTCGGATTGCCCGAGATGGAGGTGCGGTTCATCGCGACCAGCTTCTCCGCTGGAATCGAAACGGACCACGATCCGAGGCCGACAGTAAGGTTCATCGAGTGTATTATACGGGTGAGTGATCTGGAAGCGGCTGAGAGTTCGGAGTACTATTCGGGTGAAAGGGGGATTCATGTCCACGACGACGATCGCACCGCCTGCGGAACGGCTCATCACGGCCGAGGAATTCCTGGCTCAATCAGACGATGGCCGGCGAACCGAACTCGTTCGAGGAAGGGTTGTGGAAATGCCGCCAACGAACTTTCTGCATGGGGTTGTCTGTTACAACGCCGCGCTGATCCTTGGGAGCTACGTCAAGGCTCGCGATCTCGGCTGGGTCACTTGCAACGACTCAGGCGTGATCACGCGTCGCGATCCGGACTCCGTTCGCGCACCGGATGTGGCCTACTTCAGCTATCAACGCATTCCGAAGGACTCGCCGCCCAAGGGCTACCCGGCGGTTGCTCCGGAACTCGTCATTGAAGTGAAGTCGCCGTCGGATCGCTGGAAGGAGATCTCGGCGAAGGCCGGCGAGTTCCTCGCGGCCGGCACCGTCGCCGTGTGCGTCCTCGACCCGGAGACGCGCACCGTCGGCGTCTACACGGCGGACGAGTTCCCGTTGCGAAAAACGGCCGACGAGGAACTGATCCTGCCGGGTGTCTTCCCCGATTTCCGCGTCCCCGTGCGGCAGTTCTTCGAGTGAGGGTTCAAGACTTCGTAACGAGGTCCGTGCCTTACATCGCTGGCTCGGCAACGCGGCCTGGGCCATCGCCGGGGTCGTCGTCCTCGTCGTGGTCGCCTGGCACTTCGTGCCGTACTTCCTCAAATCGAAGGAGCCCGAGCCCATCGCTCCGACGCAGCCTCCGACTACCACTTGATTGCACCGGTTCCCCGTGCCAAAATCCCCAGGCACGGTCGCACGAACTCTTGCTTCGCCGGGCAAACATGCTCTAATAACCGTGTCGATCTCCTGCCGTACTCCGACTTGCCTCCCCACACACGGGCCGATTCGTGATCATTGTACCTCAGCATCCCGTCGGCGTGTCGCGCCGCGAACTCCTTCAAGTCGGCTTCTCGGGCCTCGCCGGCCTCGGGCTGGCGTCGACCATCAAGGCCGGAACCGCACAATCGCCCGGTTCCAAGCAGTCGCCGAAATCCGTGATCGTCGTGTTCCTCACGGGTGCAATGAGCCACATCGACACGTTCGACCCAAAGCCCGACGCCGTAGTAGAAGTGCGCGGGCAATACGGCGCGATCAGCACGAAGGTCCCCGGCTACCAGGTGGGCGAACTGCTGCCGAAGATGGCGGCCCGCGCGGACAAGTACGCCGTCGTTCGCAGCCTGGCCCACGCGGACAACAACCACACCGCCGCCACGCACCACATCATCACCGGTTCCAAGCAGCCGGGAGTCCGCTTCGACAAGCCGCTTTCGCGCGACGACTGGCCCGTGTTCGCCTCCGGTTTGAGCTTTATGAAGCCGCGACACGATGGCGTACCCACCGGCGTGACCTTGCCGACGTTCCTGGCGGAAGGCCCGCTCGTGTGGCCGGGGCAGCACGCCGGGTTCCTCGGGCCCAAGCACGACCCCTGGCAACTGCGCAGCGACCCGAACGCTCGCGACTTCAAAGTGGATAACCTGGCTCCCGTGTCCGGGCTCGAGATCGAACACTTGAACGACCGCATGGCCTTGCTCGAAGGTGTGAACCGCCAGCAGCGCGTACTCGCCGAATCGCTCGAAGGCAAGCGGCTCACCGAACAGCAGCAGAAGGCGATGTCGATCCTGACTTCCGGCAAAGTGGCGAAGGCGTTCGAGATCGACAAGGAACCGGCCGCGACCCGCGACAAGTACGGCCGCCACTCGTTCGGCCAATCGCTGCTTCTCGCCCGGCGGCTCGTTGAAGCAGGCGTCTCGGTCGTTCAAGCGAACATGGGCCGCGTCCAAAACTGGGACCACCACGGCGACATCTTCCCGGCACTCAAGAAGAACGTGCCGCCCTTGGACAGCGCGATGGCCGCACTGCTCGACGACCTCGGCGGCAGCGGACTGTTGAACGAAACGCTCGTGGTGATGATCGGCGACTTCGGCCGCACACCCAAAGTGATTAAAGGCGGTCGCGACCACTGGGCCGCGTGCTTCAGTGCGGTGTTCGCAGGCGCGGGCGTTCAACCCGGCAAGATCATCGGCCGCTCGGACAAGGTCGGCGGCTACCCCGTTACGCCGGCCTTTTCCCCTGACGATGTCGGGGCCACGATCTACAGCATCCTCGGCGTCGACCCGCACACCGAGGTTCACGACCGATTCAACCGCCCCGTGCAACTCAATCGCGGCGAAGTGATGAAGAGCCTGTTTGAAGGGGCCTGAGACCGAGTCGGGCTCAGTTCTCGTTGGGTGCCCAGAACTCGCGGTTCATGACCGTGGCCAGCCGGCGTAGGTCGGCCATCAGGTCGAGGAACTGGTGCGGCAGCAGCGCCTGCGGCCCGTCCGACAACGCCTTCTCCGGGCAGTTGTGAACTTCCACGTGAATGCCATCGGCACCCGCCGCCACGCTCGCCCGGCACATACTCGGAATCAAATCGGGACGACCCGTCGCGTGGCTCGGATCCACGATGATCGGCAGGTGGCTCTGACCCTTCACGTTCGGCACCGCGCTCAGGTCGAGCATGTTCCGCGTGCTGTCCTCAAAGCTCCGCACGCCGCGTTCGCACAGCACGACACCCATGTTCCCCTCGGAGAGCACGTACTCGGCGGACATGAGCAAGTCCTTCACGGTCGCGCTCATGCCGCGCTTGAGAAGCACCGGCGTCCTCGTCTTCCCGCACTCCTTCAACAGGTCGAAGTTCTGCATGTTGCGGGCTCCGATCTGGAGCATGTCCGCGTACTTCACGACGAGGTCGATTTGCCGCGGGTCCATGATTTCGGTGACGACCGGCATGTCGTACTTCTGGCCGACCTCCTGAAGGATCTTGAGGCCGTCTTCGCCCATGCCCTGGAAGGCGTAGGGGCTGGTGCGCGGCTTGAAGGCCCCGCCGCGGAGGATGTTCGCGCCGCCAGCCTTCACGTACCGCGCCACGGTGTCCATCACCTCGTAGCTCTCGACGGCGCACGGTCCGGCGATCATGGCGAGGCTGCCGCCGCCGATCTTCACCTTGCCCACGTAGACGGCGCTATCTTCCTTGTGAAACTCGCGGCTGGCGAGCTTGAACGGCTTCATGATGTGGTGAACTTGCTCGACGCCGGGGATGGCGGAGAAGTTCTGCGCCTCGGGCTTGGTCTCGTCGCCGATGACGCCGATGATGGTGCGGCTTTCGCCGCGCGAAACGTGCGGGGTGAACCCGAGTTCGCGGACGCGATCGATCACGTGGTCGATCTGCTCGATGGTCGCTTCGGGTCGGATGACGAGAATCATGGCGGATCACTTCCCGAGGTCGCAGGAACGGGCAAGTTATGATAGGGAAAGTGGAACCCGCCGGCCCGATGGGGCCACGGCCACGACAACCTGGGGTAAGCATCTCCAAAATTAGTGGGAATTTTGTACGGGTAACGAGCACTCGATGACGGAATTTACCCTGAAGGGGTTGGAGCCCTCAGCCCAGGGTCGCGAACGAAGTTCGCGCACCCTGGGGTGGCGCGATCGAACTCTTGCGTCACCAAACGCCTCCCCCAGGGTGCGCCGCTCCCGCGGCGACCCTGGGCTGAGGGCTCCAACCCCTTCAGGGTAATTGCCCTGGGTACACTCCCAGCTGTTCGCACGACCAGCAACAAATCTGACGCCAACCCGCAACCTGGAATTCTCAGCCAAGTGTCGTTCGCTCTTTACCTTCCCTCACCCGAGAGGATAGACTCCCACACGAAAATGGAATCGCACCTTGGCTAAGGGCTCTGCCATGAAGTACGGCCGCGGATTTCTCATCGCGATTGTGATGGCGCTCGTCGTGGCCGTGCCGCTGCTCTACTCGGCACATCGGCACACGACCGTACGCAACTTCCGCGTCGTCGAAGACGGCGTGCTCTACCGCAGCGGCCAGCTCTCGCCCGCCGTCTTTCAACGCACGCTCGACGAGTGCGGCATCAAGCTCGTCATCACGCTTCGCACCGTTCGCGATCCGGCCCTGCCCTACCCGGACGAATGGGAAGCCCGCATCTGCGGCGAACGCAACGTGAAGCACGTGCGGCTCGTTCCCAAGGTTTGGGGAGCCAATGAAAAAGGGGAGATTCCTGCCGAGGAGAACGTCAAGAAGTTTCTGGAACTGATGGACGCACCGGAGAACCACCCGGTCCTGATTCACTGCTTCGCGGGCATCCACCGCACCGGCACGATGTGCGCGGTGTTTCGCATGGATTACCACCACTGGACGCCGGACCGCGCGATCGAAGAGATGCGCATCTGCGGCTTCGACCCCGAAGATATGCACGAACACATCGAAGGGTACATTCGCAACTATAAGCCGCGCATGAAATGACTATGTTATTGGTTACTGGTTGTTCGTCATCGGTGGGATTGTGCCGACCACCAATAACGAACAACCAATAACGAGTAACCAAGCAGCGAGAGTGGCGGAATTGGCAGACGCGCTGGACTTAGGATCCAGTGGCCGAAAGGTCGTGGGGGTTCAAGTCCCCCCTCTCGCACTTACCGGCCGGGCAGGTTCGTCGGTGAGTATTCTTCGGAGTGGATCGCGACATCGCCGGAGTCGTCGCGCTCCGCTCCGAGGACTACGCGTCGCGGCTAATCGGTGAGTCGTTGCGCTCCACGCGGCCAACTAATTTCTTCGGCACTACCTCAGGTTGCCGCATGGTGCCACCTACCGCCCGAAAACTTCTCCCCGAGACTTGACTGTTCGCCTTCCCTATCCTGAGTTTGATTAGTTACACTGTGTGGGATCGTGGGGAATGTAAGGATTAGTTAGCGGATGTAAGTCCGGCCGTACGGTTCTACGTACCCCGCGAGATTCCCGCGCCAATCGGCGGGAGTAAGCTGAAGCGTTCGCGCCCGGCTCGCTCTCCCGAACGCGTTGGAATGCAACGATTTACTGCGTTCCGTTGGGACCACAATCGGTGGTCGCCACGGCTTCGCGCGTTCCGGCATCCCGAATGCTAAGCCTGGGAGGAGTCCGTACTCCGCCAAGGTCGAACGCTCGCTGTCGTGCCGAACCACTGGGTCCGCACCTGTGCCGACTTTGCCGGGAGAGATGTTCATGGGCCGTTCGAACGACAACCTGCCGCCGAATCCGCTGTCGCCGTTCCACACCCCCGCGGGTGGAATGCCGCAGCCGCTCCCCTACGGCCCGAATCCAGGCTACAACGCCGGCCCTCTGCCTCCGAAGGCGAAGACCGGCCCGAGCCCCGCGGGCATGTTGCACGCCTTGAAGCGCCGCTGGGTGCTGGCCACGTTTCTCGGCGGCCTCCTCGCCGCGGCCGCCGCCGCCGGCGTCTGGATGCTCATGCCCGCCGGCAAGCACCAAGCCAAGGCCCTCATCCGCCTCCGCCAAAAGACCACCGAACTCAGCAAATCGCAGGAAGACTTCGATAGCTTCCGCCGCGATCAAATGGTGATCCTCCGCACCCGCGACTTGATCCTTCGCACGTTGGCCGAGCCTTCGGTCGCCAGCCTCGAGACGATCAAGAACTCGGACGATCCCGTTCGATTCATGGAGGAAGGGCTGACGATCAAGGACGTGTCGCCGACCACGCTCTCGATCACGCTTCCCGGCGACAACGCGGACGATCTCAAGACGATTCTCGAAGTTCACGTGAAGAAGTACATCGACGAAGCGGCCTCTTACGACCGTACGACTCGCGATACTCAGTCGCGGAAGCTCGACGCTCTTGCGGAAAAAATCAAAGGCGAGATCGTCGCGAAGGAACGCGGTATTCGCTACATGGTCGAGGCCAACAACTCGGTGGGCGGACCCGAATCGGGAGCCAAACACGCTCGAATGCAACAAGAGCTCGGTGCCCTCGACAGTTATGTGAGTTCCACTCAGAAGGAGATCAAGGAGACCGAATCCAGGATTTCCGTGTTTGAAAAGAAACTTGGGGGCAAGCGTTTCGACCTCGATTCGCTCGAATTGATGAGTGCCATAAATTCGGATCCCCGAATCGCTACGATGCTCGGCCAAAAAATGACCAAGCAGCACTTACTCTCGAACGCCAAGGAAGTTGCGAACCTCAAGGAGGGCGACCCTTTACCTCCCACGATTCTCGAACTTCAAACTCAGATCGACACGCTCGACAAGCAACTCGCTGCCACGCGGAACGCCGTCAGGCCCGAGATCGAGCTAGTGATGGGCCAGATCAAGGAACAATACCTCAAGAACAAAATCGCCGACGAGAAGGATAAGCTCCTGGAGGCCAGCGCGCGGCACGCCAGTTTTCGCGAGAATCGCGACTCCTTCGAGAAAGGAATGAAACAAGCACTCAAAGGCGACCTCGACACCGGTTCGCTCATGGACGAACTTAAACCCCGGCGTGAGGCACTCAACGGGATCGATCGCCAGATCATTCAGCTTCAGATCGAAAAGGACATGGATTCGCGGGTCACGCTCATCGAGCCGCCGTTCGTCCAGATGAACCTCAACGTGAAGCAGAAGACGTTCCTCGCCGTCGGGGCCGCCATCGTCGGATTCATCGCCGTGCTCGTCGTCATCGGCTACCTCGAATGGCGGACTCGCCGCATCGACGGCGTCGATCAGGTCGTCAGCGAACTTGGCATGCGGGTGATCGGCACCGTGCCGTCGTTCCCGAACAAAGCGAGCCTCAAAGCCGCCGAGGCGGCCGGGAACGCGAACTGGCGATTCGTCCTCAACGAGTCCATCAACTCGACCCGCACCATGCTCCTTCACACGGCCCGCACGCAGTCCATGCAAGTGGTCATGGTGACGAGCGCGACGCAGGGCGAAGGCAAGACCTCGCTCGCCAGCCAACTCGGCACGAGCATGGCCACCGCCGGGATGCGAACGCTGATCGTGGACTGCGACTTGCGGAACCCTTCGATTCACAAGCTCTTCGACCTCACGCTGCAAATGGGCGTGAGCGAGGTGCTGCTTCAGGAAGTGGACGCGGCGGATGCGGTGCAGCCGACGTCCGTTCCGAATCTGTGGGTGATCCCGGCCGGGCAGTGTTCCACGCGCGTGATCACGGCACTGGCACAAGGGCATCCGCTGGAGACGCTGTTCAACCAACTCCGCGGGCAGTTCGACTTCATCATCGTCGATTCGTGCCCGGTGTTGCCGGTCGCGGATGCCTTGCTCATCGGCCAGCACGTGGACGGCGTGGTCTTCTCGATCATGCAGGACATCAGCCAGTTGCCGAAGGTGCAGGTGGCGTCCGAGAAGTTGCAGCAGTTGAACGTGCCGCTGCTCGGCGCGGTGGTGAACAACGTGAGCGGCGGCAGCGCCTACTACGCCTACGGCTACAACTACGTGAAGCAGTTGCCGGCGTAACGCTCCCTATTTATCGACGGTCGGAATTGTGGTTTTGGCGAACCGGCGACGTGAGTCGCCGGGTTGA
>JAYTGN010000330.1:0-3575 GCA_043733485.1 Gemmataceae bacterium
GAATCGACCCGCACGCCGGGGCCGCCCGGCAGTTGCCACGTCTTGATCGTACCGGGGCTCGGGCGGAAATCGTTGTCCGGATCCTCGGCGTTGATCCGCGCCTCGATCGCCGCCCCCCGCAACTTGATGTCGCTTTGCTTGAACGGAAGCTTCTCGCCGGCGGCAACGCGAATTTGCTCGCGGATCAAGTCGATGCCGGTGACGAGTTCCGTGACCGGATGCTCGACCTGGATGCGGGCGTTCACTTCGATGAAGTAAAAGTTGTGCTTCTGATCGACGAGGAACTCGCAGGTGCCGGCGGAGTAGTAGCCCGCGGTTTTGGCGAGCCGCACCGCAGCCGCACACATCGCGTCGCGGACCTTTTCGGGCAGGTTCGGAGCCGGCGATTCTTCCACGAGTTTCTGATGCCGGCGCTGGAGCGAGCAATCGCGTTCGAACAGATGAACGACGTTGCCGTGTTTGTCGCCGAGGAGTTGCACCTCGACGTGCCGCGGGCGGTCGAGGTACTTCTCCAGATAAATGCTGCCGTCTTTGAAGGCGGCCTCGGCCTCGGCCCTTGCGGAGGAGAGTCCGGCGAGCAGTGAGTCGTCGTCGCGTGCCACGCGCATGCCGCGACCGCCACCGCCTGCCGAGGCCTTGATGAGTACGGGGTAGCCGACCTTCTTGGCGAACGCGAGCGCCTCGGTTTCCGAAGTGATGAGCCCGTCGCTGCCGGGAACGGTGGGAACCTTGGCTTCCTTGGCGAGTTGCTTGGCTTCGTTCTTGTTGCCGAGTCGGTGCATGGCCTCGGCCGACGGGCCGATGAACTCGAACCCGTTCTCGCGGCACATCGAGGCGAAGCTCGAATTCTCGGAGAGGAACCCGTAACCGGGATGGATCGCGTCGGCGTTCGCGCCTTCGGCTGCCGCGATGATCCGGGACGGCTTCAGGTAGCTTTCCGAGGCCACGGCCGGCCCGATGCAAATGGCCTGATCGGCCAACTTCAAGTACGGGGCATCCCGATCCGCTTCCGAGTAGACGACGGCGACCTCGACTCCGAGATCGCGGCACGCCCGGATCACGCGGAGGGCAATCTCGCCGCGGTTCGCGACCAAAATACGGTGAAACATAAAGAGAAGTTCCAAGTCCCAGGTTGCCGCGTCTGAACTTGGAACCTGGAGATTGAGTCAGGAGGGATCGACGCGGAAGAGCACCGTGCCGAAGTCGACGAATTCCTCGTTCTTGGCCACGACCTCGACGATCGTGCCGCCGATGCCGGCCTTCACCTCGCTGTTCACCTTCATCGCCGTGACGTAGCAAACGACCGTATCCGGAGTGACCTTCGAACCGACTTTGACGAACTCGGGTTTGTCGGGCGCGGGGCGCGCGTAGAAGGCACCGGGCGAGTCGCTCTTGATTTCGAAGTAGCGCGAAACGGCGGGAGCGGGCGGTGGGGAAGAGGAGTTGGCCGGGGCGGGCGCGGAGGCGACCGGTGCGGGTGCAGACGCGATCGGAGCGGCGAGTGAGCCTTTGCGGAGCCGGATGCGCTGATCGCCTTCCTTCAGGTCGACCTCGCTCAGTTCGTGTTCGGTCATGAGCCGCAGCAGGTACTCGACCGTTTTCACATCGAACGGTCGGGGCGTGTCCTGAGTCTCGTCGGCCACCGCGTACCCTCGAATAGACTGCGTCGCGGGCCGAAGTGCCCGCGACAACTGCAATGGTACTTAGATTATCGGCGTCAGTCGCTTGCGGGAAGGTCTCGGGGCAAGGTAGTGAGCATGGTGTAGCCATCGCGGGTCACGAGGATGTCGTCTTCGATGCGAACGCCGCCCCAACCGGGGATGTAGATGCCCGGCTCGACGGTGATGACCATGCCGGCTTCGAGAACGTCTTCGGAGTTGGCCCGAATGCGCGGCGACTCGTGGATTTCCAGGCCGATGCCGTGCCCCAGCCCGTGCGTGAAGTGATCGCCGAGCTTCAACTTGGGGTCGTTCTTGAGCTTGCCGCTCGAGATCACTTTGCGAGCCGCGCCGTCGATGTCCTTGGCCTTCGCACCGGGTCGAATCTCGGCGAATGCCGCGTTCTGAGCCGCGAGGACGAGCGTGTAAATCTCTTCGAACGAGTATCCCACGCGCTCGAATTTGTTCTTGCGGGTGGGAGTTGTCGTGAACGGGCTCCGCAGGCAGCGGGTCAGGTCCGACTTGTAAACGAGGTCCGCGCCCCAGTCGATCAAGACCTTACTGGCATCCTCGAGTTGGAGGTTGCTCGGTGGGGCGTGCGGCAGGGCACCGCGTTCGCCGACGGCGACGATCGGCGGGAAGGCTGCCGAGCGAGCCCCGGCCCGGCGCAGGTAGCCGTCGATCGCGTCGACCATCTCCTTTTCCGTGTCCGTGGGCCGCATCGTCGCGGTGAACATGCGGAAGGCACTCTCGGCGACTCGCACCGCCTCGCGAATCTTCGTGACCTCGCTCATGTCCTTGACGGTTCGCAGTGCCTCGACCATGCCGTCTTGAGGAACGAAGGTCGCCTTGGGAGCCTGGACGCGAATGTACTCCAGGTCTGAAATGGCGATCCGGTTTCCTTCGACCGCAACCGACTTCGCCCCCAACTTCGTGAGGACTTCCGCCGCACCGTCCGAGGTCGTTTTGTTGTGCGGCCGAATGTGCAGTTCGAGTTCCGGCCCCTTGCCGATCTCGAGGCACTCCTCGTGAATTTGAACCTCGAAGCGGTGATCGCTCACCAGGATCGAGTTCTTCGGAGTCACGATCACGTAGCTGCTTTCGCCCGTGAACCCCGTAAGGTAGGTCACATTCACGGGGCACGTGATCAGGACGGCGTCGAACCCGGAATCGAGCTTCTTGAGGTTTCGGATCAGGGCCTGACGGCGGATTGCAAAGTAATTCATGGTGGAAGCGAAGGTTGGAGGTGGAGTTCGGAATTCCTCGAAGGGATTGGGATAACTTACGCATCTGCTTCAGACCGACAAGCGGGCCGCTCTCGAAAATTCTCACAATCCTGCGTTGAGCTCGAAACCCGAATTGGACCTTCCATGGCGAATGCGAGCGATTCCCAACTCGGAGCCATGGCCGATCGGGCCTGGCGCGGCTACGACCTCCGTGCCGCGATTCCGCTCTTCGCACTCGCTTTGGCTTCGACCGTCGTACTCCTCGCCGGGCGCTGGTACATGGGCGACCTCGTCGCACAGATCGTTCCCTACCTCCTCGTACTCGCCGTCTGGCCGCTGCTCCTCGGCCTCGCGCTCTATCGGGCCGTCACGTACACCTACCGCATCACCGATCGGGCTCTGCTCGTCGATCGCGGCTTTCGCAACCGGCCCGAGCCCGTCATCTGGTTCGCGGAGGTCTTGCAGGTCACCCACGGCGCGAGTTGGATGTATCGGCAGCTCGACGTGGGCTGGGTCGGCGTCAAAGTCTCCGACGGACGCACGCTCAAACTCACGGCCGTTCGCAACCCTGCCGCATTCGCGGCGATGCTCCGCGAACGCATGAAGGCGGGCGCAGCCCGCTAAATTTTGGAACTCGCAGGTTCTTCCAGGCGAACCGGCGACGTGAGTCGGCGGGTTGGAGATGCAACCC
>JAYTGN010000331.1:0-23165 GCA_043733485.1 Gemmataceae bacterium
CACACCCGGCGACTTACGTCGCCGGTTCGCCAAAATCCATAGGTACACCCTTCTGAGAGGGGTGCGGCAACGATTCTCGATCGCACAGATTTCTTCGAAAACGCCATGAAATCAGGGCTGAAACGGGTCAGGCTGCCAAAGTAGGTGTGACGCGAAGTGGCAATGTGGCAGCCTGACTTCCCCGGAACTGATGCGAGTCGCGCAAGTCGAGAGTAACCCGTGCTTTAAGACATCCAAGAATTGTTGTCGTACCCTCTGAGAGTCCCCATGAGCGTTCCGCGACTTCGTATGAACGGCATCCGCAAAAGCTACGGCCCCACGGCCGCGCTGCAGGGCGTGAGTCTGGAATTGCACGTCGGTGAGGTTCATGCACTCGTCGGCGAGAACGGAGCCGGAAAGTCCACGCTCATGAAGGTACTCAGCGGCGCGGAATCGCCCGACGACGGAACGATGGAACTGGACGGTGCCGCGTATCGACCCGCGGGGCCGCAAGATGCACGCCGCCGCGGCGTGGCCATGATCTACCAGGAACTCGCGGTCTGCCCCGACCTCAGCGTCGAGGCCAACGTCTTGCTCGGTTTGGAATCCGCGTCGTTCGGGTTCCTGCGAAAAGACTCCGATCGGGCGAAGGTGAGGCGAGCGCTCGCCGAACTCGGCCATCCCGAGATTCAACCCGACGAGTCCGTCGCGAGCCTCGCACCGGCCGCCCGGCAAGTCGTCGAGATCGCCCGCGCTTTGCTCACCGACGTGAAGTTGCTCGTCCTCGACGAACCGACGAGTGCCCTCACTCAGAACGATGCTAAGCGACTCTTCGAACTCATCGGGCGGCTCAAGGCCAAGGGCGTCACCGTCGTTTACATCAGCCACTTTCTTGAGGAAATCGAGGCGGTCGCCGATCGGTTCACAGTACTCCGCGATGGCGAAGTCGTAGGAACGGACGCGGTCGGCGCGGTGCCCCGCGAACGGATCATCGAGATGATGGTCGGCCGCTCGGTCGAGGAGCAGTACCCGCACATTCCCCATTCGCGCGGCAAAGTGGTGCTGGAATTGAACGGCCTGGCGGGCGCAACCTTGCCGCGAGGCGCAAGCCTCGACCTCCATCGCGGCGAGATCCTCGGCATCGCGGGAATCGTCGGTTCGGGCCGCACCGAGATGCTGCGAGCGATCTACGGGCTGGATGCGGTGCGATCGGGAACGGTGAAGGTTCATACGGTTCTCAATGCCGCGACTCCAAGCCGACGCATCGAACAAGGCGTGGGTTTCCTGAGCGAGGACCGCAAGGAGGAAGGCCTCGCCCTGGAGCAAAGCCTCGCCGAAAATCTCACGCTGAGCCGGCTTTCTCCCTATCGCTCGTTCGGCTTGCTGAGTCGTTCGCGAGTCCGCGCCGCAGCCAGCACCTTCCTGGAGAAGTTGAACGTCCGCCATCGCGATCCGGATCAGGCCGTGGGCGAACTCAGCGGCGGGAACCAGCAGAAGGTCGCACTCGCCCGACTGCTCCATCAGGATGCGGAAGTGCTGCTGCTGGACGAACCGACGCGCGGCGTCGATGTCGGGAGCAAGGCCGAGATCTACCGGCTCATCGGCGAACTCGCGGCGTCGGGCAAGGCCGTACTCGTGGTGAGCAGTTACTTGCCGGAGTTGCTCGGGTTGTGCGACCGCATCGCGGTCATGTGCCGAGGCGTACTCTCCGCGGCGCGACCCGCGAACGACTGGACCCCGGAGCAAATCATCGCCGCGGCCACCGGTGTTTGACGGCCCCGCGCGGAGATTTCCACTCGACATTCTCCCCGGTCGCGGCTATTCGTCCGCCCTCAGCTTGGGAGGGTTCCGGGAATGAATCGTCGCGCGGCAATCCAAATGGCACTCGGCAGCGCCTGCCTCGGCAGCTTCACCGGCTGCCTCACCGACCTCCGATTCTGGGATGCCAAGCCCGCGGAACCGAAAGTGACGCCGGCCTCAATCGAGGTCGCACGGCGAGTCGACGAACTCGTCAAACGCATCGTCGATCAGAACACGTTCACGGGAATCGAGCCGATCGTTCGCGTACTCGGCGTGCCCGAATCGGTGCTGTTCCACCGCGGCAATTCGGAAGTCTTCATCAGCGAGGGTTTGGTGAAGAAGTGCAAGACGGAGCCGGAGTTGGCGGCCGTACTCTGCTCGGAACTCGGCAAAATGATGGCTCAAAAGCGGGCGGGAATCACGGTGGGCCGCGATCGCGATTCGATCCCGGACATCGCCCTGCCCGGTGGCAGTTCCGATACCAGCCGCGTCCGCGAAGCCGAGATGGCGCTTCAACAAAAGCGCATCGACGAGAAGCGTGAGCAAGATGAATCCGAGGCTTCGCAACTCTCGAAGCAATTGCTCAAGGGGGCCGGTTTCAACCCCGCCGAGTTCGACAGCGTTCAGGGTATGGTGAGGCAATCGAGCCGTGGCGACGCCATCAAGAAGCAGATGGCAGGCACCGCCGCGGCCCCGACGTGGAACCGCTGAGCATTTCTACTTGATGCGGTACTTGGCGTAAGCCGCACAACCGACCACGCCAGAGTCGTCGCCGAGCGAGGCGGCGATGCAGCGGATGTTGGCCGCCGCGCCGGGCAGCGTGTAGCGCTGAGCGATCTCCCAAATTCGTTCGATGTACGGTTCGCCGAGCGCCCCGGTCACGCCGCCGCCGAGGACGATGATCTCGGGGCTGATGAAGTTCACGATGCCGCCGATGGCGGCTCCGAGGGCGCGGGCCGAGTCGTCGACCAATTGCACGGCGATGGGATCGTCGCGCTGGTAGAACTCGGCGAGTTGCGAACTGCGGACGCCGGTGAGGTCGACGTTCTTCCATTCCTTGCGGACGCGTTTGGGCGAGTCGGCGAGGATTTCGCCCGCGCGCTTCATCATGAATTTGCGGCCGGCGATGGCTTCGACGGTGTGTCCGCGTCGCCAGTGGATGACGAGGTTGCCGAACTCACCGCCGTTGCCGTTGAATCCGGTGTGGAGTTCGCCGTTGAGGATGAGCCCGCCGCCGACGCCGGTACCGACGAAGACGCCGAGCACGCTTTTCGCACCGCGAGCGGCACCGAACGCGAACTCGCCGTAGGTTCCCATGCGTACGTCGTTCTCGACCACGAGCGGCCAGGTCCAATCCGCAGGCAAGAGCGGCTTTACATCCACGTCGTGCCAGTCGAGGTTCGGGGCGAATTTGACTTTGGTGGTGCCGACGTCGATCTGCCCGGGGATGCCGAAGCCCATGCCGCGAATCTGGGTGCGGTCGATGCCAGCTTCCTTGATGACGGCTTCGACGCCTTGCACGATGCGTTCCATCACGCCCGCCGCGCCACCTTCCGCGGAGGTGGGCTGTTTGGAACGGGTGAGCAGGCGCAGGTTCTCGTCGAACAGCGCGGAGAGAATCTTGGTGCCGCCGAGGTCGACCCCCAGCCAGTAGCCGCCGGCCATGCCGAGCCCTCGAATTTGGGTGATGATCGATCAGGAACGCTATTCTACGTTGGTGGGCGGGAGCTCCAAGTGCCGCGAGCTCGATCGGGAGGTGGAAGTGAGTTCTTGAGCTGCCGTTCGCGCCGCTCGGAGGAACTGCACGACCTTGGCCGGATCCTTGCGACCCGGTAACGATTCGACCCCACTCGCAACATCGACGGCCCAGGGCCGCACGCGGGCGATCGCCTCGCCGACATTCTCGGGAGTGAGCCCACCCGCGAGGATCAGCGGCACGCCAGGATCGAACCCCGCGAGCAGTTCCCACGGCGCTTTGTGGCCCGTACCGCCCATCTGCCCCGCGACCAACGAATCGACGAGCACCGCCGCCGGGGTGCGGTTCGCTTGCCTTGCCGTTTTGACGAAGTCGCGAATGCGCTGAAGCCCGGCTTCATCTTCGATCCGAAATGCCGGAATAAGCGCGAACGGAAAGGCATCTTCACTGGGCGGCTGGTTGTCGTAGGTCTGGATGCCGCGGAGGCCGAGTTGGTACGCGATGGCGCAGGCTTGCCGCAGCGGCATCTCGACGAAGACGCCGACGGCGGCGGTGAAGGCGGGCAACTCGCGAACGATCGCCGCGGCTTGCGAAGGCGCGATGAACCGGGGCGACTTCGGATAGAAGTTCAACCCGATGGCATCCGCGCCCGCCTCGGCCGCGAAGCGGGCATCCTCGGGCGTCGTCACGCCGCAAATCTTGATGCGAATTGGCATGGGTCAAGCAGTGGGCACTTGTCGGTCGCCGGGGAGTCGAAAGAAATCGAATACTCGGCAGCGGAAACCGGGAAGCTCGGGGCCACCATCGAGTTCGTCCGACACTTTAAGCTGAATCGAGGGACCATCTGGGCGGTGGATGACGACCGACTTTTCCTCGTAGTCCACAATCCAAACGACCTTCACGCCGCTCGCGAGGTAGTCCTCCAGTTTCTCTTTCACTTCGCTCGGTTTGTCGTTAGGGGAGAGGACCTCCACGGCAAGAACGGGTATGTCTCCGCCCCATTTTCGATCGATATCGTCGAAGTGATTCGCATCGACGAAGTAGGCCACATCCGGGCCCACAACGGTACCGGGACGTTCTTCCAACACGACTCCTGAGTCGTTATTCGTCACATAACCCAGATCCAC
This sequence comes from Gemmataceae bacterium, assembly GCA_043733485.1. GTDB lineage: Bacteria > Planctomycetota > Planctomycetia > Gemmatales > Gemmataceae > Urbifossiella. The sequence goes on from JAYTGN010000331.1 coordinate 4,603, forward strand.
GCGATCGGCATAATTCTGAAGCTGCGTGCCGATGCGGGTGCAAACGACACCGTGAGGTTTGGTGGGCCGAGACACTTCAACGACCTCCCCGCGACGAAGTTCGAAGAGACGAGTCTTATTCTTGGGCAAGTTCACGAAGTCCCAAAATTCCTCGACGGACATGAGTCGTTTGGGAACTTCGAGTACTGCGCTGGTAGGTGTCATGTTTGCGTCCTCCGCAATCATTCTATCCGAGGAACTTCTGGCGAGCCAAGGCCAGCGCCCCGTGAATCACGACCTCTTCGCCGAGGGTCGCCGGCACGATGTCCGTGAAGCCCGCGAAGGCTTCAAAAGCTCCCTCGGCCACGTACTTTCGCAGTGGACCAAAGAACAAGTCCTCGCCGATGAGCGAGACGCCACCGCCGATCGCGATGCGGCGTGGGCACAGTAGCGCAATCATCTGACGAATGCCCTCGGCGAGTGCCGCGACTGCGGAGTCGAGGCTCTCCAAGGCCGCACGGTTGCCCGTTCGCGCCGCGGCGGCGAGGTCCTTCACCGTGAGTTCGCGGCCCAAAGAGCCTCGCAGCATGTCGAAGCGCGGGTCGCGCTTCGCACGGGCCTCGATGCCCCAACCGGCGGAGAACGATTCGAGAATGCCTTCCCCGCGAACGACGAGGTGCCCGATCTCGCAGGCTCCCTTGCCCAGGCCGCGATAGATTTCGCCGTCGATCGCGAGCCCGCCGCCGATGCCGGTTCCCACCGTGATGTAGAAGATCGGCGACAACCCTTTCCCCGCGCCAAGGGTTGCTTCCGCCAGGCAGGCCACGTCCGCATCGTTGCAGATCGTCGTTGGAAGCTCGAGCAATTCCGTGAGCCAGGCCGCAAGCGGGAAGCCGTTCCACCCGGCGATGTGGTGCGACTTGATGACGCTCTGCGTTGCGTCGTCGGTCGGGCCACCGAAGCCGACGCCGATGCCGCGAAGTTGGCTTCGCGCCACTCCCGCTTGCGCCAGCAGTTCCGGTACGGCGCGGACGATCTCTTGGCGAATACCTTCGCCGCCCGCGGCGGCATCGACGCTTCCGCGCCAGTGCCCGAGCAGTTGGCCGTCGCCTTGGCCGAGCCCGAGTTGCAGCTTCGTTCCACCAATCTCGATGCCGAGGAACATGGTTGCTTCCCGTCGCTTTCCAGGGCTTCCGCCCGGGGCTAAACAAGACGGCCGCTCCGCGGCGGAGAGCCCCAATTGTATCTCCACTTTACAGAGCTTCCGCCCGCGGCGCAGAATGTCGCGACCGCCCTTCGCATTCCCCGGCCTGGAGGCCGTTGCCGTGGCCCGACCGTTCTGGTTCACCAAACTGCTCGTCCAATCCGGGCTCGCGCGATTTCTCCTGATCGCGCGACGGCTCACGGATGGCGGTGCCGACTACCTCAAGTATTACTCCGACGCGGTGCTCGCCGCACCCGTTGAGGAGATGCTCGACGCCGCGTATTTTCCGGCGGTCGGGCCCGAGGTGTTGAACCTGAATCTTTCCACGCCCCGGTTCGAGTCGAGCGTGAGCCTGGGCCGCGTGACGGCGGACCGGCGCGGGAACCCGCCAGCCGGGGGCCTACCGGAACTGCGCCGCGCGATTGCCGAACACTACTTGAAGCGCGATGGCCGTGCCGTGGACGCGGACCGCGAAGTGTTCGTCACCCACGGTGCGACGGCGGCCTACGCCGCGGTGTTGGATGCCTTCGTGAATCCCGGCGATCGCGTCGTGCTCTTCGACCCGTGTTCGCCGCTGTTCTCGCTCGGTGCCCGCTCGCGCCGGGCCGACGTTCGCTGGGTTCCCACTTCAAACGAAAACGGCCGCTGCCGGTACTCGCCCTGGCAACTTGAAAAGGCGATGCGGCGAGCGAAGGTGCTCGTACTCGCCGACCCCGCGAACCCAACTGGTGCGTGCTTCGGCCCCGAGGAACTGGACCACATCGTGGGGCTTGCCGCCAAGCACGACGTGCTCGTCTTCGCGGATGAATCGTTCGGCGGATTCCGTCCAGAAGCCGGCCGCTCGCTCGCCACACTCACCGGCGGCGACAAGCGCGTGCTCACCGCGGGCTCGCTCTCGCAAGGCTGGGGGCTCGGGTCGGTTCGCGTCGGCTGGCTCGCCGGGCCGAGGCACCTCGTTCAGGCGTGTGCGCTCACGGCCAACTTCCACGCTCCGTTCGTTCCCACGTTGTGCCAGCAGATCGCGGCCCGTGCGATTGCCGAGCCACCCGAAGTGCGCGACGACTTCCTCGAGAAACGGCAGTACACTATCGATCGGCTGCGCGGCCTCGGGCTGGAACCCGAGTGGCCGGCCGGGAGCTATTTCGTGTGGTTGAATGTCGCCGGACTGTGTCCGACCGGTCGCGCATTCGCGGAACGACTCTTAAAGGAGCAGCAAGTGCTCGTGGGGCCGGGGTGTGCGTTCGGGCCGAGCGGAACTCACTACGTGCGGATCAGCTTTGCGGCGGAAGCGGGCCGACTCCGCGAAGGCCTCACGCGCTTGGCCGCGTTCGTGCGCCAGTTGCGAGGCGATGCTCCCCAAGCCGAGCCGCGTGCTGCGGTCGAAGGGCGCATCGACCAGACACCGGTGTTCAGCCGAGCGTGAGGTTATCGGTATTCGTCGCGGATCGGGTAGAAGACATCGAGTGCCTGGGCCGGGCCTCCGACCGGGGCAACGCGATGGCGGACGCTCCCCGGTATGAAGTAGAATTCGCCGGGGCCGAGCGTCTTTTCCTCGTCGCCGATCTGAAACAGCGCCTGCCCACGGATCATCATGCCCATCTGCTCGTTGGCGTGGCTGTGCCAATCCACGATCCCGCCGAGCGGCATCTCCACGAGCGATAGCTGCATTTGCTCACCCGCAAACGTGCGGATCGGCACCGTTCCAAAGACGACGTGATGGCCGCATTCGGCTTCAGCAGGGAAATAGCGGGACATGAGGAACCTTTCGATTCGCGCCTCGGAAGAAGAATTCCGGCTCCCGACGGAGGGCTGCTGAGCTGCCGGACACTTTCTCAAGTGACTCGGGCTATTCTAGTTTTGACTCCACCAATTATTCCAGAACGTGAACTACGTTTGCCAAGGTGTGCGCCTTTGCCCACGTTGCGACGCACATTCTGGAAGTCTATTCGCCGCGGTGTAGGCACGAGGTTCGCGCGCGATGGCCACCTGTCCGAAGTGTCAACTGCCGAATCCCGATACGGTAGCCTCGTGCATCTGGTGCGGGCGGCACCGATTCGCCGAGGGCGTTGCTGCGATCACGACGTCGGCCGAAATGCCGGCCGCAGTCGCACCGCATGCGTCGGGCTCGTTCGCCAGCACCATGCAGACGACGAGTACCTCGAGCGCGGAGCACAAGCCGCTGCCGGCCCACGTGAACCAGTTACTGCTCCCGGGCGCGAAGAACGGGGTGGAGCCTCGTACGGTCGCGGGAACGCCGACGGCCATTGCGAACCAGCAGGCCGGGGTAGCCACGCCAGTTCCCACGGATACTCCGCCGCCGCAACTCCACGCGAAGTTGCTCGTGATCCGCGGCCAAAAAATCAACCACGAGTACCCGCTTTACGAAGGCCGCAATGTGATCGGCCGGTTCGCCGACCGCCCGGTGGACATCGACCTCGTTTTCCAGGAAGCCGAAGGACAGATCTGGAGTTCCCGCCAGCACGCGATCATCACCTTCGACAAAAATCTGTTGCTGGTCGAGGATCTGAACAGCCTGAACGGCACGTGGTTGAACGGAGCCCGGATGAGCGCGGGCCAGAAGCGCCCGCTGAAGCCGAACGATGTGATTCAGATCGGCACCGTGCAGTTGCGGCTCGTCATTTCGTGAATTGGAGAATGCGAGCGCGTCCGACCAGATTTGTTAGCCCGACGCGCGAGCGAGGGTTTTGGGCCAGTCGTTTAAACGTCTTCTGATGTCAGTCAACTGTGGTTTTAGCAGCAGAGATTACTGTAAGTTCTGTCGCCGCGGATGCGGCGTCCGATGGTAGCCAGGGGTGGAGCGAAGCGGAACCCTGGACACTCGATCGTGAACCCTCGAGCCTCGGAGGGGCGGCGGGGCTTGCGATCGATCGCCCCTCCGGGGCTCAATCAACCCGCTCAATTGCCTTGTTTCCAGGGGTTTCGTTCGCAAAGCCTCACTTCACCCCTGGCTACCATCGGACGCCGCATCCGCGGCGAAAGCCGTGTTTCACCTGCGGGGCAGGACTCTCGAAGACGTTTAAACGTCTGGGGTTTTGGGCTCCCTCGCTCGCGCGTCGGGCTAACGAGCGATCTCAGTCTTCAACCCACGAAGATTCCCTTCGCCAGGACCTCACCGGAGAACGGGTCGAGGTCCTGGAAGCCGGTCGGCTCGCCGGGCGCTCCGAAGTACTTCCCAAAATAAACTCGGGTGAAACTCGCCTGCCCTTCGCCGGTACCGGCGACGACGTCCGCCTTGCCGTCGCCGTCCGCGTCCGTGGTAACGAGGCGAACCCCCCCACGGTTGGACGCATTGCCGGCCAGGAAGAAATTCGCCAGCGGCGCGGCGATCGCAGCCGTCGCGCCGACGCTCAGCAGCGAGCCGCCGCTAATGCCCATCACGCGCGGCGCTCCACCCGGACCGGCTCCAAAGTAGAGATCGCCGAAGCCATCTCCGTTGGTGTCGCCGATGGTGACGAAGACGCCGTTGCGGAGCGAGGGATCGAAGGCGAAGAAGTCGCTGGTGAGCTTGGTGCGGCTCGCGGAAAAGATCGTGGCCCCATTGAAGAGCGCGACCCGCGGGCCGCCCTGGAAGCCGGCGGAGACGGCGAGATCCGCATAGCCGTCGCCGTTGATGTCGCCGGCTGCGGTGCGAGCGCCGCCGCGGAAAGCCGGATCGTCGATGCCGAAGAAATTCGCCCGCACGTTGAACGAACCGTCGGTCGCCAGCGAGAAGATGGTCACCCGCGGGCCGCCGCCCTGATCGGGCGTGACGATCACTTCCGACCGGCCATCGTTGTCGAAATCGGCGGTCGAGACGAACCCGCCGCCGGTGAACGTACCGCCGAACGGATCGAATGGAGCCACCAGGAGCGTGGTGTTGTTCTTGCCGCTGACCACGGCCAGGCGAAGGGCCGTTCCCGGCCCGGTGACGACCGCGATGTCTTCGAAGCCGTCCCCGTTCACATCGCCGACGGCGACGCGGGCATTCACGTTGGTCGTGCCGAACGCGACGATGCTCGCCAGAGCCGTGACGCCGAATTTCCCGCTGCTTGCGTCCGCCCCGTAGAGCATGGCACGGCCATCGAGCGTCCCACCGACGGCGAGTTGCCTCGGGTCTTCGAGTTCGACCGGCACGCGAACGAGCAACCCATTCACGAAACTGCCGCCGCCCTTCCCGGCCACGATGAGCCGGCCCTGCGGCGTGAGAACCGCCGCCGTTCCCAGATCGAGGAAGGACGTGCCGGTGACGTCGAACGAGAGCTTGCCGGTTCCGTTGAACGTGGTGTCGAGGGCACCGGCAGATGTGAGCCGGGCGATGGCCAGGTCGCTGGCGGTCGTGCCCGTGTCGCCGACGAGGAGAATCTTGCCGTCTTGTTGAAGCTGAACGGCGCGGGCATCGTCGGGGCCCGAGATGTTCACGGTCTGCTTGCCATCCACATCGAAGCTGGTGTCGAACGCACCGTTCGCCGGCAGGAGGCGGACGATCGCCATGTCCGATCCGTTGCTCCCGACGACGACGATCTTGCCATCGGGCTGAAGGGCGATCCCGCGAGCGATGTCCACGCCGCCGAGGTCGAACGTCAGCTTGCCATCGCTATCGAAGCCGGTGTCGAGGGCCCCGCTGGTCGCGAATCGGGCGATGGCGAAGTCCGAGCCCGTGGTGCCCGCCAGAACGATGCTTCCATTCGCTTGAATCGCGACCGCGTTGGCGGCATCCGCCGAGCCGCCCAGATCGAGGATCTTCTTGCCGCCCGTGCCGAACGTGCCGTCGAGCGAGCCATCGAGAGGGTTCACGCGAACGACCGCAAAGTCCGCACCCGTGCTTCCGGCGATCACGATCTTGCCATCCGCTTGAAGCGCGACCGCGTTCCCACTCTCACCGCTGGTGCCGAGATCGATCGTGAGCTTGCCGTCCGCGTCGAAGCTGGTGTCGAGCGCGCCCGTGGACGTGAGCCGGGCCACCGCGATGCTGGTGCCCACCGAGGTCGTGCCGACCACGACGATCGAGCCGTTGGGCTGGATCGCCAGACCGTTCGCACTCTCGGTGCCGCCGAAGTCGATGGTCTGAATGCCGTCGGTATCGAAGCTCGAATCGAGGCTGCCATCCGGGTTGAAGCGAGCCACGAGGAAGTTGCCGTTCGAGGTTCCCACGGTCACGATCTTGCCGTCGGGTTGGAGCGCGACTCCCGTGAAGGGGGCACCGGGGGCACCGATCTTGCCGCCCGTTCCGAACGAGGGATCGAGCGCCGCGATTGCCGCAGGAACCTCCCGAGTTTCCAACGATTCGAGGCGAAGCGAGACGCGAGACGATTTGCGATGAGCCATGATGCAACCTCCATGTCGGGCGATCGTGAACTAAGCCGCCTCGGCGAATACCTCGCTCCGAACGACGGCCTGACGAACCGGAACCGGGCGACCCACGAGCCGACCGAGACGCTCGGCGACTTGAAACGGACTCAACACTTGAAGCAACTCGGCCTCGGCCGCCAGCGCCGGGAACCGCCGCTCCACTTCCCACGTCGTGCGGTAGCCGGGCGAGCCGAGAACGACCACTCGTTCGCCATCGACGCGCGGAGCACTCGCAAGTGGTTCCCAACCCCAGAGCCAGTGCTCGCACGAACCGAAGCCCTCGGCCACCGTGCCATCGAGCCGCACGGCACCGGGCCGCAGTAACTGAAACGGCAGTTCGGCCACCATCGGCACGCCCGCAGGAATCGCGGGGTCCGCATCGCGGCACGCGGAGGCAAATCGCGAGGGAAGCATCGACGCGGGAACGATTCCGTCCTCGATTTCCTCCGCGAGTGCGGACAAGGCGAGAACCTGGAACTGGTTCGCGTCGGCAACACCACGCACGTGAATCCGGTAGCCGAGACGCAACCCCGGATGCAGCACGAGCACGGTCTCGTCGTCGGGAAGGTCGAGGAGTTCCACGAGCGGTTTTGCGGCGGGCAGCAGGCTCGCGGCTTCGCGAAATCCCGCGATGGCTCGAGCCGTTCGCCGCACTTCGACCGACTCGCAGAGTGCCGCGATTTCGCGGTGAATCGCCTCGGCCAGCGGACGCGGTTGGCCGGTTGATTTCGCGGGCCGGACCGCTTCCAGTTCCCGTTGCCGGGTTCGATCGAAGAAGAAGACCGCGGGTTCGCCCCACGCGGATCGGCGTGGTTGCTCTCGAAACGCGGCGCGGAGCGCATCGCGGAGTTGCAGAAGCCGAGGCCGTGCCGCATACGCGGCGTCGAGCCGCGGGGTCGATGCCAGTGTGGCTTCGCTCCGTGTGGCTCGCGCCTCCGCGATCGGGCTCGTCTTCCGTGACGGCACTGTGGCTGACCCCCTCGATCTCGATTTCCCCGATTAGACGCCGAACCGGGCTCGCGATGCAAGCCGAACCGCAAATCGGTTGTGCCTCGGGTTCGCTCTGTTCGCGTATCGACCGAGACAACACGATTGGAAACGAGAGGCGCGCTGCGAAGTGAGGTGCGAATCGCTATCTTTTCAATTCCTCCTTCCGCCTGCACCGCGAGAGTTCCATGGCATCCGCGAACGTGTTGAAGCTCGGCCTCCCCGCTGGATCGCTCCAGGAAGCGACCGCGGAATTGTTCCGCAAAGCCGGTTACAAAGTGACCTTCGCCAGCCGCAGTTACTACCCCTCGATCGACGACCCGGAGATTCACTGCACCCTGATTCGGGCCCAGGAAATGGCCCGGTACGTTCGCGATGGTTCCCTCGATTGCGGCCTCACCGGCTTCGACTGGGTCGTGGAAAACGACGCCCAAAACGACGTGACGGAACTCGCGGAACTGGTCTTCAGCAAAGTGAGCCGCAAGCCGGTTCGTTGGGTGCTCGCCGTGCCCAACGATTCTCCGATCCGGGAACCGAAGGACCTTCAAGGGAAGCGGATCGCGACGGAAGTGGTGAACATCACGCGGAAGTGGCTGGCAAGCCACGGCGTGACGGCGAACGTCGAGTTCAGTTGGGGCGCGACCGAGGTGAAGCCGCCGACGTTGGCCGACGCCATCGTGGAGGTCACCGAGACGGGCAGTTCGCTGCGCGCCAACAATTTGCGGATCGTCTGCGAATTGCTCACGAGCACGACGCGGTTCATCGCCAACCCCGCAGCCGCGGCCGATCCCTGGAAGCGGCAGAAGATGGACGACCTGATCTTGATGCTACGCGGCGCGATGGCGGCCGAGGGGAAGGTCGGCCTCATGATGAACGTGCCGCGCAAGGTGCTGGATCAAGTACTCGCGACGCTCCCGGCACTTCAGAAGCCGACGATCTCGGCGCTTTCGGACCCCGATTGGGTGGACGTGATGACGATCCTCGACGAGGACAAAGTGCGAACGCTGGTGCCGAAGTTGAAGGCGGCCGGCGCGTGCGGCATCGTCGAGTATCCGCTCAACAAGATCATCGACTGAGCGAGCGAGTTATTCGGAGAGGGTGCCTTGCCAATCTCTCCCATCCGACGAGGCACTCAACGAGAGAGTTCGCCCGTTCAGAAGTCCCGCCAATCCGAGAACGAAGACGCGCGGCAGTGGTGCCAGTGCATCGTCCTCGTCTTCAGTACATTGGACCAGTAGCGGCAGCGGGCTCAACGAACCGGTTTCGAGATCGACCGGTTGAATGAACACCCTACCGAGCCGAAAGGGGTAGGTTCCCAGAAGGAGCGTCGTACGGGGTAGTGAAGCAAATGAGATGGCGGCTGATGGTGGATGGCAAAGCCATTCGATTTCACCGCGATCGTGAAGGGGAGCCCAAACCTGTTTGGATAAGATGCACGTCGGCGAACCCGTATCTAAAACTCCTTGACGCCGAGTGTACTCCGCACCCACTTTCACCCAAACTCTTAGCCGATATTGCGGGACATAAATGACCTTCCCCGACGGGTCTGAAATCGTGACCCCGCCATCGTCTTGTGGGTAGAGTCTGATCGTCTGTGGCACTTTCAAATCGCTCCAATCAAAAGACTGAAGGTCGGGGAATGTACTCAATGACGAGCCGTTGGGGATGTACTCCCAACTTCCGAGAAAGAGTGATGTTCAACTGCAGGGAGTTGTCTCCGGAACCGACGACTTCCCCCTGGTAGATCGCAACGTGAGTCCCGCGATACTCGGCGAGAATGCTGGAGCCGATGCAATCTTGAAACCATCGACAGTCAGAGAGTATCTCCCCTTCTTTCGGAGGCGGAAATTCTTTCTCCAACTCGATCAGCGTGCGTGCGAGTTGATCGAAAGTGCCAAAGGCATGATTGGGTGTCACCGGTGAAGGCTCCAAACCGAGCGAATTTCTCGGCTTCAACGCCGCATTCCCCAGTGTTTTCTCGGCGATAATGTCGGCGCGGGCGGCGTCAGCGGCGGCTTCGTCGTCCTCGGAGAAATCGCACTCTTCGTAGCCGACTTTTTGCTCGGTAATTGCCATGATGGTCTCCTGAGTGACAGGCAATTCGACCACAACGTATAACCTATCACAACCCCTTCTTCGAGTACAGCGTATGTTCCTTCCGGTGGCGTGCTTGCAGTGTGGGAAGCTGTTCCAAGTGCCGCACGCGGCAGCGGGTACGGACGTCGCGTGCCCCTGGTGCAAGGCGACAACCCCGGCGTTGCCGGTAGCAGGCGTGCCGGCCGTGCCCGTCGAGGAGCCACTCTCACTGGACGATGCATCGGCTTCACCATCGAGACCCAAACGAAGATTAATGGCGGAACCCGTTGCGCGAAGTTCGACAACATCGAGGTGGATTCCGAACGCCGCAATCGGGCTCTTGCTCGCGGCGGTCGTGCTGGGAATCACGGTGGGTGTCCTGCAACTCCGCACGCTTCTGTTTCCACCGACTTGGTCCGAGTTCGCGCCTCCGGACGATTCTTGCACCATCGCCCTGCCCGGACGGCCCACCGAAGAGAGCATCGAGCCCACCCCTGCCGACAACATCACGCGCGGGTTGCACCTCTACACGACGCAGGGCTGGTACTCGCGGTCCAAGGTCTGGTTCGGCTGGCGCGATCTCGACCCGGTCTGGGTGAAGCAGGCGCTCATGGACCGCGACGGAGCCATCACGTCGCCGGTACTCACGGCGGAGCGCGACCTGAGAAAAGAACGAGTCGGCGGAAGGATCGTGAAGGAAGCGACCGTTCGGTTCGGCTCGAACCTCGGTTTAGAAGTGCAGATGGAGACATCGAAGGGGAAACTGGTCGAGCGCTACATTGCCGTTCTCGACGGGCCGCAGCCTCGGCTTTACTTCATGGGGATCGAGTCGAAGAACGCGACGGCGGACAGCGCCGATGCTCAAAAACTGTTCAACTCCTTCCGCGTTCGGAAGGAGTAAACGCCCAACGGCGGACCTTTCGGTCCGCCGCGGGATTTGGTTCCACTCGCATCTCGGCTTTAGTACCGCATGCTCAAGCCGAAGTTCACGCCCATCAGCCAGAACTCGTCTTGCGAGAAGATCTGTCGCGGCACGATGGGCCGATTGAGCGCCCCGTAGTTCGGGCTCGACGGGACCGTCGCGCTGTTCACGATCGGGTTGATCTGGTCGCTGGGTCGGGCGATGTTGTTGATGTAGAGGAAGTTGTACCCGAGGTACGCGGTGATCCCGCGCGTCACGTTCAGCCCCACGTTGATGTTGATCTCGGGGATGAAAGCAAACTCGTCGTGGTTGTAGCGGCCGATGTTGGAGGCGTTGGCGAACACGCCGCCGAAGGCGCTGCCGACGTTCGGGCCGCCGTTGGGCCCACGTCGACTCGGGTCGACGAAGCCGCTCACCCCATTGATCTCCAGCCGCTCGTTCATGTTACCGAAGGCGAACTTGACGGTCGTGGAAGTGGTGAACATGCCGTAGCGGGCTTCGCCGCGGAGCCCGACCTGGCCACCGTTAAAGCGGTTGACCACGCGGAAATTGTCGCGAACCACGACGGACGCCGGCGGCGAGATCGTGACTCCACCGAACGGGACGTTCGCGGCGGTGGCCGTCGTGCCGATCTGCGTGAGCACGCCGAACGGCCCCTGCGCGAAGATCGGCGTAATGGTCGGAGCCTGGTTCAGAGTCGTGGACGTTTCGATGTCGAGATGCTCTTCGACCTGCAAGTAGCGGTAGCCGGCGAGGAAGTCGAGGCTGACCGACCACTTGGTTCCCGGTTCCGAGCGGTACAGATTCACGACGCCGTTGGCTTCGATCCAGAAGGTCTGGTTCGTGGTGCCGATAACGGCTCGCCCTTGTCCGACGTTCGGGTTAGCGATCACCTGGCTCGTGGTGAGCCGCACGTTCGTCGAATCGATGAACGGGCGCGCCAGCGTCGGAATGTTAATCCCCGACGAGAAATCGGTGACGTTGGCCTTATGTTCGAGAACGGTCGCACTGCTCTCGAAGCCGTAGCGGCGATCGGCGTCGCCGAAGAACCCGGCATTGAGGCGGAAGCCGTTGACCGGGTTGTACGAGAGGTCGCTGCCACCCGCGAGCACGAGCGTACTCGGCCGGCCGATCAACCCCTGATCCGAAGGAGCGCTCGTCGTGAGCAGGGGGAAGCTCGAAGGCTGACCCTTGGCGAAGTAGAGCAGGTAGTCGAGCGAAGTCCACCAGTGTGGAGCCCCGCCGGTGCTGCCGCCACTGCCGGGCATCGGCGGTCCGGGCTGGAACGACGGTGCCGCGTAGGCACCGGGGTTCGGATACATCGGACCCGGAGGCGGGCCGAAGCCACCGACCGGTCCGAGTCCTTGCGGATCGCCGCCGGCCGACCCGAAGCCGAGAGGCGGCATGATCACCGGGGCCGGGGCCGCGGGGCGGAACAAGCCTCCGGGCTCGCCGAGCCCTTGAGCCTGGACCACGCCTGCTGGCGCGACCGCGGCGGGCGGCGGCGGATCGCCTGCGGGGGCCGGAGGCGTTTGCCCCCAAGCCGACCCGGCACCGGCCGCCATTGCCGCGATCGAACCCAGTAATCCCTTACGCATGGCACGCTCCTGCTCGGCTCGCTGGGTTCCGGCTCCCCTACGCACGAGCGTCCCCCGACACTCGCACGACCGGACAATGCCTATCGGCCTGCTGTCCGGAAGAATCGGCACAACCGGAGGCTCGGCTTGAGCGAGAATTCCGAATGGATCGAACCTGACGGCAAGAAATGCCTGAGACTTGGTGAAGCTGGTGGAGTGTGGTAAGCCTGGGGAGCAGTAGGAGAGTCTACGCTCAGTTTGGCAGGCTGACGGCCTCGCCGCCGGCAGGATCGAATCGGCCGAGTAAAGCCATTGCATCGCCGAGATTGACTTGGACTCACTTCGTAATCTTCTGGTAAGATGCCGACCATGAGCCTGAAAGCCACCGACCCCGCCATCAAGGCTTACCACGCCGCGCTCCACCTCTTCGCTCAGCATGAAGCCAAGCACGAAGGCGCGACCGAAACCGCCTTCTCGAACCTGCTCGCCCTCACCGCCAGGCCGCACGGCTGGATGCTCATCCCGAAAAAGGGCCTCAAGGTCGGCGGCAAACAGATCTACCCGGACGGCACCCTCCAGGACGAGTTCTTTCCACGCGGTTACTGGGAAGCCAAGGACACCGCCGACGATCTCGACGCCGAAATCCTCAAGAAGCGCAAGAAGGGCTACCCTGCGGAAGCCCCGGAATTCTGCTTTTAATCTGCTAGCACGGCGTTTAAGATGGGGCTTTGCGGATAAGGGAGGAAGTCGTGGCACAACTGACGAAGGAACAGAAAGCCCTAATCCAGTTGATGGGCAAGCCGAATGAAGGCTATACGGAGTTCTTCAGCGGGGACATTCAGAAGACGACCGCTGAACTCGTTCGGCTGGGACTGGTTCACGAGTATGAATTAGTCGGCGGGGGCATGACCACCGGCCTAACGGATGAAGGCGATACGGTCTATGAACAACTCGAAGAACAACGCGAAAAAATGCCTCAAACCGCAGTATCGCTCTTCTGCCAAACCTGCAAAAAGGAGACCCCTCACGACTCAGAGGCGACGAAACGTGACGAGTCGGACGGACAGGTGAAGCAAGCCATGAAATGCGTGGAATGTGGAACCTATTACAACGTATCCGGTGGTCAGCACGGGGAGGCATTCCAAGAGAACACCAATCTTAACGAGGATGGCACTAGACGGGAAACAATCCGTCGGCCTGCGAAGTGATACGAAACAACCCGATTCGCTGGTGGATGTAGGAGGCACAACAGACATGAAAAGCAAGAAACAGGAAGAGGCGATTGCCAAGCGAGAGGCGGAAGCGATTGAAGCCTTTGAAGAATGGTACCCGGAACAGGGCTACGATGAAGCAGCTGCCAGTGCGCCGTTCGACACCGAAGACGATGGCTTTATGGGGACCATCGCAGCGGAGAACCTGCTGCCGGACTTCTTTGAAGCGCACCCGAAATACGTCTTCTATGAAGAGGCGTTGCGGGAGCACTGCTACGAAATCGGCGATCTGTTCAACTCCGAGAAATGGAACTTCAAGAGCGAGGACGACACCCAGCAGTTTGTGGGCAACCTATACCGGATTCACAATGTCCGTGAGCAATTCAAGAAGAAGTGAAACGATTCAACCCACCGAACTTCGGCGGGTTGTTTTACTTTGAGACAGCACCATGTTCGACTTAAAAGTCATCTTTTACACTTACGTTTACGATCATCACATCGACGGCGAGATGTACACAAGCCATGGCCCAGGGCCGCTATTCACTCGTTGGCTTCCGGATGGCTCGAAGGATGCGATTGCGTTGGACACCGGAGACGAAAATGCGATTCTGAAAGTCTGGTTTAAGAGATTCGGCCATAAGCCAGACGGCTCCTTCATCGCTTACCATGACGAGAAGCAAGAGGCCGATTCCGAGACAATAGCAAGACAGGGGAAACTCGATGCTGGACCCTTATTCGGATCGCTAGAACTGAAAAAGGTTCCTGATGATACGATCGATCCTGTCATCAAAGAAATCCTGAACGATCCCAGATACGAGAAACTCGGCAAGAGAATCGCAAAGATTATTTCCGCTACTGTCAATCACATGTTGACCGTTCTTAGGATTTACTACGGCCAATACTGGCTTCGCGATATGGACACATGGGATTCAAGAGAAATGACTATCGGCAATTTCTGCCATCGTCTTGGCATGAAATGGTCGATGGATGGGGACACTTGGAAAGATTTCCTCCCGGACGACGACCGCACGCTTCGCAGTGTGTTTTCTGGAATATCAAAATCTTTCGCAGGCTTTCTCACAAAAGGCGATTGGGACAACCTCGGCGCAATCGTCTCGACCGCAAAGCCGCCATCGGTCGCAGCGAATCTATTACATCGTTGCCACAAGTTGCAGATGATTGGCGACAATCGCTACGCTCTAATTGAAGGCATCTCTGCGTTGGAAGTCGCCATAGATGAATATGTCGGGAATAGGTGCGGATCGCTTCGCAATGAGGTGTTCAACCCGAAGTTTGAAGACATGCCAAAGCGAGGCAAGTTGGCACTGATTGCTTATCTTGTTCCGAGTATTCCGCACGCCGATGTAGAGAAAGCCGCCGATGCGATAAAGCACCGCAACGAGATTGTCCACGATGGAGTAGAAATAGGGCAGGATGTGGACGAGTTGATTAATGCCGTCAAGCGAGTCGCTGCTAAACTCATCGACGGTCCTCTGTTTAAGTTCCCGTACCATCGGCTTGGAAATCGTCTTTCTGATCCGCCGGAGCAAGGATGTGGCGACGAGTGAAACGAAACAATTCTCCGAAGTTCGGCGGGATGTCTGTTGAGCTAAGGGCGAGGGCATCAGGATTCCGTTCGCGCCGGACTTCTGGGCATTCGCCGATGCGGGAAAGCGGCTCGCCGAGCTGCACCTCAACTACGAAGAGCACGAGCCGTTCGATTTGCAGTACGTCGAGACGCCGGGCGTGCCGCTGAGCTACCGCGTCGAGAAGATGAAGCTCAGTGCGGATAAGACGAGCCTGAAGGTGAACGAATCGCTGACCCTGGCCGGCATCCCGCCGGAGGTCTTCGAGTATCGCCTCGGCAACCGTTCGGCCCTCGATTGGGTCATCGACCAGTACCGCGTGACGGAGGATTCCCGTTCGGGGATCGTGTCCGACCCAAACCGTGAGGACGACGAAGATTACATCGTGAAACTCGTCGGCCGGGTGGTGGCCGTGAGCGTCGAAACAGTGAAAATTGTGAAGGGTTTGCCCGCGGAATTCGGCGGGTGACAAATCGCATGCGATTTCGCATCAAACGCCATCAAAACAGGCTCCAAACGAGTCAGGCTGCCAAAGTGTGTGTGTAGCGAAGTGGCAATGTGGCAGCCTGACTCCCGGTGATGGCCATCGTTCTTCAATCAGCACTGACCCATTCGCTCGGTTCCCGGTATACACGAAGGCATGGACTTCGCCGCCGTTCGCCGGGATTCGCTCGTCCGCTACCTGCGTCGCCACGTGGCCGGCGAGGTCCGCTTCGACGACACCTCGCGCCGACTCTACTCCACCGACGCCAGCCACTACCTCGTTCAACATGCTCCGGATACTGGCGTCGAGGCTTATTTCTGGTTCTACCCTGTAGCCGGCTGACCGACCGGGGCTGACGGGTCAAAAAGCACAACGCACCGATTTCGCAGCAAACGCCATCGAAATAGGCTCCAAACGGCGGTCGATTTCGATTGGGACACCGCTGTGTCCGCCGATCCCACGGTCACAGTATCCCACCACGTTGAATCGGTGTTGGTGCCAAATATAGCACCGCTGCGTCCGCCGATCCCACGGTGTTCGAGGATATCCTCACTCGAACATCTTTCCATCGCCGTTCTTCTCTTTCTTGGGTGCCTTGCCTTCAACTTCGTCCCAATTCACGAGTTCGATCGGCGGCGGCACGATCCGCGCGAAGTTGGTGCGCACGCCGGGCTTCTCGCCCTTGCCGCCGCGGTTCTGAATCTTGATCGCTCCGGGGCCGAACTCCTGCGTCTTGCCGTTCTCGGTTTCGACCACGAGTTTGGTGAACCGGCCGCCGACGAGGATGCCGCCGAGGCACTCGTCGTTGTCGTCGAGCTTGATGCCGATCACGCCCTTGCCGATGCCGGCGAGTACGGTCACCTGATCGAGGGCGAAGTGAATCAGATGCCCGCGGCGCGAGCCGAGCATCGCACTCTCTTCGTCCGAGATGAGCTTGGCCATCACGACCTTGTCGCCATCGAGTTTCACGTAGCGGCGGCCGGACTTGGTCGATTCGACGCGGTAGGAAGTAAGCGGCATCCGCACCACGTTGCCGCCACTGGTGGCGACCAGCACGTACGGCCCACCGGGCAGGTCGTTCTTCATGGGTAGGTCGGGCGGGGTGAAGCGCGGATCGGTGCTGACCGCGCCGAGCACCTTCACCTGGTCCGCGAGTTTGAAGAACTTGGCGATCGGGTCGCCGTAGCCGGTGGTCGCGGGCACTTCGTTGATCCGCATCGTGTACGCCGTGCCGTCGTCGGCAAAGAAGACGACGTGATCGAGCGTGCTGCCCGGCACCACGGCCACGACTTCATCGCCTTCCTGAACGCGCGTCGTTTCCACGGAGGCGAGCTTGCCGACCCGCTTGATGTAGCCGTTGCGCGTGAGTACCACGTTCGTGTTCTCGCGAACAATGTACGCTTCTTCGTCGAACGTCAGCACGTCTTCATCCGAGGCCATCCGCGTCTTGCGGCGTTCCGGGAATTGCTCGATCAGCTTCTCCAGTTCGTCTTTGATGATGTTCCACATCTTCTTCTTGGACGCGAGAATGCCTTCGATCTTCTCGGCTTCCTTCTTCTTCTCATGCAACTCGTCGAGGATCTTCTTGATCTCCATCTGCGCGATCTTGTAAAGCTGCGAGTCGAGAATCGCGGTGGATTGCTCTTCGTCCAGCTTGAAGGTCGCCTGCAGTTTCTCGGAGGCGTCCGCCTTACCGGTGCTCTCGCGGATGATCTTGATGGCGCGATCGAGCGCGTTGAAGATGATCGCGAAGCCTTCGAGGAGGTGGATGCGCTTCCGCAGTTGCCGCAACTGGAACTCGAAGCGCCGGCGGACCGTGATGAACCGGAAGTCGAGGAAATACTGGATGATCTCCTTGAGGCTGAGGCCGTCCTTGGGCACCATCGTCTTGCCGTCGGAACCGGGCACGAGTGCCGTCATGTTGTACGAGTAGGTCTTCTGCAAATCGGTGTGCTTGTAGAGGTAGGCCATCACGAGGTTGGGATCGGTGTTGGGCTTGAGTTCGAGCGCGATCCGCAGGCCGTCTTTGTCGTTGGTCTCGTTGGCCTGCCCGAGCAGTTGCGGCAGCTTCTTGTCTTCGATGATGACGCCGATCGCGATTTCGAGTTGTCCCTTGTCCACGGCATACGGGATGGACGTGACGACGATCTGCGTGCGGCCGCGGCCTTCGAGGTGTTCTTCCTTCCACTCGGCCTGCACCTTGATGCTGCCGGTGCCAGTCTCGTAGATGCTGCGGAGCGTGGCGCTGTCCGAAACGATCTTGCCGCCGAGCGGGAAGTCCGGGCCCTTCACCTTCTCGCGCAACATCGCCACGGTGGCATCGGGGTTGTCGATGAGCAGAATGCAGGCTTTGAGCACCTCGGCGAAGTTGTGCGGCGGGATGTTCGTGGCCATGCCGACGGCGATGCCCGACGTGCCGTTCACGAGCAAATTCGGGAACTGCGCCGGCAGGACGACGGGCTCTTGCCGCGTGCCGTCGTAGTTGCTCCGCATCTCGATCGTGTCTTGATCCAGTTCCGTCAGGAGGTACTCGGCAACTTGGGCGAGCTTCGCTTCCGTGTAGCGATCCGCGGCGGGCGGGTCGCCGTCCACCGAGCCGAAGTTTCCTTGCCCATGAACCAGCGGGACGCGCATGACCCATTCTTGGGCGAGGCGAACGAGTGCGTCGTAGAGTGCGAGGTTGCCGTGCGGGTGGTAGTTGCCCATCACGTCGCCGACGATCTTGGCGCACTTGGACGCCTTGCGATCGAAGGTGAGGTTCATGTCGTACATGCCGAACAAGATGCGGCGCTGGACGGGCTTCAAGCCATCGCGAATGTCCGGCAGGGCCCGGCCCATCACCACCGACATGGCGTAGCGAATGAACCGCTTGCGAGCTTCCGCCGCGATCGAGACCGTTTCAACAGGCATGGGGTTCCGTCCGCGGGATCGCGAGGTTGTTATTCGAAGAGTTCGGCCACGGTGGGTGCGAAGCCGGGCATCGCGGGATGCTCCGGAAGCCGATGCGTGATGTTGAACGACTCGGCGGGTTGGCCGCTGCGGTAGACCTTCACCGTTTGGTCGTCGGGGTCGATCACCCAGACCACGGCGACGCCGGCTCGCAGATATTCGCGCGTCTTCTCGTGAATCTGCTTGGGTGGCACCGTGCTTCCAGCCGGTGCAGATTCAGCACCGGCTGGAAGCACGGT
>JAYTGN010000332.1:0-23044 GCA_043733485.1 Gemmataceae bacterium
CGTCGGGGTGCGCTTCAAGTGTTCGATCGCGGGCTTGGGCATCGTCGCGCCGGGGTCGGCACCGAGGACGAGCGTGGCGTCGTTGTCGCCGCGGACGAGCAGGTCGATGGTCGAGAACTCGCCGGGGTTGAAGCGCGGGTAGCCGCGAGTGAGGTTGATGCCGAAGGGGTAAGCCGTGGTGTAGCGGAGGACGACGTCCGCACCGGTGACGTTGCCGTGGCCGCGCATCGGCATGGTGACGAACTTGGTGTGGGCGTTCATCTCGGCGGCGAGGGTGAGGGCGGCGGCGGAGTTCATGTGCTTGCCGCGCGTCATCGAGAGGCCCATGCCGAAGAAGAGGACGCCGAACTTCGCTTTCTTCATGCGGTCCACGAGGTCGGTGAGTTGCTCCATCTTCAAGCCGGTTTCGGCGACGAGCGTTTCATCCACGCGCTGACCCTTGGCCATGGCGCGGAGCGCGGTGAGCAGTTCGAAGTCCTTGCCGGGGCGAATCTGGAGGAAGATGTCCGCGGCCTTGGCGCTGGGCGTCTCGCGGATGTCCACGAGGACCATTGTGCGGCCCTTGCGGCCGTTGGGCACGAACTTGCCCTTCTGCGTGAGGGTGTATTTCGTGAAGTGACGCGGGTGGCACTCGGCCGGGTTGCCGCCCCAGTAGATGATGAAGTCGGCCCGGTTCTTCACTTCGCCGAGCGTACACGAGACCTTTCCACCCAACTGGGCGGCGATCTCGGTGGGACCGTGTCAGAGGGAGGTGTGGCTGTCGATGACGCCGCCGATGAGTTCGGCGAGCGAGACGGCCTCGCGGGTGGCTTCGCAGGTGACGTTCGAGAGGCCGTAGATCAGCGGCATGTCGGCGGCGTGCAGGTACTCGGCGGCGGCATCGACGGCTTCGTCGAGGGTGGCTTCGCGGCCATCGACGAGGGCATCGGGGTAGAGGCGTTCCGCAGTGTGGTTCTTGAACCACGATTCGCCGAGGCTGCAGGCGCGTTTCGTTTCGACGATTCGCATACCGTCGGAGTGGAGTTCGATGTCGTCGCACACGCACCCACAGAAGGTGCAGGTCGCATGCTTGGTGACAGTCAGTTCCATGGAGAAGTCCAGCAGGGAGTTCTATTTCGGAGAATCGGAGCCACCCGAACTGGGCGGCGGCGCGAGAAAGCTTCACCCCAGGGTGCGACCGCGGAAGCTGCCGCGAATGCGGCGCGGCATGAACCGCCCGGCCTCGATCTCTTCCCACGCGGGGATGTCGGCCTCGGGCGAATCCGGTGCCGATTGTTGAACGTCGAGTTGTTCGGGATTCATGTTCGGTCCTCAAATCGCGAAGCCGCAAGCGGCTCAAACCAACTCCACGTCCACGTCCCAGCCCTTGGAGGTGGGCATGCCGGTGCCGTCGGTGTCACCGGCCATGAGCTTGCAGGTCGGCGGGCCGTAGGGCACGAACAGCATCCCGCGCGGGATGTTCCCTTCCTTGCACAGAAAGGTCGCCTCGCCGATTTCGTTGCGAATGACGACGCTGCCGCCAGTGACGACGCCGAGTTCCTTCATATCGTCGACATGCATGGTCAGCGTGTTCACAATTTCCTGGTAGGCGGGCTCGTCTTTGCCGACGTTGATCTGCACGCCCTGCTTACTCGTGCGGCCGGGGATCAGAAGGAAACGCATAACCGCCCTCAATCCGCCCTCGCGGGTTCGCCCGTCGGATCTTCCAACCGAGGCCCGACCGGCAGGGCGGGCGGAACGGGAGCCTCAGACGTAGTTTAGAGAGCGAGAGCCGTGCGGAAAAGGCAAGGACGCTTAAGAAGTAGCGGACGGACCCTACCGTCCCGCCGCCCGGTCCTCGTCGGCGAAAGGGTAGTTCGCATTCAGCACGCCCCCTAGCCCGAGAAATGGGTCGTCGAGGTCGGCGTGGAGAACGTCCTTGAACAGCCACTTCTTGATGTCGTTCGGGCGGACGGGGCTCGCCCCAGCCAGGCGCTCGTGAATCAACCGGCGGCGGATGCGTTCATTCACTTCTGAATCTAGCTTCAACTCCGCGCGCAGCGCAAGCGGCACGCCCGCGATCACGCGCTGAGTGGGCGTCTCGATTCCGCCCTTAAGCCCGAACTGGCCACCGAGATTCCCAAACTGACCGCCGTTCCCGGTGATGCCAGCACCGCCAAACCCACCGCCTTGAAAGTTGCCACCTCCGAAGCCGCCGCCTTGGAAGTTGCCGAAGCCACCACCCTTGTAGCCGCCGCCGGTTTGCGCGATGGCCTGCATCTGCGGTGTCGGCGCTGGTGCGGCTTGAAGCAAGCGCGCTTGTTGCGTGTGGTATTCGTTCAACTTGTTTGCGAGGTCCGCCTTGGGCTGAAGCGACGCGGCCAGCACCTTGAGCGCTTCGAGCTGCTTGCGGTACACGTCCGGTGCGTAGATGCCTGGGAGTACGTCGTATACGGTCCCGTCGGGGCCGCACACGTAAGTTGCGATGTTGCCCTGAAGGGTCCGCTTGACGACGTGATCGTTGCCGAAGTCGATGGTCACGATCGGGGCCGGGCGGACACTTTCCCAGGCCGGCTCGAACGTCGCCTTGATGAAATCGGCCACCTCGCGCGATGAGAACAACACGGTTCTCGCGAGGCGAGCGTTGGTTCAACAGAACTGCCGGTCGAGTTGTCCCATCATGTGGAAAAGTAGGACCGGTTTACCGGAGAGCTGTGCGGCGGCTTGGGCGTCGGCGAACGACGGGTGCCACCGGACCAGGCCCGGAGAGACCACCGGGTTGTTCTCTTCCGTGGAAGGGGTGGGTTGCTGCACTGTCGGCAACGGCGCGGTCGAGACTTCAGGCGGGCGCGGGCGGGCGGTCGCCGTGACGACGATGGCGGCGACGGCCAAACCGGTCGTGACCCAGCCGAGTGGTCGAAGAAACGAGAACATGCGACACCTCGGATACGACGAGAAATCGACGCCGCTTGAACGTATAACGGTTCCGAACAGCTTACGTTTGTCCCCGGTCGGAGAAACCCTTGCTCACCGTCAATTCCGTACCGATCTTAGACCTACAACGCGGTCGCATTCCACAAGTTGTTCGTGGCAAATGATTTACGGCGGATTCACTCAGAAGCTTCATTCGTCGCAACCATCATCAGTATAAACACTTACGTCATAGAGCCGCGTTGTAGGTTTAGCGAGTGACGGCGTTCGTCGAAAGGCTTTTGCCCCGTTGCTCCTCGCCCGCACTTCGGATAGGCTTTCTCCATCCCACCACTCCCGATTCGTTCGGGCTCGCCAGCTTCGTGGAGACAACCTGCCGTGATTTGCCACTTCCTGCTCACTCTCGCGTTCGCCGCACCCGCGCCGGCACCGGCCTCACCAGCCCAAAATTGGCCGCAGTGGCGAGGCGTTCACAATGATGGGCACTCGCCCGCCAAGGGTCTGCCCGTGGAATGGGGCCCGGACAAGAACGTGATCTGGAAGTTCGACATGCCGGGCCGCGGTGCCTCGACGCCGTGCATCTGGGGCGGCAACATCTTCCTCACCTCCATCGACGGTCCAGACGTCGTGCTGATGTGCATCGGAACCGACGGCAAGGAGAAGTGGAAGCGTAAGCTCGCTTCAGGAGCGAAGGCAGGTTATCGCGGGGCCGAAGGCGACGACGCCTCCGCTTCCTGTAGCACCGACGGTCAACACGTCTGGGCTTACGCGGGCACCGGCATCCTCGGCTGCTTCGACTTCGACGGCAAACCCGTCTGGGAACTCGACCTCCAAAAGTACGGCAAGTACAACATCCAGTTCGGCTGCCACTGGACTCCCGTTCTCTACAAGGGCCGAATCTACACGCAAGTCATGCACCGCAACGTTGAACTGGTCCTTGCACTGGATGCACTCACCGGGAAGGAAATCTGGAAGGTCGAGGGCAAGGGCGTGGGGCGGAAGGGCACCGAGAGCCCGGACGTGTATGCGAGCGCCTTCATGTGGGAAGGCGAGGGTGGCCCGCTCCTCATCACGCACGGGAACGATACTTGTGCGGCCCACAAACTCGACGACGGTGCGGAAGTTTGGCGCGTCGAGGAACTCAACCCCACCAAGAACGGCACCTGGCGGTTCGTGTCCTCTCCGCTCGTTTCGCCGAAGCTGATCGTGGTTCCCTCGTGCAAGGGAGGGCCGACGGTCGGTATCAATCCGGTCGGCGCGAAGGGGTCGATCGACCCGAAGAACTCCGCCGAACTCTGGCGGCTCAACTTCACCCCAGACGTGGTTTCGCCGCTGCTCATCGACGACATCGTCTACCTGCTCAAGGACGGGCCGCTGTACGCGATCGATGCGAAGACCGGCAAGCAAATCTATGAGAAGCAACTGGGCGCGAAGCAAATCTATCGTGGGCACATGGTCGCCGCGGACGGCAAAATCTTCATCGTGGGCCGCGAAGGGATCGCGCTCGTGGTGCAGGCGGGCAAGGAGTTCAAGATTCTGGGAACGAGCGATTTGAAGGACTTGACCTACGCTTCGCCCGCCATCGCTGGCGACCGCCTGTACATTCGCACCTGGAAGCACCTGTACTGCATTGGTGCGAAGTGAGCGAGGCAACTACTTCGCCAGGCGGGCCAGGGCATCGGCTTCGACTTGTTCCCACGGGATCGCCGCGTCCGGATTGGCGCGGTGCGCTACCAGACGTCGCTCGACCTCTGCCTGCTGAGCATTGGTAAGCGACGCAGTGGCAGGAGACTTCGCCTGCCGCAGCTAAGACTCCGCTCGCTTATACTCTTCCTCTGTTAGCTTGAAGTACGGTGTTGCGCACGTATGGAGCGGAGGAGATCCCGTTCATCCGTGTCGACTTCATCGATTGGAACGCCAGCGGGCACAGGCAGATGAGATCTCGGCATTTGGGTCGATACTTCCAGAGGTTTCTCGTGATTCGTTCTACCCTCAGCGCAGTCTTCGCGCTCGCCGCACTCTCGTCGTTCGCCGCCGAGAAGGACGACCTGTTCGTCGCCAAGCCGCTCACTGAGAAGATGAGCTTCACGCCCGGCATCGAAGGCCCCGCCTGCGACGCCGCCGGCAACCTCTACGTCGTCAACTTCAAGAAGTCCGGCGACATCGCCAGGATCGCACCCGGAGGCCAACCCGAAGTCTACGTCCGCCTCCCCGGCACGAGCGTCGGCAACGGCATCGTCTTCGACAAGAAAGGCTTCATGTACGTCGCCGACTACACCGGCCACAACGTCCTCAAAATCGACCCCAAGACTAAAGCCATCTCCGTCTTCGCCCACGAACCGAGCATGAACCAGCCCAACGACCTCGCCATCGCCCCAGACGGCACCCTCTTCGCCAGCGACCCGAACTGGGACAAAGGCACCGGCCAACTCTGGCGCATCGGCACCGACGGCAAGATGAAGAAGCTCGCCGCCGACATGGGCACCACCAACGGCATCGACGTGAGCCCCGACGGCAAGACGCTCTACGTGAACGAATCGAAGCAGCGGAACGTCTGGTCCTTCCCGATCGAAGCCGACGGCACCCTCGGCGAAAAGAAACTCCTCAAGAAGTTCGACGACCACGGCTTCGACGGCATGCGTTGCGACATCGACGGCAACTTGTACATCACCCGCTACGGCAAGGGCACCGTGGTGAAGCTGTCGCCGAAGGGCGATGTGTTGAAGGAGATCGACGTTCTTGGGAAGCAGCCGAGCAACATCTGTTTTGGCGGCCCGGACGGCCGCACGGCCTACGTCTGCGAGGTGGAACATTGCCGCATGGTGACCTTCCGCGTGGACAAGCCCGGCCTGGCTTGGCAGCTGTTGCATGGGAAGTGAGTGCCGATTCGCTGTGTTTTTTTTCTCGGTCTCGCGCATTCGCCATGATTCCCGGGATTTGCAGCGTTTCGGAGCGACGGATGCGGCGCCGTTCGCTTCCGGAATTCGCTGCAAGTTCAACCTGAACTTGGGCTTGTACCGCCGTGCGAACGCGACGGGTACCGGTGCCGTTCGCCGTACTCGAATCGGAACACATGTTGGGAAAGAGGGAGTTTCATGGCATGGCCGTTGGTTGTGGGGCGAATCGGGATTCCTTCAACGCGACGTGAACAAACGAATAGTACTTTCGATTCTGGCATCGAGCAATTCGCTTTAGTAAAGATGCCTGTGACCGCGAGAAGTTGAAAAACCGATGCCGCTCGCCTTAGGCGTGATTCTTGTGAGGAACGAGAACGGCTTGGCAAAGCGGTTCCGTTCCTTCAAATGGGATCGACACCATGGCCTCGCGAGGCGTTCGCGAAATTATCGCAATTTTGCGATTGACCCGTGAGCGCGCGTTGCTAGACTATATGGAGGCCAGCCAATGCCAGCGATAGAGGTGCGCACGTTCAGCAAATCGTCCACAGATATTCCGCTGATGATTTGGCTGGAACAAGTAAAAAAACGCGATCGTAAAGCCTACGATTTGTGTCTCTATCGCACTTTGCGGCTGTCGGAACTTGGCCACCAGCTCAACCAGAATCGGTCGGAAAGTGCTTATTTGGAAGACGGTATTTATGAGCTGAGAATTAAGAGTAAACATGTGAACTACCGAATACTGTACTGGTTTCACAATAACAAGTTCGCTTGTCTTTCGCACGGATTCACAAAGGAAGCTAGGGTTCCTCCACAGCAAATAGCGACTGCGCTGAAAAACAAGGCGCTGGTGGAACAAGATCCCGACAAATACACGACCACCTTCGACACATAACATGCCAAAAACGAAAAACATGGCCGATTGGATTCGAGCGCAAATGGAGCTCGATCCGTCACTAGCCGACTCAATTTCAGAGTTCGAGCTACATTCTTCGATTGCCAAGCAGCTTCAGGATCTGCGAAAGAAGCGAGGGCTAAGCCAAGTCGCGTTGGCAAAGCTCGTCGGCACCACGCAATCAGTAATTTCTCGTATTGAAGATGATGATTACGAGAAGCACACGCTCACCTTCCTGAGAAGACTTGCACTGGCTCTCCGAGTGAAGTTGCGGGTGGAGTTTGCAGAGGATCAGCCTGCGCCTGCCGTGTCCACGAATATTACGACGACGCTAACAGTCGAAAGTCACTCACCACAGTCGCTCTACCCTGGGGTTTCCGGAATCCAAATGACGGTTTCACAATCGAGCTCACATTAATATGGCGAAGAGAAAGACAACCACGAAGACCAAGAGGGGAGGCCCATTCCTCTCCGCAGCGTTCTTCTGTGAAAAGGCAATCGAAGACAAGCAGGATGGCGCACTTTCTGCTATCCGAATCATCGACACGCTGACCATTCAGCTTCACCACCTGACGCCACCGGATGTACCATCAGACGAAAAACGGCTACCCGTAAACTTCTCGGGAGTTGTTTCGTTCAAGTCCGGAGATGGATCGGGTAGCCACAAGGTAAGTCTGGTTGTGGAATCTCCCACAGGGAAAAAATCGGGTAAGTTGTTCGAGCAGTCAGTTCTCTTTCCGGTCGAACCGCAGGGCGGATTCAATCTGAAGTTCGGTGGTGTGATCGAAATCAAAAATGGAGGCGTTTTCTGGGTTCACGTTTTCTTAGACGGAAGGCGTGTTACTCAGATGCCGCTGATGATAAATGTCGAAAGGCTTCCCGCCCCACTGGGAACTTCCGATAAGGCGGGGAGCCCCGCCTTGTTTCCATGACCCCCTTGCACCCATCTTCTAGCATCATGTGGGAAGACCCCATCGTCGCGGAAGTCCATCGTGCCCGTGAACAACTGGCGGTGGAGTGCAACCATGACATTGGTGCATTTTTCGCCAATTTACGGAAGCGTCAGGTGTCCCTCGGTAGCAGGCTCGTGCGGCAAACGAAGTCTGTTCAACCAGCGGCTGAAGCTGAACGGGGCCACTCCTCCAGTTCTTCAGGAACCACGTCCTCCGAAGCGGCCCCGGCCGCTTAACGTATTTCCGTATCTGTTTAGCGTGGGTCGCTGGCTGCCTGTACACCACCTGCGAGTCATGAAACACTTGAAAACAAGCGATTCTTGCCTATCGGGCATCGATTGTCAGCCTTGCTAAGCCTCGTTTTGGTGTAGTATTGTTGGTTTCGACTCCGAAAACGGCCTGATTTCACGGGTTTGGAGCGCTAAACAAGTACGTATTTCCCAGTCGCAACTTCTCGTTCACTCAATGCACATTCCCATCACTTCTTCCTCTCCTTCACCTGAAAGTAGCCCCACAATTCCGCAGTCTGGCCGTCGTCCAAGGTTGCGTCCACGCGATAGCTCACCGGCGTCGGCACGTCGAAGGTGCCGAGCGGGATCGAGGTCGGCGGCTTGCCGAAGTCCTTGAGCGGAACCGTTTCCCATTTGCCGAGAAGGTCCGTTTGCGTGCGGACCTTAAAGACCTTCACGACGGCGTCCTTCGGCCAAGTCAGCGCGAGCTTTACGGGTTCGGTCGCCCTCGGAACGGTGGGGAAGGGGAGGGCCGTGAACTTGGTGAAGAGGTCCGCGGAGCGGTCGGGCTCCTTGTCCGGCGGCACCCAACCGAGCGTTTTCTTCTGCTTCAAATTCAGACGCGATTCGTTGATCCAGAATTTGTACTGGCCGGTGCCCATCACGCTGTCGTCGAGGGGTTTGGGGTGCGGCAAGCCGATGCTGTGGCCGAGGCCTTCGTGATAGACGACGCAATCGGAGCCGCTGTAGGGCACGCGCCAGCCGTCCGCACTCACGAGGCCCATGCCGTAGCCGGGGTCGGCGTAGTAGATCGCGCGAGCGCCGCCGGATTCGGCACCGGGAAAGTGCCGGCCATCGGCCGCGATGTTGCCCTCGTGAACTTCTTTGCCGTCGATGAGCCGCGTGCGGCGAAAATCGTCCATCTCGCGCCAGTTGAAGTCGCTCATCACGAGCAACACGGGGAAGCCCGTCTTGCGGTCCGGCTTCCATTTGAGAAGTGACTTCACTTCGTCCATCGTGCTGTAGAAGGTCGCGTCCTGGTCGCCCTTGCGGAACGCGGCGGTGGCTTTCTCGGTGACGAGCGGTTTCGGGTGAACGACGGCGTTGAGCTTCGAGCCATCGCCGAGTTCGCGGGAATGGAACCTCGCGATCCGCTTCACGTAGTAATCGATGCGGTCTTTCCAATCCGGGAGCGGCGTGCGATCTTTCGGAACGAAGTAGACGACCGTGAGGTTGATGGTGCCGATCTCGTGCTTGCGGTCGAATGTGGTGAAGGCCGGCTCGGCGGCAGGCAGGGCGGTTGCGAACGCGAGCAAGACGAGCGGTGCGAGAAGGCGCATGATACTCTCGGGGGAATGTGTCATCAGGCTTCCTCAGGCGGGAAATTTTTTCTCGATCCTCGCCGCAGAAACCGAAGAAGCAGGATCGACAACCCAATGAAGCAAATCACCGGAACGGCAATCGCACAGACAATGACAGCGTAGGCTAAAATCGGGTTGGGTGGATGAATCACGGCGAACATCGCTCGCCCTCCTGTTGGCGTTTCTTCTCGGTTTCTGTCCGGTCGATCAACTCTACCAGTTCCTCGTAGCTCCAAACGTGGCCCGTAACCCCGCCTTCAGCGTGGGCGGCATCCGAAGCGATCCGTGCCGGAAGATAAATAGTACGAGCGAGATGAGTGCGGTTCTCATGACGGGTCAGATGCTCGAGAGGGAACCCTTCAGGACCTGTCGCGCCTTCGATTTGAGAATGGAGAGGATCGAGCCGGCGCGCTCGAGGCCATCCATCTCCGCGGCTTCCTCGGCCGTGAGAATACCGGCACGTGCCTTGGCAGAAAGTTCGTGCATCCGAGCCAAGTTTCCTTTCGGCAGGGAAAGGCCGATAATGGCGCGGGCCACTCGCGGAGGAAATTCGTCGTTGGGGTGGAGAATCCTCAGCCAAATCTCGGCCTCGGTCTTCAACGCGAGTGAGGCAGTTTTCATACCTCGATCATACCGGGCCGAGTACCCGTTCGTCCAGCGCTCGCTCACCCGTCTCCGGTTGTTTTCGATTTTCGAGCGATTCGCCAGTACACTGTCTTCGGACTGTCTCCGAACTCCACGAGGATCTCTCCATGTTCGACTCGCCACTCTCGCGCCGTTCGTTCCTCCAAGCAGGTGGCGTTGCCGCAGCGGGCCTGCTCACCGCCGACGCCGTTCGGGCCGACGACACGGGGAAGGGCGACCTCGGTGCCGGCATCGCGCTGGGCGTCCAGAGCTATACCTTCCGCGAGTTCGACCTCGAACCCGCCCTCAAACGCATCCAGGATCTCGGCATCAAGAACGCCGAGTTCTACAGCAAGCACATTCCGCCGAACTCGACGCCCGAGAAGCTCAAAGCCATCCTCGCGCTCTGCAAGGAATACGAAGTCGCGCCCGTCGGGTTCGGCGTCTCGGGGTTCAGCAGCAAGCACGACGAGAACAAGAAGCTGTTCGAGTTCGGCGCGGCGTGCGGCGTGCAGTACCTGAGCGCCAGCCCCTCGATGGACGCCTTCGATAGCCTCGACAAGCTGTGCGAAGAGTACAAGATCGCGATTGCGATTCACCCGCACGGGCCTTCGGGGAAGGGCCGCGATCACTGGTGGTCCGCCGAGATCATCCTGAAGGCCGTCAAAGACCACCACAAACTCATCGGGTCGTGCCTCGACACGGGCCACCTCATTCGCATGGCCCAACTCGGCGAGAAACTCGACCCCGCCGAGCAGGTGAAAGTGATGGGCGACCGCAACTTCGGCATGCACCTCAAGGACCACGACAACAAGAAGAAAGAAGACGTCGTCTTCGGCGACCCGAAGGGCGCGCTCGACCTCGTCGCGGTCTTCAAGGCGCTAAAGGAAGTGAAGTTCAAGGGTGCGGTGAGCATCGAGTACGAAGCGAACCCCAAGGACCCGAGCGCGGACATGAAGAAGTGTACCGACTACACCCGCGGCGTGGCGAAGAAGCTCTCGTAG
Organism: Gemmataceae bacterium; assembly: GCA_043733485.1. Taxonomy (GTDB): domain Bacteria; phylum Planctomycetota; class Planctomycetia; order Gemmatales; family Gemmataceae; genus Urbifossiella. Next base: position 10,872 of record JAYTGN010000332.1, read on the forward strand.
GGGCGGCGAAGTTCGCGCTTTCTACAATGAATCGAGCCGGCCGCTGTCTTCAGCGGCTCGTGTTGCCAGGAGCGCCGCGACGACATGACTTCCGAGGAAATCGCCGAACTCCGCCAGCGGCGCTACAACGGCACCGTGGTGTACTTGAAGAAGCTCCATTCGGATCTGATGGTGATTCGAGTGAAGCCCGACTTCCCCCGACCGGTTCACAAGCCGGGTCAATATTGCTCGCTGGGCTTGGGGAATTGGGAAGGCCGCACCGAAGGTTGCCAGGTCGAGACGCTCGCGCCGGACGATCGGAGCAAGGTCGTTCGCCGGGCGTACTCGATTAGCTGTTCGATGTTGGCGGAGCAGGGCGGGTTGGTCGATGTCGCGGGCACGGACTACCTCGAATTCTACATCGTGCTGGTTCGCGAGAATGCCGATGGCCGCGTGCCAGCCCTCACGCCGCGATTGTTCGCCTTGAACGAAGGCGACCGCATCAACATCGGCGAGAAAATCACCGGCATGTACACGCTGGACGCGGTGAAGCCGACGGACAATGTCATATTCCTCGGCACGGGCACGGGCGAGGCCCCGCACAATTACATGATGTGGGAACTCCTCAGCCGCGGGCACGTCGGGAAAATGCTCTCGGCTTCCTGCGTGAGATATTCCCGCGACCTCGGCTACCTCGACACTCACAATCGTTTGATGTACCAATATCCGAACTATAAATACCTGCCGCTCACGACGCGCGAAGCGACCGTCACCCGGAAAGTGTACATCCAAGATGTGATTTCCGGCGGCGAGATGGAAGAGCAGCTCGGTGCCCCGCTGGACCCCGCGAACACGCACGTTTTCCTGTGCGGCAACCCCAAGATGATCGGCGTGCCTATCCGCGACAAGGCCGCGGGGACCAAGAGTTATCCGACGCCGCTCGGCGTGATCGAAATCCTCGAACAGCGCGGCTTCCAAGCCGACGTCTCGGCGATCAAGCTCAAGGGCAACGTCCACTTCGAAGAATACTGGTAAAGAAACCCGGTTTCTGGCTTCGAAACCGGGTTTCTTGTGCCGTGAAAAAGAAACCCGGTTTCCCAAGCTGAAACCGGGTTTCGGGAGACATTGGATGGCGGAGGTCAACGAACTGATCGGCGGCTACAAGCTGCGCACGCTGCTGCAAACCGGGCAGACGTCGCAGGTCTTTGAAGTCATCGAACCGCACAGCAACCGCCACTTCGCCATGAAAGTGCTGCTGCCCGAAGCCGAGTCGAATTCCGAACATCGCAGAGGGCTATTCAACGAGGCCGAGATCGGCATTAAGCTCGCCCATCAAAATGTCATCCGCATTTTCAAGGTGAATCGTTCGCCCGAGAGCCCGCACTTCATCATGGAATTCTTCCCGTCGGGAAGTTTGAGATTGCGCCTGCAGGCGAAAGACAACAAGTTCATCCGCGAGCACGCCCGCAAGATATTCAAGGAAGCGGCCACGGGACTGGCCTACATGAATGCGATGAACTACGTCCACCGCGACGTGAAGCCGGACAACATTCTCGTCAATTCGCTCGGCGACACGAAGATCATCGACTTCGCGATCAGCCTCAAGATGAAGTCCGGCTTATTCGCGAAAATGTTCAAGGGGAAGAAGCGTCCGCAGGGCACGCCGAGCTTCATGAGCCCGGAGCAGATCAAGGACGAACTGCTGGACGGCCGAGCCGACATTTACAGTTACGCCTGTACGCTGTTCGAACTCACGACCGGCCGCAAGCCGTTCGTCGGCTCGACGCAGTCCGACCTGCTCACGCGGCACTTCATCGAGAAGCCGGTACCGCCCTCCAATTACAACAAGGATCTCACCGACGAGTTCTCCGCACTCGTGCTCAAGATGATGTCGAAGAAGCGCGACGACCGGCCCAAGAACTTCCACGAGGTGTTGATCGAGCTGCGTAAGGTGAAGATTTTCAAGGACGAGAAGCCGCTTGCAGAAGAGTAAAAAAGGCGGCTAACCACAGAGGCACAGAGACACAGAGAAAAACGAGGGTGGTCAAGAATGGAGACGTTTGACGCTTCTTGTAGGTCGGGCTGTGCCCGACTCCGCGGTGTCGGGCACAGCCCGCCCTACATGATTATTCCCCCCACTACAGTGGAGCTGAACTCAGCTTGAGGCTCAACTCAACTCCTAAAAATCGTAGTCTTGGTATTCTCTGTGTCTCTGTGCCTCTGTGGTTAGTTCTTCATGGGCCTCATGTATGGTTCCGAAGCCGCTTCCATTCGAACAAGACATTCACGAACTCGAGATGCTGCTGGCGCGGCTCGAGGACGCTCCCGATGCGCCGGGCGCGGCAGACTCCATTCGCCGGATGCGCCGCGAGGTCGCGAATCTGAAGCGCGAACGCTACGCCAACTTGAGCGCCTGGGAAACGGTGCTCGTGGCGCGGCACGAAGACCGCCCGCAGACCATGGACTACGTCGAGACGCTGTGCGACGAGTTCGTCGAACTGCACGGCGATCGGGCCATCGGCGACGACCGCGCGATCCGCACCGGCTTCGCCCGCATCGGCGATTTCAAAGTGATGCTCGTCGGCCATCAGAAAGGCCACACGACTGCGGAACGCCTCCAGTGCTTTTACGGTTGCGCCCATCCGGAAGGGTATCGCAAAGCGCTCGGCAAAATGAAGCTCGCCGCGAAGTACGGCCTTCCCGTGATCTGCCTCATCGACACGCCGGGGGCTTATCCGGGCATCGGAGCCGAGGAACGCGGCCAGGCCCAACTCATCGCCACGAGCATTTTGGAAATGTTTCGCATCGCCACGCCGATGGTCTGCGTTGTGATCGGGGAAGGGGGGTCCGGTGGGGCACTCGGCATCGGCGTCGGCGACCGCGTGAGCATGTTGCAGCACGCCTACTATTCGGTGATCAGCCCCGAGGGTTGTGCGGGCATTCTGTGGAAGGTCGCGACCGAGATCACGAAGCCGAAGGCGGCCGGCGCGTTGAAGCTGACCTCGTCGGAACTGCGTAAACTCGGCGTGATCGACGACGTGATTGTCGAGCCGTTGGGCGGCGCTCATCGGGCTCCGCGCGAAATGGCCAACAGCCTGAAGGCTTATCTCGTTCGCCAACTCCGCGAACTGACCCAGCAGCCGATCCCGGAGTTGCTCGACCGCCGCTACGCGAAATTCCGGGCGATGGGCGTCTTTTCCTGATGCAACTTCCGCCGGAATCTGGTACTGATTCCCACCTCGACGACGACCCCTGCCACGGAGGGCAAGAGATGGCGGTTCGCTTCCTCATCTACACGGCCATTCTCTACGGCGGGTTCGTCCACAATATCTTTTGCGTGCAGGAGGACGCGCTCACGGTCGTGGGCGAATTCCGCTCCGGTTACCTGACCGGCGATTGTACGCTCGCGATCAACCGAATGCGATCGCCGGACAATGGGCCGTGGGCTCCGATGGCCAGTTGGAGCCCGGGGATTTGGACGCCGTATCGCTCGCAATTCGGACTCTCGTCGGTCGCGTTGGCGGGCGTCCAGCGAACGACCGGCGCATCCCCCGAGAAGGTCGCTGCGATTGGCAGCGCGTTCTACGGCCTACTCGCGGCGGCACTCCTGGCGGCTTTCTTTGCGTCGGTGGCAACTCAAATTGCACCTCTGGCGGGGCACGTCGGCGTGCTGCTCAGCGCTTGCTCGCCACCGTTGCTCGCGTTCGCGCCGTCGTTGTATTGGACGCTCCCGGCCACACTCGCTCCGTTCGTATTCGCGTGGTTGGCGTATCCGTGGTCCGCGCGCTCGCCGTTGCGCGCGGTTGCGTTTCTGGCCGGGATCGCAATTCTCGTCCTCGCGAAAAGCCTGTGCGGTTACGAGTACATCTCGACGGTCGTGGCCTCGCCCGCCGCAGCCATCGTCTTCCACCGGGCGGCGGCCGGCGACGGATGGCGAAAGTGGCTTCTCCCCGTCGCTGCCGTGGGGATCGCTGGAGTGGTCGGCTTCACAGCGGCAATCGGAATCCATGCCCAGCAAATCTCGGAACAGACGGGCGAGAACGGTCTGGCCACCATCCGAAGCCGGGCCTCGGCTCGAACTTCGCTTCCGAGTGGGGAAGGAACCGAGGCGATCATCTATCCGGTGTTCGCACCCGAGTCTCTTCCGCAGCCGGCTCGGTGCTTCGCGAATTACTTCTATCAGCCAATTCTCAGTTCTCCGCAGACTTGGGGCGGCGCGCGGTTTTTGGTTCCGCTCGGTGCGCTGGTCGCCGCAGCCGCGTTCGCGCTCGTCCTCGCATGGCGCAACCGGGCGTCAAACCCGGCGGCAGCGGCGCTCGCTCCGGCGGCCTTCATCGCGCTCCTCGGCGGAATGAGTTGGCAGGCGCTCGCCGTCAACCACATGGTGTTCCACGGGCACCTCAATCTGATCGTCTATTGCGTGCCGTTCGCTCCGCTGGCGTTCGCGGCGCTCGGAGCCGGAGTGGCGCGGCTCGGCTATTCGCGCGCCGTTGCAGTCGCTCTCGGCCTGGCTGCGATCGGCATCCCGATTGGAAACGTCGTCGCCTTACAAACGCGCGCCGAGGAACGCCGGCTTGCGGATGAGTCCGCGGTGGAGCGAGTCCGAGCGATGCTTCGCGGCGAATCGAAGGCGGTGCCGCTCGGAGAGAAGGGGCCTCCACTGATCGTCTCGTTGCTGCCGCTCGATCCGCCGTACCTGCCGAACGTCGCCGCCTTCACGCCGAAGTACGCGCCTGCGGTTCCCGAAGGCGAGCGACCGACCGGCATCTACGGCTGGGTGCGTTTGCCGCGGGAGCGATCCAGTCGTTTCCCGATGTCGATTGTCTGCGTGCGCGGTTCGGACATCGTACCCTCGCGGGTCGGCTACTTTCGACTCACTGCGGTCGAGCAACTGCACGGCAAGCAAATCGCCTGCGTGGCCTTTCATGCCGTGATCCCGCCGAAGAACGAGACCGGAGAGCGACTACGCGTGTATGCCGTGCCCACCCAGTCGAGCCTGCCGATCATCGAGTTGACGACCGAGCCTTGACGTACGGAAACGCCTTGTTTCGAGGGCTGGAACGCGGTTTGAGCTTCCCAGGTGTCAACAATACATAAGATACATTATCGGACGTTGCAGATTGAGGCTTGGGCCGAGGTTCCGTTTCGGCATCTTCTTCGCAGCGACCGATAATGTGCGTTATGTATTGTTAAGCATCTCGCGTCACGGCTAAACTTCGACGCTATAACAAGCCGTATGAGCACGCCCAACGAGCCCCGAATCCGCGCCGGAATGGTCGGCTTCGGGATGATCTTCGACGAGACCTATCGGCCGTTCTTTGAAGCTGCGATTCGCTCGCCGCTTTACTCGCCGGCCACCGGTCCGGTTCAAGTCGAACTCGCCGCCGCGGCCAGCCGCACGGGAACGCGAGCCCAGGCATATCGCGATCGAGTTGCTGCCACGTTTCAAAATTTCTCCGGTCCGGACTCCACGGAACGGCTCTTGGCTTCCGGCGTCGATGTCGTCTGCATCGCGACGCCGGACGATCGCCATTTCGAACCGGCCCGTGCCGCCCTTCGCACCGGTAAGCACGTCCTGATCGAGAAGCCTTCCGTCCTCTCGCTCGACAAGCTGGACGAACTCACGCGGCTCGCCGCCGAGCACGGCGTGCTGGCCAAGGTCGTCTATCACAAGCTCGCCGACCCCGACCACAAGAAGCTGCGCACGCTCGTCGCCGACGGCGTGCTGCAGCACGTCAACAACGGCTACTGCTCGCTGTTGGAACCGAAGTCGATTGCCGGCGGCCAGTTCTCGGAATGGATCGCGGGCCGGAACCCGGCCACTTACGTCGCCGTGCATTACTTGAAGCTCATCGACTTCACTTTTGGTGGCACAGGCATTCCTGCCTGTGGAGATCCCCCACAGGCAGGAATGCCTGTGCCACCAAGAACCTGGTCGCTCGACCGCATCTCGGCGACTGGCCAACGCGGCCTCGTCGGACCGGCCGACGGCACCACCTGGGACTCGGTTCAGCTTCAGGTCGTCTATCGGCATCCGGACCAGCGCGAGGCCGCCTTCGACATTCACACCAGTTGGGTCACGCCCGATAACTTTCCCGGCTACGTCGAACAGGAAGTGCAGTTCCGTTTCGACAACGCGGTCTGGTGCGCCCATCAGCGGAAGCGCGGCGTCGAACTCACGGTTGAAGGCCGCACGCCGAACGAATTCAAGAACACGCCGAACTTCCACTACAACAGCACGTTCCTCGAACCCTGGGGCGAACGCTCGCAGCGCGGCTACGGAATCGAGATCATCGAGCGGTTCTTCCGCGAGGTGGCGTTCGTGGAATACGGAGGACCAACTGGCGACCGCCCTGCTCGCCTGGAGCAAATGCGGGCGCTCGACTACAACGACCTCTCGGCCGACCGGAATTGCGTGGCGATCGTGCAGGCGCTGGAAGCGATCCTGGCGAAGGCGGCTACGGGGACGCCGGGTTGCGTGGTGAAGGTGAACCAGAAAGAAGGCGGACTCGTTCTGTTCAAACCGGGAAGCGGTTCGCCCACCCTGCTGTTCGAGAACAAGGTATAATCGTTCTCAACGCACTGTGGAGGTTACGGACATGCAGACCATCAAGTACGTCCATTGGCAGGATGGGAATGAGTGGCTCGGGTACCTGGAAGACTACCCCGACTATTGGACGCAAGGCGAGACCTTGGACGACTTGCTAGACCACCTCAAGGATCTGTTCGCCGACTTGTCGGGCGGGCATATTCCCGGTGCTCGCAAGGTTGGGGAGCTCGTCTTCCCATGAAACGTGTCGACCTGATCAAGGCAATCACCGCCATGGGTGGAGAGTTGGTACGGCACGGAGCCAAGCACGATTGGTATCGGAATCCGGCGACGAGTGCGGTGCAGGCCATACCACGGCATCGAGAGGTTAGCGAACATTTGGCTCGACGAATCATCCGCATGCTTGGCACTCCTGACGACACCGGTTCCGAACCGGAGGACGATGAATCGTTCGCGTGAACCAGAAGGAAGGCGGGCTCGTCTTGTTGGAACCGAGAAAAAAGCAACCAGCAGTGCTCAATTCAGGACGGGTGTGATTGCAATTGTAGTCGAGTGGGTGTACAGTGGGTACACACATTGGAGAAGAGTCTCGTGCAAAAAAGCCCCACCAAGCGCGTTCTCAAGGAAACGAGGCTGAGCATCCGCGTCGATGGCGCCCGGAAGGCCGTCATCGCTCGGGCGGCCGAGTCGCAGGGCAATAGCCTCAGTGATTTCGTACTGGAGAATGCCTTTCAGATGGCGACCGAGTTGGTGGCCGACGAAGGGGCCATCTCGCTGAACAAAAAGCAGGTGGCCCACATTTTTGAAGTTCTCGATCATCCTCCCGCCAAGAGCGTCGCGGCGATACGCAAGTTACTCACCGAACGGTCGATTCTCGATGGCTGAATCGCCCTATTCCCCGCTAAGCCCTCTGGACGGCAACCACGATCGGACGGCTTTCGATTGCGGTGTGCCAGCGCTCAATCTCTATCTGCGCAATTACGCACTGCAGAACCAGAAGAAGGGCATCGTCCGCAATTACGTCGCGACGCACCAGGAATCAACAGTCCTCGTGGCGTATTACTCGCTCGTGTACGCCTCCCTCGATCAGAAGTTGCTGCCGTCGAAAGTCGTCAAGGGTCTTGGCAAGTACGACATCCCGATCATGCTCCTGGCGCGATTGGCAGTCGATCACCGCGAACAGGGCAAGGGTCTGGGGAAGGCGCTCCTTAAAGATGCGATTCTTCGAACGATGCAGGCCGCAGACATCGCCGGCCTCAAACTCCTGCTCGTCCACGCCAAGGACGAAGCCGCCACCGAGTTTTACTGCAAACATGGGTTCGAGCCGGTACTCGACGATCCGCGGAAGCTGTTTCTGTCCGTGCCGGTGTCTTCATGAGAGAGAGCTACATCCCGGCGAGCCGAGTTGCGTAAGCAACCGGGTTGCGTAAGCAACCGGGTTGCGTCGATAAAGTACCTACCCGGTCGCTTACGCGACTCGGCTCGCCGATCTTGGAACCAACCATGACTCTCCCCATCCATCATGCTGGCGAAGCAACCGGCAACGAAATTCGCGATGCCCTCGCCCGTGTCGAGCCGAAGGCACTCCGCACCTTCACACCCACGCAGGCCGTGATCGCGTCGAGTGCCGGCGTCTACCACTGGACGCCTGAAGGTCGGCGACTCTTCGACTTCACCTCCGGCGTGCTCGTGTCGAATCTCGGCCACAATCCCTCGAACTGGATGAGGCGGTTCGGCAGCTTGATGGGTTGGCGCGAGTGGACCGAGCGCACCGATTACTTCAAAGCCCTGCCCCTGACGGCGTACAACGCTGTCACGCCGATTGAAGTGCAGGCGTCGGCCCGGTTGCTGAAATCGCTCCAAGCCTGTCCCGGCGGAAGCCGCATGGAACAGGTGATGTGGGCCGCGTCCGGCTCCGAGGCGATTCAGAAAGCGCTCTGGGTGGGTCAGGCTCGCGACCGAACGCGGCCGATGATTCTCGCCACGCGATTCGGCTTCCACGGGAAGAAAGGACTCGCCAACGCCGTCACCGGAAGCGAGACCGACAGCGAGCGCGATCCGCGCGTGAAGTTCATTTCCTTCCCGATGGCCGAGTGCCGCGATGTCTCGCTTCGCGACGCCCCGTTCGATCCCGCACCCTATCAAAAGGAACTCGACGCCCTGCTCCACCAGTTCGGCCGCAAGATCGGCACGCTGATCACCGAACCGTATCTCGGCGGCGGCGGCTCGTACCACCCGCCCAAAGAGTACCTGCAACTGCTCGATCGCTTCTGCAAGGCGAACGACATCGTCTTCGTACTCGATGAAGTGCAGGCGAACTTCGGCCGGACGGGGAGCTTGTTCGCGTTCACCACGTACGGCCTGGAGCCGGACATCGTCGTGCTCGGCAAGGGGCTCGGCAATGGCGTGCCGGTCGCGGCGGCCGTGGGCCGGGCCGATCTGTTCTCTGCACTCGATTATGGTGAAGGCTCGGACACCTGGAGCGCGAACCCGCTCTGCTGCGCCGCCGTACTGGCTACACTGGATGAGTTCGAATCGCGCGACGTCATCGGCGACATGAAGGCCCCGTCGCGGATCATCGAGGCGGGCCTGGTTCGCTTGAAGGAACTCCCCTTCGTGAGTGCGGTTCGCGGCGAGAAGGACGGCATGGTCTGGGGCATCGAGATGAAGGATCACGGCGGGAAGACTGCCGCGGAGTGGGCGAACGCCTTCGTCCTGGCCTGTTATCGAGCTGACGGCGACGACGGCATTCACTTGCTCGGCCCGCTCTCGAAGAAGGTCGTGCGCATCGCCCCGCCGCTCGTCATCGCGCAGGATGAGGCAAAGGCGTCGATGGCCTTGCTGGAGAAGGCCGCAAGACGGATGATATGATGGCGGGGAACAATCTTTGTGCGGAGGGCCGAAACATGACGCTCGAAGGAACGATTGTGAACGGGGTCGTGGTGCTGGAGGCGGGCGCTCGCGTGCCGGAAGGAACGCGCGTCCACGTGGACATCGCCTTCGATTTCGAACAATTCGAATACCCGCATCCGATGGCACCGTACGACCGCGAGAAAGAGATTGCCCTGCTGCAAGCCTCACACGATGAAATGAAGGCGGGAGTCCCGGGCCAAACCCTCGAGGAATTCCGGGCGGAATTCGCTCGCGATTACCTCCTTCCCCGTGCCAATGCAAAGGAGTGATACGTGACGCGCGCCGTCGTAATTCGTCCTCTCGCTCGGAGAGATATTCGCGAGTCGTTCGACTGGATTGAAGCATGCATTTCAACGGAATCCGCGCTGAATTGGGAAGTTGGGATCGATGCGAGGATTGAATCCCTGCTGCATACTCCGGAAGTCTGGCCTGAGGCCGATGAATCATATGGCCTCGACTTCAAACTTCAAATGATCCTCTTTCGTCGCGGCCGACAAGTTCATCGGATTCTCTACGAGATCGAGGGCGAGAAGGTGATCGTCCACCGAGTGCGCCACGCTGCCCAAGACACTCTCACCGCGGACGATTTCTGACATGCCCGCTCTCTGGATGGAACAGTTCGTCAACTTGATCGCCGACGCCACCGATTCGCCGCTGTTCGTCGTGAAAGGCGTGCTTGCGATTCTGCTCGTCTGCGCCCTCTGCGGCATGGTCGGCTCGATGGTCGTCGGCAACCGCATGGCGTTCTTCTCCGATGCGATGGCCCACTGCGCCTTTGCTGGCGTCGCCCTCGGCTACCTCAGCGTCGTGCTGCTCGATTCGCGCCGCGACAGTGCCCTCGCCGCGTGGCTCGTCCCACTCGTGATGGTCCTGTTCGGCGCGGCGGTCGGTGCGGCGATGGTCTACGTGCGCGAACAAACTTCCCTTGCCAGCGATACCGTCATCGGCGTCTTCTTCGCCTTCGCCATCGGCTTCGGGGCCATGCTCTTCCGCGTCCTCCGCGATAAAAGCACCTTCAACCCCGAGAACTTCCTCTTCGGCTCCCTGCTCTTCGTCCCGGAAATCGACCTCGTGTTCCTGCTCACCCTCGTGTTCATCGTCGGTGGGCTCTTCGCCTGGCGGTACAACGATCTCGTCTTCGCGAGCTTCAACCCGAGCCTGGCCCGCACCCGCCGCGTGAGTTTGCGGATGAACAACTACCTGTTCATCATTCTGCTCGCGCTCGTGGTGAACCTTTCAATCAAGGCTGTGGGGGCCTTGCTCATCAACGCCCTGCTCGTCGTTCCGGCCGCCGCCGCGTCGAACGTCGCACGCAACATGAGGGAACTTTTTTGGCTCACGGTGGCTTTTTGCATCGCGTCCGGCTTGCTCGGCTTCTACCTGAGTACGGCGGTTTCCGTGCAGCTCGGGCCCGGCGACTCCGTCAAGTTCGGACCCAGCGGCACCATCGTGGTGGTCTGCGTCGGCCTCTTCTTCCTCTCCGCCATCTGGTCCGGAATGCGTCGGCGATCAGCCAACTCACTCCGATAATTATCTGTTACAGCATTTGTGCAACCAAACGTATCGACATCCAGAGAATGCTCGCGGAAATACCGCAGAGATGGTAGATGCCGGACACAAAGAGTGCTCGGCGTAGTGATACCGTCGAAAAGAGCCTAAGAAGTGCCGACAATACGCCAAAACCCACTGGGAGACAGGTAAGTCCAGCCAGGATTCCACTATCGTCTGAATCGATCTTCACTACGACGATCAGCATGCCAAACAGTAAAAATGCTCCGAATGTCAGAAGGCTTGTGAGTAAAGAAATCACGATGGCTTGGCCAAGGGATGGGAACGGGATCGGTCGTCGGTCTCGTAAGGTCCGATGATAGGGTTCATCGGATTCACTTTCGATGGATTCGCGCCTTCTCCAAGATTGAAAAGCATTAACGATAGCAATCGCCCCGAACAGGAAGCCTGTTCCCAGCAACGCACAAAAAAACAACGCACAGCACGGCATCCGCTGCTCTCCCCTTTTAGTCGGTTTGCCGAATTATACTCTTCTGCTTCTCTTGCCGATAGCTTCCCCTTGTACGGAATCATTTCATTCGGACAATGAACCGGATGCGAACCCCCTGCCCTCGGCGAACGTACCGAGACTATCCCACTCACGAACGACCGGCGGTGACTCGGTGAAGGAAATCCTCGACTTCATCCTCACGTTCAGTGCCATCCTCTGGGAGGCGATGCCGTTCATCGTGCTCGGCGCGGTCGTGGCCGGCATTCTGGAGGAATACCTGCCTCAAGAAGCGCTCACGAAGTTTCTGCCGAAGGCGGTCGTTCCCGCGGTCATGATCGGGGCGTTGCTCGGGCTCATTTTCCCGATGTGCGAATGCGGCATCGTCGTGGTCATGAGAAGGCTTTTGCGGAAGGGTTTGCCGCTCTCGTGCTGCATTGCGTACATGCTTGCCGGGCCGGTGATCAACGGCGTGGTCATCTTCAGCACGGCGGTGGCGTTCGTGCCGCACGGCATCGGCCCGGAAGTGGTCGGCCTGCGAATCGGTCTCGCCTTCATCGTGGCAGTCGTCACGGCTCTCGTCGTCCACGGTCAGTGGTTGAAGCACGGCACGAACCTGCTGACGGCGGTGGCCACGCCTCCGCCCGCGAAGCGGCCTCCACTCGAACTGCCGATGACGGTGCATGCCGCCGAACGTGCGGGATTGAGCCCGGATGCGATTCCCGGCCGCCCCAT
>JAYTGN010000333.1:0-3552 GCA_043733485.1 Gemmataceae bacterium
AGCGCGGCCGTCCCGGCCGCACCATCGCCTGGTACCTACCTTCTACACTGGAACCGAATGCGGCCGGGACGGCCGCGCTCCCAGGCACTTTTCCGCCAAAGCCTCAATTCTCGTTCTAAGCTTCCCGATCGGCATCGTCCGCAGCGGAGGCTCACTCGGTGAAGCGACTGTTCCGGCCCGAAACGGCGTTCTTCCTCGCCATCTGGCTCATCCTCCTGATCGCATTCCGCGAACGCGGCTTCTACGACCCCGGTGCGCTCTGGCACATCAAGGTCGGCGAACTGATTCTGGAAAAGGGCTTCCCCCACACCGACCCATTCACTTACACCTTTGAAGGCCACACCTGGATCCCGCAACAGTGGGGTGCCGAAGTGCTCATGGCCTGGGCTCACCGCGTCGGCGGCCTCGACACCTTGCTTCTGGGCTTCACCGTACTGATCGCGGGTTTGTTCACGGCCATCTTCAGACGGGCGACGCAGGCCGGCATGGGGCCGCTACTCGCAGCCCTCATCGTGGGCGGGGCGCTGTTCGTCGGGGCGTTCCATTACTTCGTGCGACCCCACATGTTCACCATCGCCCTGCTCGGCTGGACGATGATGTGCATCGTCGATTTCGAGCGCGGCCGATGCGGAGTTCGGCGGCTCGCCTGGCTCATCCCACTCTTCGTCGTCTGGACCAATCTCCACGGCGGAGTGCTCGGCGGAACCATGACCCTCGGCTGCGCAGTCGCGGGATGGGGTCTTCTCTTCCTGGTGAATCGCGACCGTTCGCCGATCCAATCCTGGCGGACGGCCGTACTCCTCGTGGGAATCGTGGTCGCCTGCGGGCTCACGCCATTCGTCAACCCGTTCGGCATGGAACTGCTGAACACGTGGGAACGCATCGTCGGGTCGCGCGTTCTCAAGCTCATCGTGAACGAGCACATGCCGCTCGACCCGACCTCCGCCCTCGGCCAAACGGTGATCGGCTTCGGCGTCTTCTATCTGGTCATGCTGGCGGGCGTGTTCCCGAAGTGGCCTCGCGTATCGTGGCTCATCCCGCTCGTCTGGCTTTTCCTCAGTTTCAAGGGCATCCGCCAGGGTCCGCTCTTCGCGATCACCGCCGCGGTGGCCCTCGTCGATCTCTGGCCGCACACGATCTGGCATCGACTTCTGGTGAAGTACGGCGACGGCTCACTGGCCCGCGATCCCGATCCGAATCCCTCGCGAAGTTGGGCTTGGGCCACGGTTCCCGTTCTCGCGGTTGCCCTCGCCTTGTTCCTGCAAATCACGCACCAACCGGTGCCGGTGATCGGTTCGGGATGGGCTCGGCTGGATCCGAACTTCATCCCGACGGAACTCACGGCCGAGATGCAGGCCTATGCCGCGTCCGTGCCGCCCGGCACCCGCATCTTCAACGACGCCAACCTCGGCGGCTACCTCATCTACCACACGCCTTCGCTCAAAATCTTCATGGACGACCGCTGCGAACTCTACGGCGACGACGAACTCGAATACTATTCGGACACGCTCGGTCTTCCGCCGGATCAACTCGGCATCCGCTTTGAAGAATGGTCGAACCGTTTGCACTTCGATCGTGCCATCGTGATGACCGATCCCACGGGTGACGACCGACCGCCGCTCGAGCAGTATCTGTTGAATACACCTGGGAAGTGGCGCGAAGTCGCCCGCGCGAAGCGAGCCGCGATCTTCGAACGGGTGCGGTAGCCTGCCACTGGCGGCTTCGCGACTATAACACTTCCATGAGCCAACCCCTGGTCGGAATCATCATGGGCTCCCGCTCCGACTGGGAGACAATGCAGCACGCCGCGAACGTGCTGGACGAACTCGGCGTGCCTCATGAAACCCGCGTCGTCTCGGCCCACCGCACGCCCGACCAGCTCTTCGAGTACGCCGAACAAGCTTCCACGCGCGGCCTCGAACTGATCATTGCGGGTGCCGGCGGCGCGGCCCACCTTCCCGGCATGTGCGCCTCCAAAACCCACCTTCCCGTGATTGGAGTACCCGTCGAATCGGCCGTGCTCAAGGGCCTCGATTCGCTCCTCTCCATCGTGCAGATGCCAGGCGGCATTCCGGTCGCGACCATGGCCATCGGCAAAGCCGGCGCGAAGAACGCGGGCCTCTTCGCCGCCGCGATCCTCGCCGGCAAACATTCTGCGATTCGCGATGCCCTCTTGGCTTTTCGCGCGAAGCAAACTCAAGACGTGCTGGATTCTCAAGAACTACAAAAGGCAGAAGACTAACCACAGAGGCACAGCGACACAGAGAAAACCAAGAGCGAATGATTGGAGAAATGCATGTCGCTGAACTGACATAATTTCTCATCTCAATTCTCTCTCATTTTCTGCTCTGTGTCTCTGTGCCTCTGTGGTTAACTCAAAATCACTATGCGACTCGGCATACTCGGCGGCGGACAACTCGGCCGGATGATCGCGCTCGCGGGGTATCCGCTCGGCGTCCGCACCACCGTACTCGATCCGTCCGCGGAGGCGTGTGCTGCCCAGGTTTGCCCGCAGATTCGCGGTGAGTTCGACGACCTTCAGGCGCTGTACCAACTGGCCCAAGCTTCGGATGTCGTCACGTTTGAATTCGAGAACGTGCCAGTGGAATCGGCGCGGTGGCTCGCGGAACGCGTGCCGGTCTTCCCGCCGCCGCGGGCGCTCGAAGTGTCGCAAGATCGGTTCGTCGAGAAGAACTTTCTGCAATCGCTCGGCATCCCGACGCCGCCGTTCGCTGCAGTCGAAAGCCGCACCGAGTTCGATGCCGCGATCGAGTTGATCGGCTTGCCTGCGGTCTTGAAGACGCGCCGCTTCGGTTACGACGGCAAGGGCCAGGTCGTGATTCGCACTCCGTCCGAGGTTGAAGCGGCGTGGGAAAAACTGGGCGGGCGGCCGTTGATCCTCGAAAGCTTTGTGCCGTTCGACCGCGAGCTTTCGATGCTTGCCGTGCGCGGTCGCGATGGCCAGATCGCGAATTATCCGCTGGTTGAGAACGAACACCGCGATGGCATCTTGCATCGCTCGATTGCACCGGCCAGCGATACGGGGGAGGAACTCACCGAGCGTGCCGCAGAATTTGCCTCGCGCGTCTTGAGCGAGTTGAACTACGTCGGCATGCTCGCCATCGAATGGTTCCAGGACGGCCCAAGGCTGCTCGCCAACGAGATGGCTCCCCGCGTTCACAACTCCGGCCACTGGACGATTGAGGGAGCGTGGTCGAGCCAGTTCGAGAATCACGTTCGCGCGGTGTGCGGGTTACCGCTCGGGCGATGCGATGCGATCGGCGTCTCGGCGATGTTCAACTTCATCGGGGCGGTGCCGGAGGCCGCGTCGGTGTTGAACCTTCCCGAGGCACATCTGCACGATTACGGCAAGGACCCGCGGCCGGGCCGCAAGGTGGGACACGTCACGTTGCATGCGGACGATGCCGAGGCGCTGAACGAAAGGCTGCCGGAGTGGTCGCGGAGATTTGAGAGGTAGAATGCGCTCCGCTTCGTCTTTGAAACCCGGTTTCTGCTTTGGAAACCGGGTTTCTTCAGAGAGAAACCCGGTTT